>JAJPJR010000066.1 GCA_021324165.1 Armatimonadota bacterium
ATCTTGTCGAGCCCTTCTTCGATCGCCTTTTGCCGGACGGCCTCGCTTCCTGGCACAACCATTGCGCGGACGCCTTCGTGCACTTTTCTACCGCGGACAATTGCGGCCGCTTCGCGCAGATCTTCGATGCGGCTGTTGGTGCAGCTTCCGATGAACACGTTGTCTATTTTTAAATCCTGAATTGCCGTTCCGGGCGTCACTCCCATGTACATTTGGGCTCTTCTTTCGGTGTCGTTCGAAGGTTCGGGAATCGTTTCGTCAATCCCTATGGTGAGCGCCGGATTGGTTCCCCAACTTACCTGCGGCACGAGGCTGCTCGCATCCAGCGAAACCGATTTATCGAATCGAGCATCTGTGTCGGTTTTCAACGTTTTCCATTCTTCCGCCAATCGTTCGAGGTCTTTTCCTTTGGGCGCAAACGGCCGATTGTCTTGCGCGATGAATTCGAAGGTTGTGTCATCCGGCGCGATCATTCCGGCTTTCGCTCCCATTTCGATGCTCATGTTGCACAATGTCATTCGTCCGCTCATACCCATGGATTCAATCGCCGGCCCGCGATATTCGGCGACGAAACCCGATCCGCCCGCCGCACCGAGTTTTCGAATGATTGCCAGAATAAGATCTTTAGGCGTAACTCCCGGCTGCAGCAGCCCGTTGGCTTTGATCTCCAACGATTTCGGTTTGGATGCGGCGCGCAAAGTTTGCGTGGCAAGAACGTGTTCGACTTCGGTGGTGCCGATGCCGAATGCCAGCGCACCAAACGCGCCGTGCGTGCTTGTGTGACTGTCGCCGCACACAATTGTCAATCCTGGCAGTGTGATGCCCAGCTGGGGGCCGATCACATGCACAATTCCCTGCCAGCTTGACAAGTAACCGTAAAGTGGAATGTCGAACTGCTCGGCATTGCGGCTTAATGCCGCGATCTGTTTGCCGCTTAGTGTTGACTCGTCGATCGGCCTGCCGTCGGTTGGAACGTTGTGATCTACGGTCGCAAACGTAAGATCAGGCCTTCGCACGCGGCGGTTCGTCGCGCGAAGTCCATCGAACGCCTGAGGCGAAGTAACTTCGTGCACCAAGTGCCGATCAACATAAAGCAGCAAGCCGCCGCCGGGAAGTTCGGTTACGACGTGCGAATCCCACACTTTATCAAAAACTGTTTTTGGTGAATGGCTCATTGCAGCGGGTTGGTTTCCAAAAGTCGAAAATGTGCGAACTGTCCGGGCTCCAAACAACCAAAACGCTCTTCCTCGCCCAGCAGTTCCGAAGCGCCGCGTGTATAAAGACTATATGCAGTTTTGATGTCCACGTTTTCCGTGGGGTCGAATCCTTCGGGGCAGTTTACGGCTGTTCGAATCCCTTCCATAGGATCGCAGGGCACGATCGGCGCGTCGCTGGAAAAAGCGATCCTGATTCGTTTTTTCAGCATGGTTGCAACTGGTTTGAGGGTTGCAAATCTTTCTCCAAGGCGTTTTTTATATGCGTGGGCGAAATATTTTAGAAACGCGGGTTGAACACACACCTTAATTCCAAGCGTTGAGATTCTGTCCATCTGTTGTTCCGATAGCATCATGGCGTGTTCGATTCGGTGCCGGCTGGGATTTTGACACCGGCTTAGGCAGTCCAAAACCACGTCAGTCGAGCGATCTCCGATGGAATGAATCGCCACACGATAGCCCGCTTGTTCGGCGATGCGAATCCTTCTGAACAGTTCATCGGGTTCATAAATCAGGTTTCCCGATTGACCATCGTTATACGTGCCGTGAATTGCGGCAGTTGCGGGGCCGATCGCTCCATCGGCAAACAGTTTGATTCCGCTGATTCTCAGCCGGTCATCCTCGCGCAAATGAGATTTTACGCCCTTATCTTCGAAAGCATGTTCCCAATCCAAATAAAGCCGCATCCATATTTTGCAGCCTTCATCAGCCGCCGACCGGTAAGCGTCGAGTTCCTCTTGCAGATCGCCGTGCCCTGTCTGCATATCGGCGGCCACCGCGATGCCGAACCGGTGCATCTCTTCTCCTGCCGCAAGGATCGCATCACGCATTTTCGATTTCGATGCCCGCGGCAGCCGGCGATACGCGAAAGCCATCGCTGATTCAAGCAGAACTCCGGTCGGCCGTCCGCGTTCATCCCGCACAACGGTTCCGCCCGGAGGATCTTGCTGCGTTGCAATTTCGGCATAACGCAACACAACCGAATTCACCACGCACGCATGCCCGCTTGCATGACGAAGAATCACCGGCCTTTCGGGGGCGGCGCGATCCAGATCGGCTGCTGTAACGTCCTGCCCATCATCAAACTTGTTCGCATCGTATTGCGATGCAAGCAGCCATTCACCATCGGGCAAACGCAGATTCTCATTTCGCACCACATCGAGCAGTTGGTGCTTGCTTTTGCAATCACGCAAACTCACTGTTTTCAAATCGAATCCCAACGGCAGAATGTGCGCATGGGGCTCGACGAAACTCGGCATCAAGTATCTTCCTTCGGCATCCACCGTCTCATCGGCTTGTGCTGGTTCGGTTCCTTTTTGCCGCACGATTCCGTTTTCGATCAGAAGGTTGACAGGCGAGCCGTCTTCCCACCATTTTGCGTTGGCAATGAGCGTGGTCATCGTCGCGCTTTTGCGTCCTTTCCTCTTTTCGGCGCTTTGAAAAGCGCTTTGGCGGGGTCGGCGAAGCCGGCAAGTTTTCGCAACTGAAAGATCTCATCGCGAATTTTTGCGGCGTCTTCGAACCGCATCTCTTTGGCCGCGGCAAACATCTCTTTCTCCATTCGCGATATCTCCTTCGGGACATCTTCGATGAGCAGCGCTCCTTCCTTTGTGTACCGCGCTTCGGCATCGTATCCGGCGGTTTCTTCGTTAATCACGTTGTAACTTCGCACCGTTTCGCGCACCGCTTTCGTTACGGTGGCGGGAGCGGTGTTGTGTTCGCGGTTGTACGTTTCTTGAATCGCCCGTCTACGCTCTGTTTCATCAATCGCTCTTTGCATCGAACCCGTGATGGTGTCGGCATACATGATCACCGTTCCGCCTACATTTCGCGCCGCGCGGCCGATCGTTTGAATGAGCGAAGTTTCCGAGCGCAGGAAACCTTCCTTGTCGGCATCCAAAATCGCTACGAGTGTTACTTCCGGAAGGTCGAGTCCTTCGCGAAGGAGGTTAACGCCGACAATCACATCATAAACCCCCAGGCGCAAATCGCGCAGAATCTCGGGCCGCTCCAACGAGTGCACATCGCTGTGAATGTATTGAACGCGAACTCCAAGGTCGTGCAAATACCCCGTCAAATCCTCCGCCATTCTTTTGGTGAGCGTTGTCACGAGCGCGCGCTCTTTTTTGTCTACGCGGGTTTTGATTTCGTGCAGCAGGTCGTCAATTTGACCTTTTGTCGGGCGGATTTGAATCACCGGATCGAGAAGATAGGTCGGACGGATGATCTGTTCAACGATCTGCCCGCTGACTTCTCTTTCGAACGGGCCGGGCGTTGCGCTCACGAAAATCACCTGGCCCACACGTTCGCGAAACTCTTCGAATTTCAGCGGACGGTTGTCCAGTGCGGCCGGAAGCCGAAACCCGTATTCCACCAAAACGGTTTTTCGCTGCACGTCGCCGTTATACATAGCATGAAGCTGAGGCACCGTTTGATGACTTTCATCTATGAACACGATCGTATCAGGCGACAAAAAATCGAGCAGCGTGTATGGAGCAGTGCCCGGCTCGCGGCCCTCGAAATACCTCGCATAGTTTTCGATTCCGTTGCAATACCCCATCTCCCGCATCATTTCGAGGTCATAACTCGTGCGCTGCTTCAGCCGTTGTTCTTCAAGCAGTTTTCCCTGCGCGCGAAACGTCGCACATTGAGCCTCTAAATCCTGTTGAATCTGCTCGGTTACCTCGGCCATCTTGTCCCACGGCGTCACATAGTGCGTGGCCGGAAAAATGCTCACTCTTTCGGGCTCATCCAACACTTCCTGCGTCAACGGGTCAATCAATCGAATTCTTTCAATCTCTTCGCCAAAAAACTCCACACGTGTGGTGATCTCTTCATCTTTTGGTTGAATTTCCAGCGTGTCGCCGCGCATACGAAACGTGCCTCTTTGCAGCACCAGTTCGTTGCGCGTGAACTGCATTTGCACAAGGGATCGAAGAAGTTCCTGTCGCGATACCGTTTCTCCGCGCTCAAGAGTCAACACGCGTTCACGATATGCCTGCGGATCGCCCAATCCATAAATCGCCGAAACCGACGCAACCACAACCACGTCTCTGCGTTCCAAAACGGCCTGCGTCGCAGCGTGCCGCAAACGATCAATCTCCTCGTTGACGCTTGCATCCTTCTCGATGTACAAATCCGACGACGGAACGTACGCTTCCGGCTGATAATAATCGTAATAACTAATGAAATACTCAACGGCGTTTTCGGGAAAGAATGCGCGGAACTCTTGACACAACTGCGCCGCCAACGTTTTGTTGTGCGCAATCACCAGCGCCGGCCGCTTCGCCTTGGCGATGACGCTCGCCATGGTGTACGTCTTGCCGGTACCGGTCGCTCCCAACAACGTTTGAAACCTTTCACCGGAATCCAGCCCGCGCAAAAGCCCCTCGATCGCCGACTGCTGATCGCCGCGAGGAACAAAGTCTGGACTCAGCCGAAAATCTGCGTTGGATTTCAGAAGCACGCGATGCCAATTATACTACTTTGGCCGCAAAACCAGTACAGAATATCGCTCATTGGCCACCTGATGATGCGCCGTGCTGCCCAGCACCAAACGGTCTCGCGCGCCGTGGCCCTGCGCCGCTATGATCAAAAGTTCCGATTCGGTGGCTTCCATCACTTTGGCAATCTGCTCGATCGGCGAGCCTTGCACTTCCATCGTTGAAAACTCGCACTGCAGCGGCGCCAACTTTTCGCACAACTGCTTGTTTTCATGATGAATTGCACGTTCGAGTTTCTCTTTTTCCAGAGCAAACGTTTCGGGGGCTGCCAAAACAGTTCCCAAAGGCAGCCTCATTTCAAGATCGTAGCAGCTCAAAATGGTGAGTTTGGAAAAACCTAATGGCCCAAAACGCAGAAGTTCGTCTGCACCTTTGCGCGCATACGCTGAATGATCCGTTGCAAAAACCGCTTTGATCGGGCCGTGTGTCTTCGGTTCCCCCCTGCCGATCAACACCGAAAGGTCGGAGTGCACGGAAAGCTCGCGCGTAACGCTTCCGAAAAACATCGCCGCTACAGCGCCTTTGTTTCCCCCTCCAACGGCGATCAAATCGGCATTCACCTGGTGCGCAAGCTGCTGAATTTCATCCGAGGCTCTTCCGTTTGCGACGTGCGCGGTGCAGCGGATCCGTTTTTCGTGGAACTCCTGCACAATCTCTTCGCCCAGAGTTTCGCAATGCTGCCGCACCGCCTCTTCGATTCTTCCAAAATCCACACCCACGGTCATTCCGAGCCCAGGCGCAACCGGCGGAGTGTAAGGATAAAACGGCTCGATAACGCCAAGGGTATGAACTTCCACATTAGGAAAACCCAGGCGCGCAATCAAGCGAATCACCGGTTCCGCCGATTCTTTCTGATTCGCTCCCAAAACGATTCGCATGATCTGTGTGCAAAGATACCCCCACACCTTAGCCGGTAAACTGCCGTCAGGTATGCCGATATTGGTACTTGTTCGTCATGGAGAGTCGCTTTGGAACGCCCAAGACCGCTTTACGGGATGGATTGACGTCCCCTTGACCGAAAAAGGAAAGGATGAGGCCCGCGCGGCCGGTGAAAAATTGAGAAGTTTTTCATTCGATGTGGCCTATACCAGCGCCCTTTCCCGCGCGCAAGAAAGCCTCGCAATCATGCTGCAAACGATGAACGTCGAAATCCCCATCATCCGCGATCAGGCTTTGAATGAAAGAATGTACGGCGAGCTGCAAGGCATGAACAAACAGAGCATGCGCGATAAATACGGAGACGCCATCGTTCACTTGTGGAGAAGAAGTTTTGACATTCCTCCGCCCGGCGGAGAAGCCCTGAAAGACACCGCTGCCCGCACTCTGCCGTTTTTCGAAAGGGCGATTATGGGAGATATCCGCGACGGGCGGAACGTTTTGGTGGTCGCACACGGAAACAGCAACCGCGCAATCATCATGCGTCTCGATAACCTTTCAAAAGAACAGATTTTGGAACTGAATCTTGAAACGGGCTTGCCTTATGTTTATGAGTTCGATTCGCAATGCCGCCTCACGACACGGCAAGTTCTGAAGTAGACTCGCCGCCTGCCAAACGGGAGCGGATGAGCGCTGGTGTGCTTTCCGGTCTTCAAAACCGGTGCGACGCTGCAAGGCGTTGGGTGGGTTCGATTCCTACACGCTCCCGCCACGCTCTTATGATGACGGCGGAGGCACGCCGCCTCCGCTTTTGGCCGGAAACTTGGTTTTCACAATCAAAACAAGCCGCGGCGGCTGGCCGCCTTCTTTTGAAACATAAGTTTGACTTCCCGAAGGCGCCGCCAGCGCGAACGTAACGATTTTATCGCTGTCGGCATTAACCGCTGCGGCGGTTTCCGCGCAGATCGTACTCTCGCGCGATGCCATCGGGATTTGCGTGATCGTCCCACCGTCAATCGGCGGCGCGTTGTTCCATGTGATCGTGTTTTCCTGCCAGTTGCTGTTGTTCACCAAACCCAAAATCCCACCGCCGCCGTTTCCAACGCGCAGCGAAAGTTTCGCGCTCACAATCTGTCCAACGATCCCCCGCAAATCAAACTTCAGATACGTTCTTGCCGAATACGATCCTTCCGCCGTGATCAACGAATCGGCGCTTCCAAAATTCGCATTGGGCTGATCGGATCGAACCGATGCATCGGCGGCGGCATTCACCGCTGTCAATCTGAATCCCGGCTGAGGCTTGAACCAAACTTGACAGGTTGAATCGGTTGAAAAAAACTGCGTCAACAGATCGGCAACATGGTTTTCTCCCAGCGTCGAAGGATGGGTTCCATCCGATTCGAATTCGTTGGCCATCCAGATCAGCCCGTCGCTTCGGGGCGTCAAACCGTCCGCCCACATATACGGCCCCCACAACAGAAGCGGAGCGTTGGGGGGATTTGCAAACGACAATCGGCTGTCGCCCGATATCTGCGCTTCTACCAGCCACTTTACCGAGAAACCCGATTCATAGGCCTGAGGTTCGGGATTCAACTGCGTGTTGGCATATCCGCCATATATCCTGCTCGAAACATAACACAACGTCAAATTCGGAAACTTTTGTCGCAGATTGCGCACCACTTGAATCAAATCGTCGCGAAGAACTTGTGCATGTCCAGGAAAATCGTTCGGCGGATTGGCGTTTGCTTCTTTCAGCCACGCAATCTGAATCTGGTTTGCGTTCAAGCCCATCGCCGCGATGCGCTGCGCCACGATTGTCCAATAGTTTGCGCTCGGATCGGCGATGATGTGGGCGGTCTGACCACCAACCGCGCAGTTCAGAATCTCAACGCGAGCGTTGCGATATCCGTTGAGATCTTCGTTGCGTTCGAACGGCGCCGATTCCTGCGTGGTGTTCGACATGCCGATGGTAATCATCCCAATTTTGCCGGTCTGCGCGTTGGGCATTCCGGCTGCGTCACGGGGCACGATTCCTGCCGCAAGTGCCAGCGCGGCGGACATGTGCGAGGCAGGCACAACGTTCGATCCGCCCGGATATAAGCCTCCTTGAAAACCTTTATAAAAGCCGGCGCCAAGGTCGTTCAGCGGAACGTTTCCTGTATCGGGCCGCAGCAAAATCGCAACGAAAGGCAATAAAGCGTGCACCATCACTCTCCTCCTCGTCTATCAGTTAAACGGCTCGGCGCTCGATTTGTTCAACCACGCTCAGCCTTGCGAGGAAAGCGAAACCGCGGCTTGACCTCCCAGCGCAGCGCGGTGGTCCAAAGCCGCTCCGACAAGCCCTTTGAAAAGCGGATGCGCACGGTTCGGCCGGCTTTTGAATTCTGGATGCGCTTGAGTGCCGATAAAGTACGGATGGTTCGTGACTTCGATCATCTCGACCAACCGATAGTCCGGCGAAACTCCAGAACAGATCATTCCTGCCGCAGCAAGCTGTTCACGAAAATCGTTGTTCACTTCGAACCGATGCCGGTGTCTTTCGGTTATCTTCACGGCGCCGAAAAGTTTTTCGGCCAGCGTTCCTCGCACAACGTTGCACGGATACGATCCCAAGCGCATCGTGCCGCCCTTTGCGCTCACATCTTTTTGTTCGGGCAAAAGGTGTACAACCGCATCCGAAATTCCAGGCTCGATCTCCTGGGAATTCGCGCCCGTTATTCCGCACACATTGCGTGCGAATTCCACAACGGCCAGCTGCATGCCAAAACAGATTCCCAAAAACGGCAGGGCGTTTTCGCGCGCATATTGAATCGCACGGATTTTGCCGTCCACTCCGCGTTCTCCAAAACCCGGCGCGACAATCAGCCCGTCCAACGACTCCAACTGATTCGAAACCTCTTTCGATTCAAGGTCTACCGACTCGATCCAGCAAACCTCCACTCGCGCGTTGTGTGCGATTCCACCATGAATCAGCGCTTCTTCTATCGAATGATACGCATCGCCATTTGTGGTGTATTTGCCCACCACCCCAATGCGGCACAACTTGGCCGGGTGTTTTGCCGCCTCCACAATCGCCTGCCATTCCGAAAGTTCAGGCGACCTCGAAGCGAGCTGGAGCCTTTTGGTCACGAACTCACCCACGCCCGAACGCTCATAAATCAGCGGCACTTCATAAATCGTTTCGACGTTCATGGATTCGATTACCGCTTCCCGGTCCACGTCGCAAAACAGCGAGATCTTTTCTTTGATCTCTTCGGACATCGGCAAATCGGTTCGGCAGATGAGCAGATCGGGGGCGATTCCGATTTCGCGCAGTTTAATCACGCTGTGCTGCGTCGGTTTGGTTTTAATTTCTCCCCAAGGCCCCACTTGCGGAACGAACGTAACGTGCACATACATCACGTTCTGACTTCCGACATCTTTTCGAAACTGCCGGATCGCCTCTAAAAACGGCAGGCCCTCGATGTCGCCCACGGTTCCGCCGATTTCGCCGATCACAAGTTCCGCATCGGCATGCTCACCTACTCTTCGAATGCGATCTTTGATTTCGTTGGTGATGTGAGGAATCACCTGCACCGTTCCGCCCAAATAGTCGCCGCGGCGCTCGCGCTCGATTACCGTCCGATACACCGAGCCCGCCGTAACACTGCTCTCGCGCGAGCAGTTTACGTCCATAAACCTTTCGTAATGGCCCAGGTCTAAGTCGGTTTCCGCGCCATCGTCGGTTACGAAAACTTCGCCGTGCTGATACGGGTTCATCGTGCCCGCATCCACGTTCAAATACGGGTCGAGTTTCACGGGGGCTACGCTGAAGCCGCGGTTTCGAAGGAGCCGGCCGAGGCTGGCAGTGGCGATGCCTTTGCCAATCGAGCTGACCACGCCGCCGGTCACGAAGATGTATTTCCGCTCGCTCACTTACTCCATAGCCCAAGCGGAATTATACAACGAGTCCACCCATCCAAGTCAAAAAAACCGGTTTTGTCCAAACTCCCGGCATTCCCACCATCAGCACACGCTCCAGGTCTTTCAAAAGTCACGCACCATTGACAGCTAAAGAACCTCAAATGTCCGCCCCGCAAGCGGAACAACTCCCCTGTAACACGGCAAGAGGAGTAGAGAATGATCTATACGATCGTAGCAATTGGAGTGGCGGGAGCGGCGCTTTATGGGGCTTATAGTCTGCTCAAGGACTCTCTCGCAGACCTTTGGTAATACGTCCGTCACCTCCAAGCCAAGGCGGAGTTCCGATCCCGGACTCCGCCTTTTAGTTTCTTTGGCCGCGGCTTGCCGGTAACCTCTGCAGGCTGTGTCCGAAAACGAATCGCTTCCCAAGCACATCGGCATCATTATGGATGGCAACGGCCGCTGGGCAGAACAGCGATCCCTGCCGCGCATCATGGGCCACCGCGAAGGATACAAAACTTTGCGGAATATCCTGCTCTTCGCAAGCGATGTCGGAATCAAATTCCTTTCGGTTTACGCGTTCAGCACCGAAAACTGGAAGCGCCCGAAAGACGAAGTAGACGGCTTGATGTCGCTCATAACTCAAGCCGCCATTGATGAACTGCGCGTGATGCACCAAAACAACGTTCGCGTACGAACCGCCGGAAGAATTCACGAACTGCCCGAATCGCTTCAGATTGCGCTCGAACGAGGCGTTGAAACAACCAAAAACAACAGCGGGATCGGGTTCACACTCTGCATAAACTATGGCGGCAGAGCCGAAATCGTTGATGCCGTAAAGAGCATCTTGCACGACGGCGTGCAGCCCGATGAAAACGCCATATCGCAGCGGCTTTATAACCCCGACCTGCCCGAACCCGATCTTCTGATTCGAACCGCAGGAGAAATGCGTTTGAGCAACTTTCTGTTGTGGCAGGGAGCCTATGCCGAGCTTGTCGTCAGCCAAAAATTATGGCCGGACTTTACAAAGGAAGATCTGCTCGATGCGATTCAACAGTATCGGCTTCGCATTCGGAAGTTAGGTGCGCTCGCAAACGGATGATTCGAGTCGCCATCCTCGGCAGCACGGGCAGCATCGGCACGCAGACGCTCGATGTGATCCGCATGCACCCCGATCGGATTCGAGCTACTGCCCTTGCCGCACATTCCAACGAGGCAGCGTTGGAACGCCAGGCGGCAGAGTTCGATGCAAAAACCACAACGCTGTTTTCGAAGGGCGGCGTGCAAAGCCTCATCGAACTCGCAACCCGCGATGATGTTGATCTTGTCGTCGTAAGCGTCGCGGGCATGATTGGGCTCGAACCGACAATCGCCGCACTGCAATCCGGGAAACGGATCGCGCTCGCATCAAAAGAAGTGTTGGTTGCGGGCGGTGCGGTCGTGATGCCGATCGTGAAGGAGGCAGGCGCCGTTCTGCTTCCGATTGATTCCGAACATTCGGCCATTCTGCAATGTTTGTGGGGTGATCGGGATTCGCCTTCTCTGCCTTCGTGCCGCGGAGTTGAAAAACTGATTCTCACCGCGTCGGGCGGCCCGTTTCGCGGAAAGCGTCTTGCCGAACTCGAAACGGTCACGCTGAGCGATGCCCTGAATCATCCCACCTGGAGGATGGGAGGCAAAATCACCATTGACAGCGCAACCATGATGAACAAAGGCCTCGAAATTATTGAAGCCTGCTGGCTATATGATCTGCCGCCCAAAAAGATTGACGTGGTGGTGCATCCTCAAAGCGTCATTCATTCGATGGTCAAGTTCAACGACGGCAGCGTTCTTGCGCAGATGGGGCATCCCGATATGAAACTTCCGATTCAGTTCGCGCTTTTCGGTCCCAAGCGGCTGCCCTCGCCAGCGAAGAATTGGGAACCGGCGCACACACCTTCGCTCACATTCGAGCCGCTGGATGAATCGGTGTTCATCTGTCCCGGCATTGCGCGCGAAGCGTTCGCGATGGGAGGCGTTACCGCTGCGTTTATGAACGCGGTGAACGAAGTCGCAGCCAACGCGTTCCTTTCCCAAAAAATCGGCTTTCTAACGATCCAGCGGATTAATGAACAAAGCCTGAGCGCGGCTCCCAAAGCCGAACCCACGCTCAATAACATTCTTGCCGCCGATGAGGAAGCCAGAAAATGGGCCGCCGCGAAACTTAGGCTCTAACTGCCGCCCTCGTTGAACAGTTGCGTCTTTTGAAACGCGATCTTCTCTTCGGCTGTGTGCTTCGCGCCAGAAACGACCGCGGGCAGCACGGTGTGTTTGCCGAACCTGCCGTTCAGTTTGTCCACCATATCGTGAAGCGCTTCCTGCCGGTTTTCGTTTTCGAAGAGTGACGGGGTTTGAAGAATCTTCCGTCCCAATTCGCCCAACACGACTCCCACTTGAATCGGCTGCTCGATCACGTTTTTCCGCCACGCACGGCGCAGCGCTTCGATCATCGCAAGCGTCGAACGTGTGGGCCGCATCCTTTCGGTTTCCTCCCACTTTTCATCGCGCGAACGAATGAAAAACGAGATCAATCCTGCGGTGAGCCCTTCTCTACGCATCCGCGCGCTCGCCTTTTCGATCAAACGCATCAGCACCTGATAACTGCCATCGCGCGTGCGAAACTCCGGCGCCAAAACATGACTGTGACTGATCGTTCGCCTTTTCGTTTCCACTTCCGGCAGATCGTCGCCGCGCAAAAGATGCCACCATCGCGCACCGATCACGCTGCCAAACGCCTCACGCAGTTTCATCCGGTCGGCGCGCAAAAGATCAATCATCGTGTAAATGCCCGCAAGGTTCAGCCTCACCGTCATGCGCCGGTTGATCCCAGGCAGTGCGGCAAGTCTCCACCAGCCGATGCGCGCCTCGAGTTCCGATGGCAGCAGAAAAACCAAGCCGTCCGGCTTTTCCATTTCCGTGGCGATTTTTGCAAGAAACGCGTTCGGCGCCAAACCGATTGAACACGTGACCAGCTCGCCCACCTTCTCGCGGACAGCAGCCTTGATCTCGTGCGCGATCCGCCCCGCCGACTCCCTGTCAGCCTCCGCAGGAGTCAAACGGATCACCATCTCATCAACCGAGCAGACCCGCTCGATAGGCCGAACACCCGCAACCGCTTCTGCAATCTTCTCGTGATACTCGACGTACAACGGGTGCCTTGCCTCGACCAAAACCAGGTCAGGGCATGTCCGTTTCGCCTCGCCGATCAAGCTCCCCGTGTGAAGGCCGTGCCGTTTTGCCTCGATGCTCGCGGCCAGCAGCACCGATGAGTCGGTCATCACCGCAACCACGCCAACCGGCCGGCCCCTAAGTTCGGGCCGATCCTGCTGCTCCACCGACGCAAAAAACGAGTTGAAGTCCAAAAACAGGCTTCGAAACGGGCGGGCGGGCTCAAACGACATCATCGTTTTTGTCTACTATTATAGTAGACGGATGAGAACGCTCCAAGGTTCCCTCCCACCCGTAGTTTTTACAGAAATCCGCTTGCGGATGAGGCCGCCATGCTCCATACTGGTAATTGTCTGATAAAGGAGACCTGACGATGCCTGCAATGTACGACTATCTGCTTTTGGGAGGCGGCACCTCGTGCGCCTACGCCGCCGCTGCGATCCGCGAAACGGATCAAAACGGCTCGATCGGCATTGTTGGCGCAAGCAGCGAGCCGCCCTACGATCGGCCGCCGTTTTCAAAATACTATTTGACCGACGCATCCAAACAGATCAGCGATTTTCACAGCAAAGACGAATCGTTCTATCCTGACAATCGGATTGATCTTGTTCTGAACCATCGCGCTGTGAACATTGACCGCACGGCAAAGCAGGTGGAGTTTGAAGACGGCAGCAAGATCGCCTACGGCAAACTGCTGTACGCGCTCGGATGTACGCCTCGAGAGTTTCACGATCACACCGACCAAGAGCCGATGTATTTGCGGACCGCCGAAGACAGCAAGGCGATTCGAGACCGCATCGCCTCTTCCAAATCGTGCGTGATCATCGGCGGCGGCTACATCGGCACCGAACTTGCGGCTTCGCTCACTGCACGAGGATTGAAAGTCGCGCTCATCGAACAAGCCGACCGTTTGCAGCCAGGATTTCCATCCAGACCGGTTGCCGATGCCGTGCGCCGCGAACTGGAGAACATGGGGGTTACGGTCGTAACCGGCGAACCGGTGAGTCACGTTTATGCAGGAAGGCGGGTAATCACCGCTTCTGACCACGAGTATTCCGGAGATTTTGTGGTTGCAGGTCTGGGCCACGTTCATCAACGCGATCTCGCAAAACACTGCGGACTGGAAATGGGAATGCGCGGAGTCCGCGCCAACATGAAACTGCGCACTTCCGATCCCAATATCTGGGTTTCGGGCGACGTCGCCGAATTCGATGACACGGTGCTTGGCGATGTGTACATTGCCGAACACCATCTGCACGCAAAAGCGAGCGCCGAACACGCGGGCCGCGTTATGGCCGGGCTCGATGAGCCGTTCAAAAACGTTCCGTACTTTTTCAGCGACGTGGGGCCGCTTTCGATCATTCTGCGCGGCTACCCCGAACGCGGAGCACAATCTTTCGTGTTCGGAAACCCAACCTCGCCCGCACTCACCGAAATCTTTTTATCATCCACCGGCAGACTCATGGGAATGGTAGACGTTCGAAAAGATTACAAGCAGCAAGATCCGATCTCCGAACTGTTTGAAAACCTGATCAAAAACCGCGTCAATCTCTCTTCGCACGTCGAAAGGCTCAACAATCCGAACTTTAATCTGATGAGCCTGAATGAGTTGGTGTCGGTTTAGGCGCTAATAATCGGGCAGTTCTCGGCAGTGCAGGGCGATGTCGTCGGCTGACGATGCCGGAATCAAGCCCGTTTGCACTCCTGCATATCGAACGGCGGCAATCTGCCCCGCATGATACGCATCGTGCCGAATTATGATGTCAATCAACCGCCAGCATGGGATCATTCTGCCACGGAAATGTTTGACCTCTTTTTCCAAGTCCCCATCATTCAGATCGCGCCAACACTCCAGCCAGTAAGCGTGCGCACCTCGCAGATAATCAAGCGCCGGCTGCCATTCGGGTTCGAATGCACGAAGTTCGGCTTCGCAATCGCGCCATCGAATTTCCGAAGAGCGGAAAGCCACGCTGCCATACATCTTTTTGCACACCGCCACGTGCAGCACGATTCCATAAATTGTGCCGTCGCTGTGAAGGTAATCGTCAGTATTATGAGGAAGCGATAAGCGCGAGATCGCCTCATCCACCCCTTCGATCGAGGCCATGAATTCCTCGAACGCGGCATCCGCTTGTCGTCGCAGCAGCAGACTTCCTGCGCCGCTCATTGAACGATGTGCGGAGTTACGCCAGGGTACGCCGTAACGACATGGGTGCTCAAAATCCGCGCAGCGGGAATCGGCAGCCCGCGCTTTTGCAGCTCGGGCGCCAAACGGTCGCGCAGAAACGTTTCCAACTGCTCCTGCGATTCCCAAACATCCACCACGACCAGTTTGCCGCCCTCGTCAAAGCTCGCAACATGCGAAATCACCCCGGCGGGAGGGTTTTTCTCCCAATCCACGGCACGTCTCAGGGCCTCGTACACCTCCTTTTGAATCGCATCGCTTTCGAAAATCGCAAGGATCGGCATATGGATTCTGACGCCCTGGCACTCGGTTTTGTGCCCCTATCGCAATAAAGGCAGCATCAACGTCGCCAATCCCAAGAAGATCGAAATGCCGATCACATCTTGAAACGCAGTTTCGAACGGGCCCGCCGTGAGTGCGGGGTCAAACCCCATCCGCTTAGAAAGAAACGGAATGAGCGTTCCAACCACTCCGGCGATGTTCACCGCCGCAAACATTCCGATGCCCACAACGATCCCGAAGCCGATCGTTTTGTCCCAAATGCCGCCGACCAATCCAAGCGTCAAACCGCACGCCGCTCCAATCAATGCCGTCGTGTGAATCTGACGGCTGAGTGCATGCCGCCAACGATCTAAGTTAACGTGACCGGTGGAAAGTCCCCGAATGATGATCGCTGCCGATTGCAGCCCTGTGTTCCCACTGATTGCCGAAATGATCGGCATGAACGAAGCCAGCAGAATCACTTTTGTCAGCGTTTGATCAAAAGCGTGGATTACCATGCCCGCAAACAACTCGATCGTCATCGTGGCCAAAATCCACGGCAGGCGGAGCTTGGCGATCTGAGTTGGTGATTTGCGATCCAGCTCTTCCGCATCGGTGCCCGCCAGCCGCATATACATCTCTTCGAACTCTTCGGTCAAAAAGTCAATGATGTCGTCAACGGTAACGATTCCAAGCATTCTGTTCCCGCCATCCACCACCGGGAGCGCCAAAAAGTCGTGCTCAGAAATCAGGTTTGCCACATCGCGCGCAGGAGTCAAGCCGGTTACCGAAACCACATCGGTCTGCATAATCTCGCCGATCAGTGTGCTTGCATCCGTGGTAACCACCTGCCGCAGTGAACACACTCCGATCAGGTGTCCATCGGCCGAAAGCACATAAAGGTCGTGAACGGTTTCGATATCTTCCGGCATGGTGCCCACATAGGCAAGCGTCTGGCCAACGGTCATCTCTCTTCGAATCGCTGCGAACTTTTCGGTCATCATTCGGCCCGCAGTGTTTTCGGGATACGCGAGCAGTTCGCGAACTTCGCGCGCATCCACCGCGGGCAGGCTGCCCAAAATAGATTCCAACTCGTGCGGACGAAGTTCTGCAACCAGCATCGCGGCGTCGTCCATCGGAAGTTCATCCAGAATCTGGCAGATCAAACTTCGATTCGCGTTTCGCAGAAGACTGTTTCGCGTATCGGCGCCCGCTTCTCCCAGCGCGTCGGCGGCAACGATGATCGGAAGGGATTCGAAAACTTTGCACGCGGCCTCGGGCTCAAGTTCATCCAAAACGCGCGCGGCTTCGACGGCAGTGAACCCTTCGAGCATCGAGCGATACGTTTCTGTGCCCGCGCCGGCCTCGTATGCCGCGGTCAGTTCTTCGACAAGCGAATCAAGATTTGTGAGTCTCATCCATCATCCTTCCGCGAGCCGCACGCGAAAGGATTGCCGACTCGGCCGGTTTTATCAAATCGCCGTCAGGCCAGTTCGCAGATCAGTTCCGCGCGCGCTGCTGAGATCGTTCATATGCGGGAGCCGCGAAGGCAGCCCGATGCAAAGTTTAGCACCTAAACACACTCTACGAACGCAAAGCAGCCACTGCCTGCGAAACCATGCCCGCGCTCTGCACGCCCTTCCATTCGCGGTGCAGCAGATCCACCAGATAACTCCCCACTACCGCACCGTCCGCGCATTCCCAAACCGCGTGAACCTGCGCCGCCGTCGAGATGCCAAATCCAACCAGCGCCGAAAGTTCGGTGTGCCGTTTCACGCGCCGCACCAGCTCCCCAACTTCGAGTGGCACGGCGTTCTCGGCGCCCGTGACCCCGGTTCTTGAAACGCAATACACAAACCCGGTGGAAGCGGCGCACGCCGCAGCGATCCTCGCATCGGTGCTTGTGGGGGCCGTAAGAAACACGGTGTCCAAACCCGCCGCTTCCGCCGCCGATCGCCACTCTCCGGCCTCTTCCGGAATCATGTCGCTGATCAACGCTCCCGAAATCCCCGCCGCCTTCAAACTTTCGGCAAATCTCCCATAGCCGTTCCGCAGTGCCGCATTCGCATATCCCATGGTGATGATCGGCACACGAACCTGCGCCTCCCGCACCGCTTCCAGTATTTGCGAAAGCCGCACCCCACGATCCAGAGCGCGCTGACTCGATGCCTGAATCGTGGGCCCGTCGGCGATCGGATCGCTGAACGGCAGCCCCAATTCGATCAAGTCGGCGCCTCCAGCCTCTAAGGCGCCCAAGATCGTGGGAAGGTGTTCAAGAGGCTGGTCGCCCGCAGTGACAAAGCAGGCAAGCGCCTTCTTCCCTTCTTGACGCAACGCGAAAAGGCGTTCGGAAACGAAGGGCATAGCAAAAAGTGTACCGTCGGCCTTGCGGGGCTGGTACTCTTGCAGGCAACGGGCCTTCATTCAGGCTAAGGAGTGCCGCATGCATATCGCTATCGCTTTTCTCGCCCTCGCCCAAGCCTCGGCGTTCGATCAGGGAACGTACACCACGTACATTGATGGAAAAGCCGTCGCCCGCGAAGGATTCAAAATCACTTCCGACGGCAAAAGCAGCTCACTGATCTCCAACGTCAACGGCGATTTGATCACGCTCAAACGAAAAACCCAGCTCACAACGCACGACAACGCGCTTGGAGTGGCCGTGGTAAACGTGGTTGCAGAGAAAACGATCACCGTTTCCATTAAAGGCGGGAACGCGGTGTTCGAAGCCGAATGGCAGACCGCGCCGGGCGGCAAAAAACCCCAAAAAGAGATCACAAAAATCCCTGTTCACGCTTCCAAAGTTTTCTGCTCCGAGCCGTATGCATGGCACAACCTTTCATTCATTCTGCGCGCCTATGACAAAGCCGCGGGCGGCCATCAACTGTTCGAAGTCGTGATGCCCTCGCAAGTGCGCACGCGCGAGTTTCTGGTAACGCGCGTCGCCGAACGTGAACGCAATAACCAAAAAATCGTTGACTGGACATTCGGCTCTTCCACCGATCCCGATGCGATTCAAGTCATCTCAGATGCCGAAGGCAGAGTGCTGTATCTGAAAGACACGAGGGTCGGAGCCGAAGTCATCCGAACCGGATGGGAATCGCTCGGACGTCCGAACGAGCCCGTAACTCCGCCCGCCAACCCTCCGAGCAACCCGCCCGACGTCGCTTCGCTTCAGCCTAACAAGGACAAATACGACGAGCGCGAAGTGAAAATCTGGGTGGGAAGCGTGGTTTACAAGACCGGCACGCTGCTCGTGCCAAAAAGATCCGGCAAACGCCCCGCAGTGCTCTTGATCAGCGGATACGGCCCTTCGGATCGCGATTGGAACTATCCGCCCGTGATCACGAACTCTTGGGCGCGGCTTCTCGCCGATCAGCTTGCGGCCGCAGGCTATGCGGTTCTGCGGACGGACGATCGCGGAGTCGGCGGCACCAACGGAACCAAAAGTTCCAGTCCGCCCGATGAACTGATGAGCGATGCGTTGATGGAAGCGGACTTTTTGAAAAAGCTTCCCGAAGTTGATCCGTTCAAAATCTACGTTTGCGGTCACAGCGAAGGCGCGACGATCGCACTTATGGCGCTCACGACCGACGCGACATTGGCAGGCGGAATTCTTCTGGCTGCGCCATCCAAACCGCTCGATCAAGCGTTCGTCGAAGCGATGAACGTGCAGCAAGCCGACACGCGCTTAAGCCAATCGGTGCGCGATGCGGCGGCTGCCTCGATTCCAAAAATCAACGAGGTGATTCAGAAAGCGAAGGCCGGTGAAAAAGGAATCGTAAACGGCATGTATCTTGAATGGATGCGCCAGCACATGCAGATTGATCCTTCGAAACTGATCCTGCGCGTCAAAGATCCGATCCTCATCGTCCAAGGCCTCGATGACGATTACGTTCCATCAAGAAACGCGAACGAACTGGAGACCGCAGCCAAATCGGCGGGAGTGGACGTCACGGTGGAATTCATTCCCGGAGTGGATCACTTCTTCAAGCCGTTTTCAGCGGATATGTCTTCGACAGGTGATCTGAACCCCACTCTGTGGGAAGACATCAACCGGTGGCTGACGGCCAAATCGGGCAGGTGAAAAAAATGGGGCGGCGAAAGGGTCTCGAACCCTCGACCTCCTGAGCCACAGTCAGGCGCTCTGACCCCTGAGCTACCGCCGCCGCGAGCAGAAAATCATACCCCGGTAACATCGGGTGCGTGATCGAACGGTTTCGAGAGTTCGCCGCAAAGCACGGGCTGTTCGCGCGAAATGACAAACTGATCGTCGGTTTTTCAGGCGGAGCGGATTCCACCTGTCTGCTTCACCTTTTGGCTTGCGAACGGTTCGATCTGATCGCCGCGCATCTTTCCCACGGCCAGCGCGAATCCGCTGAGAACGACTTGCAGTTTTGCGCAGAATTCGCAGAATCGCTCGGCGTTCCGTTTCGCTTCGAACGCGTGAGCGTTCCCAACATCGCCGCAGAAAGAAAAATCGGAATTGAAGAAGCGGGCCGTGAGGCGCGCTATGCGTTCTTCAAAAAGATCGCCGCAGAAAACCCAGGTTCGCTCATCGTTACCGCGCACACCGCCGACGATCTTGTCGAAACCGTGTTTTTGAACCTTGCGCGGGGCGCGGGAACTAACGGAATGATCGGCATTCCGGTCGTTCGAGGCAGCATCGTTCGGCCGCTGCTGTTCGCCCGCCGATCCGAAACGATCGAGTATTGCGAGCGCCACAACTTGGCTTATCTCTCGGACGAATGCAACCAAGACAGAACGTTTGCGCGTGTGCGGGCGAGGCTCGAACTGGTTCCTGCTTTCGAATCGCTGCATCCCGGAGCGTTCGAAAGCCTGCTGCGCGCGGTGAACATCATCCGTTCGGACAACGAGGTTTTGGACGGACTAACACGCTTGTTTTTGGAAGCAGCAAGAATTCGATCGAACAGTCCTCTGGCATTCCTTTCCGAACGGGTTGAAAACAGATATCATCTGGATCGGCTTGCTTCAACTCCGCTGCCGATTCTCAGGCGCATCATTCGCGCGGCTGCAAAACATTTCGGCGCCGACTTGAATTACGATCAAACGTTCGCGCTTACTCACGCAATTCAAACATCGTCTCCAATCAGCATCACATCCGAATCGTCGAGGTGTGTCGTGGAGATCGGCGCACGTTATATGTCGGTGCGCAATCCCGCCCCAGCCGAACCTTTCGATCTTCCTCTCGATCCGCATTCGGGAGCGGCTCACGACGGCTGGCGGATCGAACCGAACGCAGCGGCTGAAAACGGCCTTCTGTCGGCAAGAATTCATTACCAGCACGGCGAACGCCTTCGTGCGCGGTCATACCGTCCGGGCGACCGAATGGTTCCGGTCGGCAAAACCCGCGAAACCAAACTCAAAGACCTTTTCGATGCGAACCGCATCTGTCGGGAAATTCGAAGCCGCGTCCCGGTGATCGCCGACGACGCCGGGCCGATTTGGGTGCCCGGAGTGGCGATTGCGGCGCGTTCTCGACACGAATCCGGCCCGGAAAGCGCCGTCTGCCTGCAGTTCCGCCCCGAATCAACCGACTCAACGGTATAATCTCCCCCACGAACAGAATGATGAAACGGCCCCGCTCTTTGGGGCGTAAGAACAGGTGGGCGCCGCTGGGCGCTCGGAGGCTTTCTTGAACAGGCGAATAACTTTCACGATCTTTACTTTGTTCTTCGCCGCCGTCCTTATCTGGTTTCTGAACTCCACGAACCGAGGCGGAATGTTTTCTGCCGGCCCCAAAAAGGTGGATATCTCCCAAATCGCAAGCGATGCAAAACAAGGGCTCATCACAAACGTCGCTTGGGAAGGCGACACGATTACTGCCGAATATCGCGATGGGCAGAAAAAATATGCCGTCGGTTTTTTGAAAGACAGCCCATCCGGCGCGGATTTTAGAAAAGAGTTGGACAATGCGGGCGTAAGCGTTGACATTCAAAAGCCGCTGTTGAGCGACGGCATGCAGGCGATTCTCACAACCGTGCTGCTCCCCATCGGCGTGTTCGCATTGTTGTGGTTTCTGCTGATCCGTCCCGCCCAAAACGCGGGCAACCAGGCGATGAGTTTCGCCCGAAGCAAGGCACGGCGCGTGAGCGAAAGCGTGCCCAAAGTCACCTTCGATGACGTGGCCGGAGTTGACGAAGCCAAACAGGAACTGTATGAAATCGTTGACTTTCTGAAAAACACCAAGAAATACATGGCGCTCGGCGGCAAGATTCCAAAGGGCGTTCTTCTCACCGGTCCGCCCGGCTGCGGCAAAACCCACCTTGCAAGAGCCGTCGCAGGCGAAGCGGGCGTTCCGTTCTTTCATATCTCAGGTTCCGACTTCGTCGAAATGTTCGTCGGCGTGGGAGCTGCCCGTGTCCGCGATCTTTTCGAAACCGCAAAAGCACACCGGCCAAGCCTCGTGTTTGTAGACGAGATTGACGCCGTGGGCCGCCAACGCGGAGCCGGTCTCGGCGGAGGCCACGACGAGCGGGAGCAGACCCTGAACCAGCTGCTCGTCGAAATGGACGGATTCGACCCCAATTCCGGCGTCATCGTGATCGCCGCAACCAACCGTCCCGACGTGCTCGATCCTGCGCTTCTTCGTCCCGGCCGATTCGATCGGCACATCGTTGTGGATGCGCCCGACGCCAAAGGCCGCGAAGCGATTCTTCGCATCCATGCAAAAGGCAAACCGTTTTCCGACGGCGTGGATCTCGGCGTCATTGCGCGAAGAACCGTCGGCTTCACTGGAGCAGACCTCGCGAACGCATTGAACGAAGCCGCACTCCTCGCCGCTCGTCACGACAAAACGAAAATTGATATGGACGATCTGAACGAAGCGCTGGATCGCGTGATGGTCGGCCCGCAGCGAAAAAGCCGCGTAGTGGATCTTGAAGAACGCAAAATTATCGCGGTGCACGAGTCGGGACATGCCATCGTCGGAGAAAAGTTGGAGCACGCCGACCCCGTGCACAAAGTTACGATTCTGCCGCGAGGAATCTCGCTTGGCTCAACCTGGCAGCTTCCCGACAAAGACAAATACCTGGTGAGCAAATCCAAACTCCTGGATGACGTTACAACCCTGCTCGGAGGCCGAGTCGCAGAAGAGATCGTGTTCGGCGAAGTAACAACCGGCGCGAGCAACGACCTGGAACGCGTAACCGCAACGGTGCGCGCAATGGTCTGCACCTATGGAATGAGCGAAAAGTTGGGCACCTTGGCGCTGGGGCGCCGACACAGCAACCCGTTCCTGGGCCGAGACTACATGGAGGATCGAAACTATTCCGAAGACGTGGCCCGCCAGATTGACGCCGAGGTCAAAGAGATCGTAGATATGTGCCACAACCGAGCGCGAACCATCCTGCTCGATCATCGAGACCAACTCGACAGGCTCGTGGACGCGCTGCTGGAGGTCGAAACCTTGGATCGCGACGCGTTCCTTGCCATCCTCTCTGGAGCGCCCGCGCCTGCCGGAAAGGCATCAGAAACTGACCCCGACGGGCAGGAAACCGAAGAAGAGGCAAAAAAGCAGGAAGGAATTCGGTCTCCCAAGTGGAAACCTGGTACCGCGCAAGCGTAGCGCTGTTGTCAGATTCGGCAGTCGGTGTTATACTGGCTCTTGGTCGGACTTGGGGCGATGTCAAAAGTGCAGGACAATCAACAGCCTATTACCAGTGAGGACCTCTACGAGCGGGCTTTCGCAGACCGCTGTCAGGGGGACTATGCAAAGGCCAAGGAGGGCTTTCTGGCCATCCTTCGATCCGACCCGACTCACATTCGGGCAAGGTGGCAGCTCGCGCTGATCAAAGGGTTCGAGGGCGATTTCGACGGCTCCTTGCAAGACCTCAAGCAGATCTCCGAAACCGTTCCGGGCAACATCGACATCCGATACGATTACGGCATGACCCTGATGATGCTCGGAATGGTGGACGAGGCCCGCGCTCAGTTCGAAGCGATTCTCGCCATCGAGCCGGGCCACGAAAAGGCCCGCCAGCAACTCTCCTATTTCACCTAACCGCCTCCAATCCGGCCTCCCGCGAACCGAAAATCAGTAGGGCTCGCGGGGATGAAACTCAAACGGACTTTCTATAAGATTCTCATCTTTTCGCCCGCCTATCTTCTGGGCTGGATCGCCGCCATCGCACGACTAACCAACGTCGGCTCTTCGCTCATCCCTTCCGACCCCGACGGCTACCGCGACCGTCTTCAGGCGTATGCGCCGATCGTGGCCGCCGGAGACAAGCTGGCCGAGCTCGACGATACTGCCGCCGGGCCCGAACGCAAAACCGCGGTCGTCCTCGAGCTCGCGCCGATTCTGGACGTTCGATATCCGATTCTCGAAGGCACAAGGTTTGGAGTCGGTGCGGACTTGGATGCGAGGCGGCCCATCATCCGCTCTTTGGCGCGCATTCGGCACGAAATCGAATCCGCATTTCGAACCGCTTCGGAAAAGCACGATCTGCGCACCCAGGCCAGGCTGTGCGCCATCGGACTGCGGTTATCTGGAGTCATGCGGTATTCCGACTCCCAATCGCACCTTCAAAGCACGAACAGTTTTGAAGCCTGGCTGCGAAGAAGTTTAAAAATCGCGCCCCAAGTTCCGATAGAACAACTCGCGCGTATCGCTGCCGCCCTCGACCAGTTGAAAGCATGGAGCAGGCCCGTTGCGACGATTTTTCGAAACGAATTCGCGCTGTATATCGTTCGCAACCATCGCTGGACAAACGATTGGCAGCGATCCGATGCCGCGCAGATCGTTTCAGAGGCGTTCAAGTCGGCCTGCGAAGGCGAAAGCCTAAAACCGGTTTTGGTACGTGTCGCACAATGGCAGACATCCGGCGAAAAGCAGATCGTTTGGGAGATGCTTTGCGATTGGCAGATCGCGATGAACGAAGAAGCCAAGTTTCAAAAACAGATTCAAACCGCATCTGCCGACCTGCGCGCCGAACAGCTGCGCAAACACCGGACGGAATCGAACGCCCTGTAACAAAAAAACAAGCGCCGAACTTTCGCCGGCGCTTGTCAGGGGGAGAGGATCTTAACTATCGAATTCGAACGAGTTTTCCTTCGATCACATAATGATACGGAGTGCCTCCGAGCGCGGCTTGCAGATCTTTGTCAAGATCGCTCGAAAGCGCAACGGCTCTCGACGCGCTGTCAAAACTGCTCACTTTCATCTCGATCACAACTCCATGCCACGTCGAAATGTCGGTCAGCGAACGAAGAAGACCTTCGGGAGCAGTTTTGGTGCCGGGAAAGATCACTGCAGTAACGCTGTTGTCGTTGTCCGCGCTTGCATACACAATCTCTTTCGGGCCGCCCCGGTCTTCCAGCTGCATTTTCAATGTGGTTCCCGCCTCGGCGGTTTCACGCCGAACCTGAACCGAATCCTGCGGAGGCATGCCAGGCCCCACGCCGCCCAAACTGATCAAAACGTGGGTCGCTTTGTCGGCGATCACCTGAAGCATGTACGTGCCATCCTGTTTGATCACCGACGTGGGCTCGACAACTTTTCCGCCTGACACAATGTAGCCGGCCTTCACGCCGCCGTCATTCCCGGTACGGTTCAACTCGATCAGCCCGACGACGAGCAGCGCCGCAGCCGTTACACCAACCAGCCCAAGACGCAGCCAGCCGAACGGAACCTTTCGGGTCTGTTTGGCTTCCCAATCGGCTTTATCCAGCCGCCGGGCGATCCGCTCGCCGAGGTCGGCTGGGATTTCGATGGGGGGAAGCGACTCGAACGAGCCCATCACCGCCTTGAAGGCCTCATACTCGTGGGCGCAGGCGGGGTCTTCGTTCAGGTGGCGCTCCAGCTCGTGGAGCAGCCCGCCCGAAAGCGTGCCCTCGTAATACTCGCTGAAAAGCTCTTTGGCTTGGGTGCAGGTCATCTGGGTGCTCGTGAAAATCTGTTTACTGGTCTGACCCCTTCAGCCGCTGAAAAGTTCCTGCATCGGGTCTAAAACCTGTTTCAGGGCCAGCCGCGCTCGGTTGAGCCGGCTTTTTACGGTGCCGATCGGCATATCCAAAGTTTGGGCAATCTCTTCATAACTCAGCATTTCGATGTGATACATCACGATCATTGCGCGCTGGTATTCGGGCAGCCGCTGGATGGCGGCTTCGAGAGCCTTTCCCCGCTCACCCCGCTCGGCGATCTCCAGCGGGCTTTCGTCTTCCGATCCGAACTGTTTTTTCATTTCGCTGTCGGCTGTGGTGAGAAGTTCTTCGAGCGATTCGTGCTTGCGCACCTGTTCGCGCTTTCGCAGGTCCAAAAAGCAGTTGGTTACGATTCTGAACACCCACGTTGTAAACTTGCTGTCGAACCGAAATCGGTGCAAGTTTGTATACACGCGAACAAACGCCTCCGCGGTCAGATCGGAAGCCGTTTCTCCATCGCCCGAAAGCCGATACGCGAACTGATATACGCGCGTTTGATATTTGGCAACCAGGTCATCAAAAGCGTGCCGATCGCCGCGTTTTGAGCGCTCGATAAGAACGGCGTCCTGCGGTTCGGGATTGCTCATTGTTTGGTTTCAGCGAGACGCGCTCTGGCCGCAAGCCGAATCGCCTCCTCTTCTTCCGGCGCCAACGCCTGATCGCATTTTCCGCCGATGATCTGTTTGCAATACAGCCGCGAAGTCTCCCGGCCGATGATCGAATTCAAAATCACGCCGTCACCCTCTTCGTTTTGAATGGCGATCGCAAACGAGTGCCTGCCGCTGACATCATCGAATGCATCATAGCGCACAAGTCCGATCCGGCCCTTGGTGGTTAGGGCGTGTTGTTCCAAATCGGCAAGGCGCTGCGCCGATTCGCGCAGTTTCTCTTCCATCCTCTGCCGCCCCTCCAGGTGCTGCCGCAGAAGCTGTTCCAGGCTTTGACCAGCCGCATCTTTCAAAGCGGATTTCAGCACCCCAATCTCCCGCCGCACCCAAAGCACCACCCCAGCCAGAGCCAGAGCGATCACCCCGGCAAAGACGTAGGTCAAGGTTGCGGACGAGGAGCCTGTTTGCGCTAAGATGGAAGGCATCAACTGTTCCCATTCTACCGAGCATGCAGATTGACCTGACCGAACTCACTCCCCCAACCGAGGGAGACCCCGCCCCTGTTCCAAAAAAACCACCTCTTGTCAACGTTTTCAGCGTTGTTTTGATGCTGGTCCTGCTGTTTTTGGTGTTCTTTTACTTCAACTTTCAAACGGTGGTGGTTACTGGACATTCGATGGAACCGACGTTTCACGACAAGCAGCGTATCGCCATTTGCAAGGCGCTTTGGCTGGTTGGGGGCATTCAGCGCGGAAACATTGTGGTCATCCGCCGCGATGTGGACAACGAATATCTGGTAAAGCGGGTCGCCTATCTGGCAGGAGATGAGGTGGACACCCGCAATCAGCCAGTCAATTGGGACACGTTTAAAAACGGCACGTATAAGGTGCCTAAAGACTGTGTGTACGTTTTGGGCGACAACGAAGAGATCAGCGAAGACAGCCGCGTGTTTGGGCCTGTTCCAATGAAGGACATTGTTGGGAAGGTGTTCGGCAGCTGATGCGGTTTCCGTGCGCCAAATGGGATAAGCGGCTTCTTGAGTTTCTTCCGGCTCCTGCCCGACCGCCGTTTCGTCCCTATTTTGCGCTGATGTTTTTGTGGAAAGATGACAAAGTGCTGCTTGCGCACATCAAGAATCGCGGATGGTGCGTTCCAAGCGGCCGCGTTGAACCCGATGAATCAGGAATGGACGCAGCGCGGCGCGAGGCGCGGGAAGAAGCAGGGGCGGAAGTGTCCGATGTGCGATACATGGGGTGCTATCGCATTACCGACGGCCGGAACATCCAGTGGGCGGAACTTTTCGTCGGGCGCGTGGATGCCGTGGGTGAAATCACTGCGTGCACGGAATCTACTGAATGCAGGTTTTTTGGCTGCTGCGATCTGCCTTCAATCTATCACTGGTGGAATCCGCTGATCGAGAAACTGTTCACTTATTCAAAGGAAGTGCTGATGCGCTGATTCGGAGTGCGGTAAAATCGGAGCATCGCTTCGGAATCCGAGACTAAAGCCGACCCACTCGCCGACACGTTCGACACGAACGACGCCGCCCGCTTCGAAAGAGACAAACGCCGACAAAACTGGCTCGCTCGGCGAAGACGCGCGATGTTCGGATGGTCTGCGCTTGTTGGAACTTTTGCGGGGCTCGCTGCGGTTGCGTTTCAGTTTACGCTGCACGAAGCTCGAGTCTTGCAGCTCGATCTTCGTTCATGGTTCTCGGGAATGCCTTCTCTTGGTTTGATGATTCTGGTTGTGGGCGGCGGGGCGATGTCAGGATTCGCAGGATGGATGACCCGCAAATACTGCCCCAGCGCCGCAGGCAGCGGGATTCCCCATGTCAAGGCCGTGCTGCTGCACCTGCGGCATATGAATTGGAGGCGGATCATTCCGATCAAAGCGGTCGGCGGCCTCCTTGCGATTGGCGGCGGGATGAGTCTGGGACGTGAGGGACCCACGGTTCAGATGGGTGCGGCGGTTGGACAGGCAGTTACTGAACTTGCAAAACTCCCCAATTCCGCAAAACGGCAACTGCTGGCGGCCGGAGCCGGCGCAGGGCTGGCAGCGGCGTTCAATGCACCGTTGGCGGGCTTTGTTTTTGTTCTCGAAGAACTGCAGAGGGAACTTTCGGCGCTCACTTACGGGATGGCGCTGATTGCAGCAGTCGCCGCCGATGTGGTAACGCGGCTGCTGACAGGTCAATTTCCTTCGTTTCACGTCATCGGTTATCCAACTCCCAGTCTCCGGGCGCTGCCGATCTACGCCGCGCTCGGAGTCGCAACAGGGTTTGTGGCCGTCGCATTCAATTACTGCATATTCCATTCAGGCGATTGGATGAGGAAGTCTCGATTGCCGAGCTGGTTGATTCCAGTATTGGCGGGCTGCATCGCAGGGGCGGTGCTTTGGTTCCTTCCGGCAGCAGCCGGCGATGGGCACAACACTGCCGAAGGCATCATTCGCGGCGACTATCTGGGGATTAAATTCCTGTTGGTCGTGCTTCTGGTGAAGTTCGTTTTGACCACGTTGAGTTACGGGGCAGCCGTGCCGGGCGGCATTTTCGCGCCGATGTTGGTGCTAGGTGCGGTCATCGGTTTGCTCATCGGACGGCTTGGAGGTTTTGTCATACCTGAAGCAGCTGCAACGCCTGCGGCATTCGCAGTGGTTGGGATGGCTGCTTTTTTCACCGCCTCGGTTCGCGCACCGCTTACGGGAATCGTGCTGATCGTCGAAATGACGCACAACTACGATCAACTATTGGCGCTTCTGGTCGCGTGTTTGGCCGCTTATCTTATCGCCGAAGGCAGAAGCAAACCGATCTACGAAGCCCTGCTGGAAAAAGACCTGCACCAAACGGGCGACGTTGGAAGGCCGCATCTCTCAGAGCCTGTGTTGCACGATTTCGTCGTTGAAACGGGCTCGCGAATGGACGGCAAAATGATCAAAGATCTTCAACTGCCCGATGGATGTTTGATCGTCAGCATCAAACGGTCGGGCAATGAGTTCATTCCAACGGGCAAGTCGAAACTCGTGGCGGGCGATGAGATTATGGTTATCACGACGGGCCCGGCAGCTAAACTTCTTTCGGAAGTTCAGTCTGCAACGCGTTCTCGTCATTAGGCGGAACTTTTCTGATGCGTTGCGCCTAACTCGCCTGCCGCTCTTCGCCCTGCACGAGCACCGGCGCCCGATGCGCCGAAATCACATCCGAAGGGATCACCACGCGCTCGATGTCGTGCCTGCTCGGAACTTCGAACATCACATCCATCATGATGTCTTCGACGATCGCGCGCAAAGCGCGCGCACCGGTGCCGCGCTTCAACGCTTCGCGTGCGATTTCCACCAGCGATCCCTCTTCGAAATCCAGCTCCACTCCATCCATCGCGAAAAGTTTCTGGAACTGCTTGACGAGCGAGTTTCGCGGAGTGGTGAGAATTTCGACGAGCGCTTTTTCATCCAGCGCATCGAGGGTCGCTACCACAGGAAGTCTGCCGATGAATTCAGGAATCAAACCGAACTTCAACAGATCTTCCGGGAGCACCGATTTCAGCACATCTTTCGAACGATCTTTTTTGGATTGAGGGTTGGCGCGGAAGCCCATCACGGTATCCTGCTGCCGCCGCAAAATCATCTGATCCAACCCTTCGAACGCCCCGCCGCAAATGAACAAAATGTTGCGCGTATCCAGCTGAATGTAATCCTGATGCGGATGCTTGCGGCCCCCGCCCGGTGGAACGTTTGCGATCGTTCCTTCCAAAATCTTGAGGAGCGCCTGTTGAACGCCTTCGCCGCTCACATCGCGCGTGATCGAAGGGTTATCGCTTTTCCGGGCGATTTTGTCAATCTCGTCAACATAAATGATTCCGCGCTCGGCGGCCGATAGCGCGCTGCGCCCGTAATCACCGTTTTCGGCAGCCTGATATAGCCGAAGAAGAATATTCTCGACGTCTTCGCCCACATAACCCGCTTCGGTCAAACTGGTCGCATCCGCAATCGCAAAAGGCACATTCAAAATCCGCGCTAACGTTTGCGCAAGAAGCGTTTTTCCCGACCCGGTCGGCCCGATCAACAAAATGTTCGACTTTTGCAAGTCAATCTCGTCGGCGCTCGAATCGGAACTGATCCGTTTGTAATGGTTGTAAACCGCAACGCTGAGCGCGCGTTTTGCCGCATCTTGGCCCACAACATACTGATCCAGATACCCTACAATCTCTTTCGGCCTGGGCACTTGATTGCCGAACGGCTTTTCTACGCTTCGAGGCGCGGCCTCTTCGGGCGTGCCTCCGCGCAAAATCTCCATGCACAGTTCGATGCACTCTTGGCACACTCCGCCATGAAGGCCTACGATCAATCGTTTGACTTGGGCTTTCGGCTTGCCGCAAAGCGCGCATTTGTCGCGTTGTTCCATAAGTTTGTCTCTTGAATTCTATTTCTTTCGGTCGCCCGCTTTCAACACAATGTCCACAAGCCCGTATTCTTTAGCCTCCTCGGCGCTCATGAAGTAATCCCGCTCACAATCTTGCGTTACTTTCTCTACAGGTTGTCCTGTGTGCCTTGCCAGGATTTCATTGAGAATCCTTTTATACCGAAGAATCTCTTCGGCTTGAATCTGAATATCGGTGCCCGAGCCCTGGTAGCCGGCACTGAGTTGATGAATCATCACCCGCGCGTTTTCCAGGCAGTGCCGCTTGCCGTGAGCCCCAGCCGCCAGCAGCAAGGAGCCCATGCTGGCGCATTGGCCAAGACAGAACGTCGCCACATCGCACTTGACAAACTGCATCACGTCGTAGATCGCCAACCCTGCACTAACCACGCCACCCGGCGAGTGAATGTAAAACTCGATATCTTTATCAGGGTCTTCTTTCTCAAGATACAGCATCTGGGCAACGATCAGGTTGGCGTAATAGTCGTCCACAGGCGTGCCCAAAAAAACGATCCGATCTTTTAGGAGGCGGGAAAACAGATCGTATGATCGTTCGCCTCGCGCTGTCTGCTCGATGACCCACGGTATGCCCATAACTTCGATTTTGCCCTCCTGCGGCGACGTTACAATTATCGGCTTAGACTGTGTCGGTTTAGACCGGATTTGGGCTCACGCAATCTCGGCCCGTTCGATCTTCGCCTTTTCAACCAAAAGATTCAAGACTTTTTTGCGAAGAGCCCTGAACTGAACCTCATCCAATCTGCGAGCCTTTCGGATCGCTTTCAGCGCGTCCTGCGCCGTCATGTTCATGTCCCGCGCCATGAGTTCCACTTCGGCGGTCATGTCGGCGGGTTCGATTTTCAGCCCGGCCTTTTGAAAAACCTCGGTGAGCAGAACGGCGCGCTTTACTTCGGCCTGGGCCTCATCTTTTACCCGCTCATACAACTGTTCTACGGTCATGTCGTTCGCCTGGGCCAACTCCTCGAGCGTGGCGCCTCGGCGCTCGGCGTCGTAAGCGATCTCCCGCATCCTTTGCTCGGCCACGTCTTCCCACATCGGATCGGGAACGCTCACCGTAGATTTTTCGAGCAATCCGGTTAATAGTTGTTCGTGGACGTAGTTTTCAACCATCCGAAACTTCGCCCGCTCAATTCCGGCCCGAATTCGGGACTTGAGGTCCTCAACGCTCTCCGCCGAAAACTGCTGAGCGAACTCATCGGTAAGTTCAGGAAGTTCGGGAGCCGACAGGGATTTCAGCCTCACGATGCAAGACAACGTCTTCCCTGCCCAATCTTTCTCTTGAAACTGCTCGGGGAAGGTCAGATCAACGTGCTTGATGTCGTCGAGCCTGAGATCCTGCAGCGCCTGATCGAGCTGAGGAAACGTGTTTCCCACCACGGTCATGAAGTTGCGGCCTTCGGGCTCTTGTCCGTCCGCGGCGATGTTCACCACCGCAAAGTCCCCATTTTGGGCCCCGCGGCCCTCGACCGACCGGCGCTTGGCCTTGCCGGCCTGCAGCTCCCGCACCTGCTCTTCGACCTCCTCGTCAGTGACGGTCACGTCAGGCCGCTTGGCGGTCAGGTTTTCAAACTCGCCAAGTTCGACCTTTGGGGGGAGGGGCACTTTGGCAACGTACTCACATTCCGGCGGGTCTTCTGAAAGTTTGGACACCTCGACCTTAGGCATGGAGTGGGCCTCGATCCCCTTCAGTTTCAGCGCCTCTTTGTAAGAATCCGCAACCACGGCTTCCATCGCCATTTCGCCGACCACCTGCAGATTGGCGTACTGCTTGACCATGGCGACCGGCGCCGAGCCCGGCCGAAACCCTGGAACTTTGATGCGCTTCGCCGCCTCGCGGTACGCCTTGGCGTAGCCCGCCTTCACCTGCTCGGGCGTGCAGACGACCGACAGTTTCACGGTGCAGGGGTTCAACTCTTCAACGGAGACCTGCATTTCGGTGGTGGTGGACATAAGCGGATAGAGACGAAAAGGATACCTTCCGAAGGCCCAGCCGCCTGCTCGTTGAATCACCAGAAGCCGATATGAAAGAGGGTGAAGAGCCGTTCGATCAAGCCGCTGGTGTTGTTGATATCGGTGCTTTTGGCCGTTTTTTCGGCGGCGAGGCGGAACGAAGTTGCGGGTGAAGGCTGGGGGCCTTCCGGCCCCCACAAACCTGGAGCGGGAAACGAGATTCGAACTCGCGACCCTCTCGTTGGCAACGAGATGCTCTACCACTGAGCTATTCCCGCGAAGGGTGTTTATTATAGGTCTCTTGTGCCGATTGTTTCAAGCACCCGTTCTGCCGGCCGACCCTCAGTGGGGTTCGTGAGTGGCTTTGGCATGAGTCAGCGTCTTCACTTCGCACTCAATGCAGGGGCAAGGATGGATTGTTTAACCCCACGCTGGTTCTGAAAACAAGGGGAAGGATGGGTTCTATTCATCCACGCTTCACTTATCCACGCTTCCTTCTGAAAACAGGGGGAAGGGTGGGTTCTATTTATCCACACTTCATTTATCCACGCTGGCCCTTGGAATCAGGGGGAAGGATGGATTGTTTGACCCACGCTGCCCCCTGGAATCAGGGGGAAGGATGGATTGTTTGACCCACGCTGCCCCCTGGCATCAGGGGGAAGCCCCGTGAGCGAAGCGAACGGTGAAGGGGGTGTGCATAAACTTCTTACCCCCTTCCGGCGCTTCGCGCCACCTTCCCCCTAAATGCAGGGGGAAGGGTGGGCTCTAATTATCCACGCTTCATTTATCCATGCTGCCCGCTGGCATCAGGCGGAAGCGTAATCTGTTTCACCCCCGCGCTTCCCCCTGGCACCAGGGGGAAGCCCCGTGAGCGAAGCGAACGGTGAAGGGGGTGTGCATAAACTCCTAACCCCCTTCCGGCGCTTCGCGCCACCTTCCCCCTAAATGCAGGGGGAAGGGTGGAAATCTCTAAAGCCGCCGCGACAAACCCCCATCCGGCGCTCCGCGCAAGTCAGGACACGCGCCGGAATCAAGATGCAATAGATTCGTTCAGCGCAAGGCTATGTGTGCGTGCGTTCCCATTCGTCTATGTATTCAAGGGTTTTTTCTTCAAATCCCAAAAACATAAACAACGCACCTTTGCCATTCTTCTGACGCTCGCTTTCTTCGTGCACATATTTGCGCGCCTCTTCCACATACCCGCCATGACAAATCGCAAGCGCGTGCGACACGGGGTCATAAATGAACGGAACCGGATTGTAATGCGTCAGAGCATGCTCGGCAAAAAGCTTGGGATCTGCCTGCATCTTTTCCAGCCAAGGAACCGCGTATTCAAAGTACATCGCAAGAATTTCATCAACCGATCTTGGGATTTCCAGAAAGTCTTCGATCGTCCACTGAACCAGGTCGTGCCGATCGCGAAAGTAACACACACCTAAACATGTTGTCCCCTGCTGGCATCGTTTGTATTTTTCGCCGCGGATGTTCGCTGTCGCAACCTCGATCGCTTTCACATGTAAAAATCCGATCGGAAAAGCGACGACTCTTAAGTAAACGGAGTTGCTTAGGGAGATGCCGATGCAATCGCCGTTCTCCAACACCCTGACGAATAGACCTCCGCTATTCTTGAAACCCAGGGGCTTGAGCTGCGACGCCATCTCAAGTTCAAGCGCTCTATCAAGTTCTTGACCTCTTCCCATGCCCTATCCTAAAATTGCCTCCCACCTTCGTTGCCCTTCTACCCATCTGTCTTGAAGTTTAACTTATTTCTTCTAACACTGTGCCACGTTGATTTGCCTCAATCCCCTATCGCGGGTTTATGTCGGAACGAAGCAAGCCAAGGGTTTCGAGTCGTACCTTTGCTTCGTTGTGAACGTTCTTGCTAAGCAGAAACGGATCCATACCACTTGTTAGGTACTGACGAACGGTCGGATACGGTTCAATGCCAACCAGCCTCGCGATGGTATCGAACCGGACGGCCGCTTCATTTGCCATGAGTATCTCGGGGAATGTTTTGGTATCAAAGTCCGACTCTGCTACTTCGCGAAATGTATCGGAGACAACATTATGGAAGTAAAGTTCTGGGCGCCCGGTGTCGAAATCTATCTTGGCGATTAGACAATCAGGCAGCGCAAGCGCCTCAGGTATTGTGATTTGGGTTTGGAGGTTCCAGTTGCCGGATTTGAGTATCGGGCGATGGATTCCTCCAAGGAATAAGAGTTCTGCCGCCAGGCAGCCGTTTACGAGATCTGAATTCTTCGGCATTTCGTTGAAGGTACCGATGAATGGAACATTGTCATCGAGAACAGCAAATACGATTGCCAACACACTCTTCTCTGGTAGTGCGGTGAATTCATAAACATTACCTTCAACGACGGGCAAGCCTGTTACTCCATTTTTCCGCGGGCTATTGCTCGAATGACATTCCATAAATTACCTCCGGGACCTCCAAATCTGTCCATAAGCTTTTGCTCTAATACGCGTGCGGTGAACCTCGTGCTTGAGTGGGCGTAAGCCTCGATCGTCAGCTTTTGCCCTGCGATTCGAGTTACGTTGCGAGCAAGATGTTCAGCGAATCTTGCGGCCAGCCGCCGGCCCGTATGGCCGACGTAGACCACATCTCCATCTAGTTTCAAAACGTACGTGATGTATTTCCAAGCGGAATGGGTGCGTTCCGAGCAGGAAACAAATTTGATTGTCTTTGTCGCGGAGGCTGCACCGTCGAGCATTTTGACGCCCGCCGCAGCCGCACGAATCTTCCCAGCAGGAATTGGAAGAACAGCGAAGCCAAAATCAGCTATTGCAACGGCTTCGCGAAAACCTGGACGATCCCGATATGAACCGCCATCCCATATGCCGAAACTTAGCGAACTTCCCACAGCAGCAAGCCCAGTTTGCAGTCCGGCCCACCAATCGCTGTCGAGGTCCGTCAATGGCGTTCGCGGCGACGGTCCGTCGGGGAGAAACGCAGCGGTCTCTCCATCACATGCTGCGATCATCGGTCGCAACCGGTGCGCAGGAGGACCTACTGGATTGACCGCAGATGTTCCGCCGTCGAACCCACCGCCGAACAATGCGCCCGTGCCAGGATCGTAAAACTGAGAACTAAGACTCACAAAAGGCAAGTCGGACTCGCTTTCTAGCCCAAACCCACCGCCAAAAAGAAAGCGCGTCGGCGAAGAGCCCGAAGATGTCAAAGGATTTCCAAACGCATCGAACGTGTGCGAATCGGTAACCGCACCGGACGCATCCGTCATCAGTACGTTCGAACCGGATACCCCTTGGTGCATCCATTTCGACGCGCCGTTTCTCCGTTCGGAGAGAGCGCCGGTGTAAGTGGCGAACCCATCCGAAATCACTCCCGAACCCGGCACGCTTCCGTTTCTAAAAAACGTGTACGATCCAGTTGAATCTGATTTTCCTACCCGTGAACCTAATCCGTTATAGGTGAACGTGTTGCAGGAAAGGTTTGGATATGTGATCTTTGTGATTCGATCTTCATAGTCATGATCGAACAGCGTGTCACCGCTTGAATCTGTTCGCTTATAGCACCTGCCTGCCAAGTCATAATGGAACGTTGTAGCGCCGACAGTTTGCAGCTTATCAGCATTGTCATAGCTGTAATGGGCAGCGATTCCATTGATCAAGGTGTCTTGACGATTACCGTTATCGTCGTACCAATAGAGGGCGTCGAACCCAGGACGTGTTTCCGAATGCAGCTGGTTCAGATCGGTGTATCCATAAGCAATGTCAACACCGTTCATATTCACGCCCGTTATGTTGGAGACATCATCATAGGAATAGATTTCCGACCACAACGTTTGATCTTGTGGATTTTTGTGAATAAGCGAATGAAGCCGTTCGATCCCGTCATAATCATAGAGGGAGTAGGTACCGTTCGCATTGTTCACTCGGCGCAGCGCACCACCGTCATCATATTCGAAGCCGGTTGTCTCGTTCAAATAGTTTCGAATCCAATCCAATCGGCCGTAACTGTCGTAGTGATACGTAGTGCTGCCCATACCGGCCGCTGTCTGCGTGATTAACCGACCTGCCACGTCGTATTCGAAGTGCAGACTTCCTTGGGGCTGAACCAGATCGGTGAGTTGCGACAGGGTGTTGTACGTCCAGGTGGTGATGCCCGTGCCGTCAGTCATCTGAGTCAGCCGCGAGGCATCATCATAAGTGAACCCAACGTCAGTGCCAGTCGGATAATCGACCAGTGTCAATTGCGAATTGTCGTCGTATGAATATGTCGTAATGTCGCCATTGCCGTTTTGGTATTGGTGAACGTTTCCTGCAGGATCATACGACCAACATTCTAAGTACATGCCTGCGACTGAAACTGTCCACGGTTCGCCCCTGTCCGTATACGCAAAATCAACCCAGTTTCCGATAGGCTTGGTGATTCGAGTTATGAGGGAACGTCCGTCGTAAGTGATTTGCGTGTGATGCTGGAGTGCGTCGTAAACGTCGGTTATTCGACCAGCGTCGTCATAAACGCCATGGAATGCGTGACGCAACAACTCATCGTACACGTCGGTTATGTTCCCAGTGGGGTCGTAGACTACGTAGGCATACTTCGAATCGGGGCGGGTAACTTTCCAGGGCCGAAGCCACTCGTCGTATTCCAGGCTATAAGTGTGGTGAAGCGGGTTCGTGACGGAAGTGAGGTTGCCAAGGAGGTCGTGCGTTTCCTCAGTAATGTGGTTTGCCGGATCGTGAATCTTCCATACATTTCCCCAGCCGTCCCGCTCAATCGAGACTTTTTCGTTGTAGTAGTTCGTCAACGAAGATATGTCTCCATAATCGTCGCATTCGATTGATAAAACCGTGCGGTTAAGCGGGTCTTCAATGAACTCTAAATTTCCCTTTGCATCATAGTGGTATTCCCACGGCTCAGTCATCGTTGGATCTTTCTCGCTCGTTAAATTGTTCGTCGTGTCGTACGTGAACCGCCAAGTGTGATAATAGGGATCTTGGGCTGTCAGCATGTTGCCGCGAGAATCGTATGTGAAATGGAAGCACTTGTTGTTTCGATCCCAATATCGGTCTAACGTCTTGTCGGGGAACCACTGATACGCTTCGGAGTAACCCAGTTCAACAACTGAAGCGATCATCCCGGCAGAATAGTTGTGGGTAACATGTTTTCCGATCGGATCAGTGATGACGGTATTCGTTTGGTTATAGGCAAACGTCGTTGTATTTTGCAGTGGATCTTTCCACCACATCAGGCGGAACATGCCGTCATGCAACATTTGCCAAACTTTCCCGTTAGCATCGGTTTGGCTCGTCATGCAGTGATTCGGATCGTACGTAAATGATTCCGAATACTGTTGACCGCTAAGCGTAGGGTAATCAACCCTAACCAGATTTCCGAAAATGTTATATGCAAACGACCACGACCTACCCATCGGATCGGTAATCGAACTTATATGTGTTCCGTCGGAATACGTAATATGGAGCGTTCGTCCGGTGTCGTCTGCTACGTCAGTCACGTGGTTGTAACCGTTCAGCGTCAGATTGATATGGTTCCCATTGCTGTCCGTAACCCGGCTAAGCGCCCCTGAGGAATTGAAATCAAACTTTGTCTGATTCTTCGAAGTGACCGTCCACGTTCCATCGGCGTTGTGGTCGAGGGTGTCGTACACTCCCACAGGTGCAACAAACGCACCGTTGTCTTCTTCAAAAGGAACGGTGGTTCCATCTCCCCATCGGATGATCGCAGATGAACCTGGCGTGTAGCTCAGTCTGGCGCAATAGGTCCACGACCAATGCCATCCCAACTCATCATGAAAACTGGTTTGGCTGTTGTGAAAGATCGTGAAATCTACCGACATGCCGCCGCGAACGGGCCAAGCGACAAGGGTTTCGAAGTAACAACGATTTCCTGTGTTCGTATTCACCCAAGAGCCTTGCGACCCTCCGCCAGACGCGTAGCCGCCGCCGCCC
>JAJPJR010000013.1 GCA_021324165.1 Armatimonadota bacterium
ACATTTTTTGCAGGTTTCCCGCCCTCCTGGAGAGAAGGGCGAAAAAGGCGATTCCGGAACTGGAAGCACGGACACGCCTCCACCATCGAACGGCGGCCGATAACTGTTGAACGTGATCGCGGGCAGTCTTCTGCTCGCGATCTTCTTGTTTATCCTAACGATGTTTCGCCGTGCCTTGAGTTTTCGTAACGATCTCCGCGGCCACTCCTTGCGGAACCTCTTCATAGTGCGAAGGCGTAACGTTCGGCGCCGCGCGGCCCTGCGTCAATGAACGAAGCGAAGTTACGTAGCCGAACATTTCGGCCAGCGGCACCAGCGCGTTGATGATCTGCACGCCTCCAACAGCCGGCTCGGTGCCTTCGATACGTCCGCGCCGCGATTGAATATCACCCATCACATCGCCGATAAACTGCTCGGGGGTCGTGATCTCCACATGCATCACAGGCTCTTTCAAAACCGGGTTGGCTTTTTTCATTCCGTCGCGAAACGCAATCATCGCGGCCTGTTTGAAAGCGATTTCGCTCGAGTCCACTTCGTGAAAACTTCCGTCCACCACGGCGACTTTAACATCAACAACCGGATAGCCCGCAAGCACACCCGAATCGAGCGCCTCTTTCACCCCTTTTTCGATTGCGGGAATGTACTCTTTCGGAATTGCACCGCCGACGATCTTGTTTTCAAACACAAACCCCGATCCAGCAGGAAGCGGTTCCAAAACCAGCCACACGTGACCGTACTGTCCCGATCCGCCCGACTGGCGGATGTATTTGCCCTCAACTTTGGCGGTGGTTCGAATCGTTTCTTTGTATGCAACCATCGGTTTGCCTTGGTTTGCGTTCACGTTGAACTCGCGCCCAAGCCTGTCTACGATGATTTCCAAATGCAGCTCGCCCATTCCGCTGATGATCGTCTGTCCGGTTTCGGCGTCCGTTGAGACTCTAAACGTCGGGTCTTCCTGCGCCAATCGCATGAGCGACGTGCCAAGTTTTTCTTGATCGGCTTTCGATTTCGGCTCGATGGCGATCGAAATCACCGGTTCGGGAAACTTGATCGCTTCCAAAACCACGGGTTTGTCAATCGCGCATACGGTGTTGCCGGTCGTAACGTCGTTCAATCCGATCACGCCCACAATCTCTCCCGCGAACGCCTCGTCGAGATCTTCCCGGCTGTTTGCGTGCATCTGCAAAATCCGGCTCACGCGTTCTTTGCGCGTTCTAAATTCGTTCGTTTGCGGATCGCGATAGCACACCGCATATTGCGTGCCTTTTTTCAGCGTGCCACTGTAAATGCGAACGAAAGTCAACCGTCCAACGAACGGATCGCTCATGATTTTGAACGCAAGCGCACACATCGGCGCGTCGTCTTGGGGCGGTCTTGCAACCTCTTTTTCAGTGTGAATATCCACTCCCATCACCGCGCCTTTGTCGAGCGGACTCGGCAGAAACTCCACAATCGCGTCCATCAATCCCTGCACGCCTTTGTTCTTGAACGAAGTTCCGCAGATAATCGGAACGATTCTGTTTTCCACGGTTCCTTTGCGCAGCGTCGCGCGGATCTCTTCGAGTGTGATCTCTTCGCCTTCCAAAAAACGTTCCATGATCGAATCGTTCACATCGGCGCACGCTTCGATAAGTTTTTCACGATAATCGGCTGCCTGCCCGCGCAGTTCCGCGGGAATCTCGCTCACCGTGGGCTCTTTGCCTTTCTCGTCGGTAAACGTCACGGCTTTCATGGTCAGCAGATCAACGTATCCCACAAAATCGCTTTCCGATCCGATCGGAATCTGAATCGGCACGCCTTTACACCCCAGGCGTTGTCGGATTTTTTCAACCACGCCGAAGAAATCCGCTCCGAGCCGATCCATTTTGTTGATGTAGATGATTCGCGGAACGCCGTATTTGTTCGCTTGTCTCCAAACCGTTTCGGATTGCGGCTGCACTCCGCCTACCGCGCAAAAAACCGCAACTACGCCGTCCAAAACGCGAAGCGATCGTTCCACTTCCACCGTGAAATCCACATGCCCCGGCGTGTCAATGATGTTGATGCGATGGCCTTTCCATTCGCACGTTGTGGCCGCGCTGGTGATGGTGATGCCGCGCTCCTGTTCCTGTTCCATCCAGTCCATCGTCGCCGCGCCTTCGTGAACTTCGCCGATGCGATGAATGCGGCCCGAATAGTAAAGAATCCGTTCGGTCGTGGTGGTTTTGCCCGCATCAATGTGCGCGGCAATTCCGATGTTTCGAACAAGTTCTAATGGATGACTGCGTGGCATAAACTTCTCTTTCGAGCGAAAACCGTTCGCGCCGGATTACAGTCCGACTTTCAGGCAAACGTTGTTGAACAAGAGGCGCGTCATACCTTCCCTAATTCAGAATCGGAAGTGCGCGAAAGCCTTGTTCGCGTCGGCCATCTTGTGTGTGTCTTCCCGCTTTTTCACGGTGTTGCCCTGGCCGTTGAAAGCGTCGGAGAACTCGCCGCTCAGTTTCTCCATCATGGATTTGCCTGCCCGTTTGCGCGCGTTCGTTACCAGCCATCGAATCGCAAGCGCTCTTCGCCGATGCGGCGGCACGTCCATCGGCACCTGATACGTTTGTCCGCCCACGCGGCGGGGCCGCACCTCGACGATCGGCATGCAGTTTTCGAGCGCCTTTTCGAAAACTTCCACGGCGGGCGTTCCTTCTTTCTTTTCGCACATCGCCAATGCGCCATAAAAAATCTGCTCGGCCTTAACCTTTTTGCCGTCTTGCATCAAACGGTTGATAAAACGCTGAGCAAGTTCCGAACCGAATATCGGATCGGGGTTGATCTGCCGCTTGGGAGTGTTGCCGTGTCTTGACATGGTTTACTTCTTCGCGGCTTTCGGCTTCTTCGTCCCGTACTTGCTTCGGCCTTGCATCCGGTTGGTTGTTCCGGCGGTCTGCTGCGTTCCCCGCACGATGTGATACCGAACTCCAGGAAGATCTTTCACTCTTCCGCCCCGTACCAACACCACCGAGTGCTCTTGCAGGTTGTGGCCCACGCCTGGAATGTACGCCGTAACTTCCACGCCGTTCGTCAACCGCACGCGAGCGACTTTTCTTAGAGCCGAGTTCGGCTTTTTGGGAGTTACCGTTCTGACGATCGTGCACACCCCGCGTCGCTGCGGGTTGCCTTTCAGCGCCGGCGACTTCGATTTCGACTTCGGCGCCTTTCGGCCGCTTCGAACCATCTGATTGACTGTTGGCATATTCCCTACAAAAAAACACCAGGCTCGCCGTTGGACGCCTGGGTTCAAATCTCCCCAAAAATTCTCGGGGCTAAGCTGTCTGCGTTCCGTGAGTTCCCGCGGGCACCCTCCGACGATCAAAATTCAGACCGGCCTGCGCCGGCCCGTACCGCTATTAAACTCATTGTCGGCGCAGTTTGTCAAGCCCAAACGGCCTAATGGAAGTAACTCGCCCCGTTCACGTCCAGCACCACCCCAGAAAGGTACGCCGCCTCATCGGACAACAAGAACGCCGCCGCATTGGCGCAGTCTTCGGGTGAAGCCACCCTGCCGAGAGGGATCGAGCCCTCGATCTCAGCCCTCCGCTCTTCCATCCCCTTGCGGGTCATCGCCGTCTCCACCCACCCGGGCGCGATGCCGAACACACCGATTCCCAGCCCGGCAAGCTCCACGGCCAGCGACCTTACAAGGTTGATCTGAGCGGCTTTGCTCGCCGCATAGGCGGCGGCCCCCGCCTCGCCTCGAAATCCCACCCTGGAGCACACATTCAAAATCCGATCCCCCTTGCTCGCCTGCTGCGCGAACCACCGCGAAAGGCGGACCGGCGCCATGAAGTTCACCGACATCGCCTGAGAGAACGAAGCCTCGAATTCCCGCTCGTCCCGCTCGGTAAAACTCCCCTGAACATAAACCCCAGCGTTGTTCACCAGGCCGCGTACCGGGCCCATCGAGACCGCCCATTCCCACACCTTGCGGCATCCTTCCAGGCTGCCCAGGTCGGCGCCGAAGGGGCAGGCAACTCCGCCCGAGAGTTCGGCCGCCTCGTGCGCTTCCTTAATATGAGACCGGCAGACGATGAGCGGCCTCCAGCCGTCGGCTCCCAATCGGATGGCTATGGCCCGCCCGATTCCCCGCGATCCGCCCGTTATCAGTATGGGTTTGGCTTGCATCCTTCCCTGGTTCTGCCCAAAAATTACCCGCGAACGCAGTTTTTTCGAACTCTCAGCCTATCTCCGTTGTCTTAAGAGGGTGTAAGAAAGCACACATTTGTGGCTTCGCCGGGTATCGCCCCATCTTTTAGGGGCAGCTGCCCAGGAAATTTAAGGGTTAAAAAATATGCACGCATTAGGACAAACAGTCTTCCCGTCGAGGGTTCAGTTATCGAAGCGAGAGATCGAGGTTCTTTCCCGCATAGCCGGCGGCCTCACCAGCAAGCAGACCGCTGACGAGTTGTTCGTCGCCAAGAGCACGGTGGATTACCACCTGGAGAACATTTATCGCAAGCTTGGTGTGAACAACCGTATCAACGCGATCCGCGCGGCGGTGAACCTGGGGTTCCTTCCGCGGGAAAGCGCTTACGGCGGATTCGAAGTCCATTAATCTTAATCCAGCCTGACCAGCATCAGGAAGGAATCGCCTTCTGAGCGTCGCATGTTAACCTCGCGGCCGACCGCGGCATCGCGGCGAGACGCAAGGAGGCGGTCTTTCCATGACGAGGGTCGGGGTCAAGGCGTTCACGCTCATCGAACTGCTGGTGGTGGCGGCGATCATCGCCATTCTGGCGGCGATTCTGTTTCCGGTTTTTGCCCGCGCGAAAGAGAGCGCCAAGAAAGCCGTGTCCATCGCCAACATTCGGCAGATTTCTCAGGCAGTCATGCTCTACGCTTCGGACTGGAACGAGATCTACCCGCGCGATGACGGCTGCCAGGCTCAAAGTTCGATCAACCCGAAGTTCAACCGCGACGGAGCAGTCAACGGAGATGGCTGCACGCCCCCCGGCCCGTATCCTTACCGGATGAACCATTACAGTTGGCAGAAATGGATCAAGCCGTACACGCAAACGTTTTCGATTTTCTTTCATCCGCGTTGGGAGCAGGACCCGGACGTATGGAACACCAACGGCGAAATCTGCAACGGCTACGCCATCAACCTCGCCCTAACCGGCGCACTGAATCGGTACGGAAACCCTAACCGCAACGGCGCCTATCGAAACAGTTTTCTGGGAGGGATGGCCTCGGCGGTTCCTGATCCATCTTCGGCGATGCTGTTCATGGAGTTCGTCAGCGGCCATATTAATTTCGTTCCGGTTTTCACCACGCCGAATGCGAACATCCAAACCGCCTATCCCGCCGCTCTGCGCGAACTTTGGGCGCCGATGTTCAAGAGATGGAAGTCGCCCGACGACTGCACGCCGACCGATGAAACTGATTCTCGAAGAGCGTCGTTCGCCGAAGGAATTCTGATCGGCCGGGTGGATGGCAGCGTGAAATGGTATCACGTCAACAGTTTTCTTGAACAAACCCCCACGAAAAACGACTATCTCGTGGGCAGTTACGGCTCGACGTGGGACTGCGGCCCGATTGACGGCTCGCGCACCATCGCTGGCAAACCTACGTGGTCGCGCGAGTGGCCCCTTTGGGCTCTGAATTAGGTAAAGTCGTTTCGATATGTGCGCGATGCAGCTGGCACGAAAACTTTCCAAAGAAGAGCTCGACGAATACCGCCGCACCGGCTTCATGAAGTACGGGCAGATTATCTCGGATGATGACGTGAACCGCGCGCGCGAGTATGTGGACGAGATGGTTGCGGGACTGAAACCAGGCGAACGACCGGAAGGGTTCGACATGACCCACACCAAGCATCCGTTCATGCTCGATCTGTGCCGCCATCCCAACATCTTGGATGTGGTCGAGCAGTTCATTGGGCCCAACATCGTGCTGTTCGCTTCGCACCTGATCTGCAAACCCGGCGGTGACGGCAAAGCCGCACCGTGGCATCAGGATTCCACCTACTGGCCGCTGGAGCCGATGGGAGTGATGACGCTTTGGCTGGCGATTGACGAAGCCACGGTGGAAAACGGATGCATGCGCGTGATTCCCGGAACTCACACCCTCGGAGAACTCGCGCACAAATCAGAAGACACGGCAGAAAACCTGCTGCATTTGGGTTTGGACATCACCCCGTTCGCGCACCTTCCTATTATTGATTGCGAATTGAAACCAGGCGAATGCACCTTTCACGAAGCGAGACTCGTGCACGGCAGCGCACCGAACCGATCACCCAAACGGAGGGCTGGCTACACGATGCGGTTCATGCCCGTAACGACCAAACTCGATCGAAGCAAAGAGTCGTTTTACCAAAACCACCCCCTGTATCTTCTTCGGGGCGAGGATATACATGGTGTGAACCAGTACGTGAACGCATAACGTCAGGAGGAGTTTGATGAAGTCAATCTTTGGTCTGCTGTTGTTGTTCTGCATGGCGTGCGCGCACGGCGTGCGCGTTGTGTTCGTTGCTGCGCCCGGACAGGGGCAGTTGCACGATCTTCGATGGGGACTTACGCCCCTTCCTGGAGACGCCGTTGATCAACAGTGGGGCGTGTTTCAGCAGGGGATGCGCGAAGACCAGTTCCCGGTGTGCGCGACGGCCGGTTCGCAGATCGGTGTAAAGATCGTTTGGGAAACCGGCGACACGCCCGGCCCTTGGTTTATCGGTTATTCGATCTGCAAGAGCACCGTTTCGGGACAAACGTTCTGGTTCGAAGGCATATCCGCCATTCATGGGCCGAACGACACGCACTGGTTCGCATCCACGCTACCTGCATGGGTAGACCGGCTCGATCTTACGGGAGCGGTGACGATTCCGCAGCCGTCCGGATTGCCCATCACACCGAAGGTTCGCAAATCCATTATCTTTAATGTGCTGAGCGCGCCTTTCAATCCGATGACGCCGGCGTGGGTCAACGTTCTGAACTCTTCCACCGTTTGGGCATACGGCTCGGCGAACGCCGTTCAAGCCACAACGAGTTTGGTGAGCGCCCTGCAAAGCCGCGGAACTTACAACGGCGGATTCAACTCTTATATCTCTTCGGCCAACGACAGCGGCGAAACGTTTCAACTCAGGAGGTTTTTGCAAGACCCGCTCTACCCTTACGGCGAATGCAACGAGTTTGCAGATTATATGGTGTGCATGTCGAGTTCCATCGGCGCGCTTGACCTGGTTTCGCAGCGATCCAATTCGATTTTCGGCAGCGTGTATTTCACATTCAACACGATTGATCCGGCGGGAACGAATTCCGGCAACAACCCGCACCGCGGACAGTGGCATTATCACCAGATTCCCGTTCAGCCGAGCGCGAACTTTGCGGTTTGGGATGGGTGTCTCAACTTTTATCCTCCCACCGTGCCCGCAGGCCCGATCTACGGGCTGGCAAGAGACACCACTTATCGCGGAGGCTCGACAGACATCGGCCTGGTTGATCATTACAACATCGGCGGCTGGGTACCCACACCCGCCGCAGGATTTATTCCCAATCTCACCACGAACTAAGTTGGAGACATCATGAAACGATTCACTGTTTTTGGAATTCTTTTCACGGCGTGCGCTTTTGCACAAACCGGGGTGGCGATTCACGACGCAAAAGGCTCCAACATCGGCGTGACGGCCACGCAGATGCTCGCGATGATATTGGGACCGAAGCCGCTGCCGGGAATGGCGCTGACCGGCGAAAACCCCACGCGGATCGAACTCAACTCCAAGCCCGAAAACGGCGCACCCGGGTGCTCCACAATTCTGCGCGTTTGGAGCTGCAGCGGCGAACTTCAGTTCGTGCGCATCGAACTCAAGGTGTATGCCGATGAGAACGTCGCATTCCGTCAGTTCCGGCTTTTGCCAACGATGAGCGCAGCCGTTCTGAACGAAATTAAGAACGGGCCGAACCTTGTCGGGCGCTCCGCCTTCCAAAACTGTGCAAACGGCACCGGATATTACGCGTTCGTGAAAGGACGCACAATCGCCGCGATTACCGTGCGGTCGCAGATAGAAATGAGCAATGACCAGTTGTCCGCGCTGTCATTGAATCTTGCCAAAATGCAGGATCGGCTGATAAGAAACAGATAAAGCGATGGCGAAATTCACCCGGCGTCAAATCGCAAAACTTGCCGGACTCACGGCGATAGGAGCGGCCGCACCGCGAGCGTTCCCCAACACCTTGCAAGCCGAAGACCCCGTGGAAAAACTGCAGTCGCAGCTGGCAAAACCTTTCGATGAGCAGACCAAGCCGCTCGCCCTCGAAGCGTTGAAAGCGATCGAAAGGCTTAGCGTAGAACGCAAAAAGACCAAACTGCCCGAAAACAGCGAACCTTGCACCGTGTATGTTCCCACGGAGCCGCGGCGGTGAGCCTTTCGCCCTTTGCCACAGTTTCTGAACTCGCGCGCGCATTGCGGCAAAAACAGATCTCGTCGGTTGAACTCACGAAAATGTATCTCGCGCGCCTGAAGTCCATTGGCGAAGTTCACCGCGCGGTTGCCGAAATCACCGAAGAGCGCGCACTGAAAGAAGCCAAAGCCGCAGACGAATCCCGACGACGATCCGGCCCGAAAACTCCTCTGCACGGAATCCCTTACGGAGCCAAAGACCTTCTGGCCGCAAAAGACATTCCGACGCGCTGGGGTTCGCCCGGACATGCAGACCAAGTTTTCGGTTTTGATGCCGCCGTGATCGCCAAACTCAAAAATGCGGGCGCGGTGCTCGCGGCAAAACTTTCGATGATCGAACTCGCCGGAGGCGGGAATTATAACGTTGCGAACGCGAGCGCGAACGGTGCGTGTCTTTGCGCATTCGACACAACGCGATGGGCGGGCGGGAGTTCATCGGGTTCGGGCGCGGCGGCCAAACTTGGATTATGCGGTTTTACAATCGGAAGCGAAACGAGCGGAAGCATCACCTGCCCAAGCGCGTTCAACGGCGCAACAGGGTTCCGCCCAACCTACGGCCGAGTCAGCCGCCACGGAGCGATGGCTTTGTGCTGGACCCTCGACAAAATCGGCCCCATCGCTCGCAGCGCGGAATGTTGCGCGGCAGTTCTGCAGGCGATTTGCGGAAAAGACCCGAACGATCCCAGTTCGCTCGACGCTTCACTCGATCTGAATCGAACCAAAAAGCCGCTCACCATCGGACTTTTGAACGAAGATTTCAAAAGCAACCAAGCGGCGGCATGCCAAAAGGCGTATCAAAACGCGCTGCGCGTGTTCTCGAAACTCGGCCACAAAACGGTGCAGGTCGCCTATCCAAAACTTCCTTATGGCACTGCGGTTGAAATCATCGTGAACGCAGAAGGCGCAAGCGCTCACGAACATTTCATCCGCGGGCCGAGATTTCATTCTCTTGCCGACAACCATCAGATTGCAGGCCTCGCGGCCGCACTCGAAACCAAAGCGGTGGACTATCTGTGGGCGCTGCGCCTGCGCACCGAAGCGCTCAAAGCGAATGCGATTTGGGAAAAGTGCGACTGCATTTTCACTCCGGTGTTTTATCACGGAGCGCCGCCCATTGATGTGCCGTTCGACAAATCGTTTGCAAACATGGGCGGCGACGACGGGCCCTCGAACCTTCTCGGATGGCCGGCGATCGCGTTTCCGATCGGCTTCGAAGGCGGCCTGCCGCTTGGAGGCCAGATCATCGCTCCCGCCCTGCGAGAGGATGTCTGCTTCAGCCTTGCCAAACAGTTTCAGCGCGAAACCGACTTTCACCTTAAACTTCCTCCAATCCAGTCATAATCGCAAAAGCAGCCGCTTTTTCTGCGGCCCAAAAATGGAGACGAACGATGAAAACCAAACTGACGACGATCGCCTGTGCGCTGCTTTTGACCACGCTCGCTTCCGCCTCCGCCGAAATCGCGTGGGCGAAAGATTGGAACGCGGCGGTTTCTGCCGCGAAAAGCGCGAACAAACTCATCATGATTGATTTTTACACCGATTGGTGCGGTTGGTGCAAAAAACTCGATTCCGATACTTATACGAATTCCAGCGTCATCGCCGCATCGAAAAACCTGGTCGCGGTAAAGCTGGACGCCGAAAAAGCGGGCGCGCCGCTTGCGCAAAAATACAACGTAGATGGGTATCCCACCATCTTGTTCGTGGATGCACAGGGAGCGGTGTTCGGCAGAATCGGCGGATATCTGCCGCCTGACCAGTTCCGCGCAGAAATGACGAAATCGCTCGACACGTTCAAGTCGTTTCCTGCGGTCAGCGCCGCACTGAAAGCCAATCCGAAAAACGGCGAAGCCAATGCGCAAATGGCCAAACTGCTGGCGGCACGGGGCGACCTGGCGGGCGCAGAAAAATCTCTCGGCATTGCCGAAAGCAGCGGCTATAAAGGCAAGTATCTTGCGGGAGCATACAACGCCGTCGGCGACTGCTACCAAAACCAAGAAAAATTCAAGCAGGCGATCAGCCTGTTCGAAAAGGCGGACGCATCTTCGAAAAACATGGAAGACAAAGGGTACGCACAGATTTCGATCATGTACTGCCTTTTGGGAGACAGTGACCTGCAAGGCGCCAAAAAGCAGGCTCAAAAAATCATCGCCGCGCCCAACATGCCGAAACAGTATGTGGACATGGCGAAGGAAGTTCTGAAACAGATCGGAGGTTAGCCTTCAAACAAACACGCAAAAGGCGCAGCAGATGCTGCGCCTTTTGATTTGGGGCCGCCCTCTGCTATTTGATTCGGTGCAGGCAGTTGATGCCGTCACCAAGATAGTCCGACGTGCCGCGCGTTGCATACAAGCTTCCATTGCGAAATTCGAACACCAAAGTGCGGTCGTTCGCATAGCCGCGATGATCCAGTTCGATGATCACCTGATTGCCGCGGCTGTACCAGAAGCCGTCATATTCGCGCCTTCGCAGGGCGAGTTCATCTTTGATCACGATGGATGCGCCGTTTCGGCTTTGCAGGCTGATCACGACTTCATACGATTCGCGGCGCCTGGCGTAATGCGTTTCGCGATACACTCCAATCATCTCCGGAGCGCAGTACCGATCGCCGTATCCATACCCGTTGCCATACCCGTTGCCGTACCCGTTGCCATATCGGTTATCATAGCCCACGTCAATCACGATGTCGGTGTGCCACCTGTCGAACTCACGCGAACTTCGTCCGTGATAGCATCCGAAATCCAGAAATCCGCTTCCGTTTCCTGTGGCCTCGAAGTAGTAGATGTTCCGGTTGTCGCGCCCGCGATAGTAATCGCGGTTGTTCGGAAGCGAAGTTTCTCGCGTGGGGCGAAGGTTTCCGCTCGAACGGAGCAATCTCCATTCGTCGCCCCCCCGGGGCGAACCAAGATCCACTGCGATGATGTCGCCGCGCCGAACCTGAATGCGGTTGCCGTTGTTTTGCATGCTCAAACGGTGCACCGTGGGGCTCATGCGCTGCGCCTGCGCGGGGTTCAGTCGCTGCGACTGATATTGCGAGCACAAAACCGCGGGCAAAAGCGCCGCTGTCAAAACGATCTTTGTCTTCAGTTCCATCTGTTTTAATCTCCTTTTCGAGCCCCGAGTTTTTCGGGGCTCGATTCAGGCTTGCTAATTGGGGTAGACGCACGGGAGCGCCCCAGGTTTCGTGCCTGGGACCAATGGCGCTGCCCCGTCGAGCCGCTCAGTGAGCCACAATCGGCCCGCCCGACCCGCGCGGCTTCTTCATCTGGTGAATCGCGCGGTCAGGAGGTGCACCGTACAGTTCCGGGTTCAAATACTTCCCGCGGTACGGCGCCGGCTTCGGCTCCTCGGATTTGTATCCGTATTTTCTGACCCAAGGATCGTTCCGCGTGGCCTCCACCCGCCAGGAGACTTTGATGCTCGGCTGGCTCGTGCGAATCACGAACTGATTGTTCTCGATCTCCCGCACGACTTTGGCCAGCACGAAATCATCGCTGCTGTCAATCACAGTAAGTTGATATCGGAAGTCCTTGTTGATCGCCTCGAAATATCTTGGGAGCGTAACCGTCGCATATCCGCGCGAATCGGTAATCACATTCCCCGAATACACATCCAGCGGTTCAGGGCCTTCGGTGCAGTAGTGGTTCAGAAACGCGTTTTCAGGATCCAACGGGTGATCAATCTGAAACGACTTGGTTCCGGTCGCCGCAAAACGACCCACGGAATACACTCCGTAGCTGTTGGAATCCGCCACTTGCCCGAACACTCCAAACGCATAGTACGAATTTGGAGAGTAGGTCGCGTAGCCGTACAATCCATACGCGTTTTCGCCATGCCCGACACCCCACGCGCCAACGCCATAGGATGAATCAGCCGAGAAGTAGCCGCCGGTCGGGTTGCCATAGCCGACAACACCGGTGCCGTTTGCCGCATTTCTGCCTTCACCCAAAATCGCCGCGGGGTATCCCGTGTTGTCCATCGTGACGCCGTACGTGCCGACACCGCCCGATCCCCAACTGATGCCGTAAACGCCGTAGTGAGAACTTGAGCTGCCCGACGTAGCACGGCCCACGACGCCGTATCCAGAATCACTCGCGCTTTCACCAAACAAGGCTGCTTCGAATCCTGCCGTATTGGTCTGCACGGCGTGAACCGCGTCGTCGCCTCCGCTGGCAATGACCTGCACTTTATAAGTCGGCGACGTCGTGCCGATACCAACCCGTCCTTCAGGAGTTACGGTCAATTGCGTTCCGTTGTCAAACAGTTTCCATTTGTTTCCGTCCGAACCGTCCAGAAATGTCCATGCTGTCGTTGAACCCGAAGCGTAACCGTAGAACGGCAGTGAACCCGATGGGGTGCTCACATACATTCCACCGTATCCGCCGAATGTCGAATTGATTCCAAACACCTCGGCTCCTGTGAGCGGGGCGCTTCGGCCAACACCTACAAAACCGTTGTTGTAGTAGATTCCGTACGCCGACTGCTGCCAAAAACTTGTGGGGGAAGTCTGCCACGTGCCGATCCCGGACGCATCCGAAGTCAACACTTTTCCCACGCCCGCACCGGTCGGCATTTTGAAGGCCGAGGTCTGCACCGTTCCTGCAATCAACGTTCCGCTGATGTTCACGTGTCCCGTTTGCTGCATGCCCGGCGTCGAGCTTTGCAGATACACATACGGAATCGCCATTGTGTTTTGGCCGCCGGCGAATGCAGGCGCCTCCACATTCGGCATGCTTGCATAGACTAAATATCCGTGATTGGATTCCAAGCCGCTCGATGGCATCACCGCACAATACTCGTGGTTCTGCACCTCGACATCCGCAATCGCACGGTGTACCAGCGCTTTAGACTTCGGGTCATAAAAGTTGAAAGCCAACTTTTGAAAACTGTTCGTCCCTTCCGCTCCTGTAATCCTCCCAAACAAGGTGATTTGAGAGCGATCGGAAGTGTGAATGAGCAGTTTGCGGAGTTGGATCGCACCTACCAAGACCGCGGCTGCAAGCGCAGCTCCCAATGCGCCGAAAGCGATCGTCCGCGGCGCTCTGATCCGCATGACAGTTTGCATGTTCTTCTCCTTTTCATATGGTGGTCGCACCCAAGAGTCTGTGTACTGCATCCCAAGAAGTCGGACCACCCACGATATTATGCCCGCGGGGTGTTATGCATGATCAACTCGCCAGCCCCAGGCTAAGGCAGCGGCAGGCCCAGCGCCGAAAGCGAGCCTTTCAGCCACTCGATCCGCCCGTTCGAATCGCTCGGAATCGCCAAAGGGCGGCCCCTGCAGTCAATCATCAAACCCACCAACCCGTCCGACATCTTCGCTCCGCTCGCCTTGTCGCGTTTGCCGGCAACGTCGAACAGCCTTGCGATCAGTTTGCGCCCCTTCCCTTCGCCGACATCGAACCCTTTGGCAGGTTCGATGGTCAATTCCGGAGTGTGCGCTCCATCGAAAGGAATCACGCGCATCTCGCCGAACGGCACTGAAACGTTCACGCCGTTTCCAGAAACCGTAACACACGGTTCACCCTGCTTGCCGATTCCCACAGGCGCAATGCAGGTGCCGATTTTAACCAAACAGTCTCGTTCGAACACCTGATATGCCGCATCGGGATGATGCACCGACAAAACGCCCAAATGCGGCATCATGAAAATCGAGTCAACCGTGATCATCGTAACCCCTTCGGGTTGATACGCATCAATCATCATCAAAGCGCTTTGCGCTCTGTTCGGCGCGTGGCTCAGCACGCCTCCCGAACCGATGATCATATCCAGCGCCATCATCTGCACCAAAGTTTGACCCGATACCTCCTGTTCCAGCGCCTGCCCGATGTCCCTTTGCTGCTGAACTCCGACCAATCCGCGCGCAAGCGACTTGTGGTGCGTGAGCGCCAGCCTCAGCGCTTCGCGCGAAACCGCATGCTCGATCAAAAGGTCTTCATATGTCTGCGGAATCGTCGTGGGGCGGATCATTTTATTGCGAAGCCGGTTGCGCAGATCGAACGGATCCATTTGAAAAGGCAGCCACCTCGAAATGTTCTCGGTTCCCGCCTCTTTCAGCACGTTGCAGATTGAATAACTCATGCCGAGGTTCGCCGACACCGTGCGGTTATAAATCCCGCTGAACACCGAAAAGATGTCGGTTGTGGCTCCGCCGATATCCACCCCAAGCAGATTGATGCCTCTGCTTTTGGCGTACTCTTCCATCAGCTTGCCCACGGCGTTGGGCGTCGCCATAATCTCTTCGCTCGTCCATTCCAGCAGTTTGTCATAGCCGGGAGCCTGCTGCATCACGTGTTCCAAAAACAGTTCATGAATCTCTTCGCGCGCGGGCCCGAGGTTCTCTTTGTCCAAAGTCGGACGAATGTTTTCAACGTCGCGCACTTCGATATTCGGACCGATTTCTCGGTGCACCTCGGCACGCGCGTCTTTGTTGCCGGCAAAAATCACCGGCAGTTTCATATCGCCGAAGCGCGGTTTCGGATCGGCGCGCCGAATCACCTCGGCCATGTTGATCAGGTGATCTTTCGTTCCGCCGTCGGTGCCGCCCGACATCAAAATAATATCGGGCCGCAGCTGTCGCAGCCGCTCCACTTTTTGATAATCTTTTCTGCCATCGTCCACGGCCAGCGTGTCCATTAAAATGGCGCCGGCGCCCAGAGCGGCGCGTTCGGCAGATTCAGCGCTCATCGCCTTCACAACGCCTGCAACCATCATCTGCAACCCGCCGCCTGCCGACGATGTGCTGAGATAAAGATCGGAGCCCTCCATCAAAGACTGTTTTTGTTCAACCGCTGCGCCGTTTTTCATCAACCGCCATACTCTGCCGTCTTTGATCAGCACGCGCTTTTCGCCAAGTTTTGCTTCGGTGATCTCTTCGAGTTCGCGCACGGCGTTCAGCACTCCAACCGTAACATCCTCGAAAGGTTTTTCGACCGTCGTGGGGGCTTCGCCGCGCGCGGCCAAACGGTAGTCGCCGTTGTTGTCTTTTTCAATAAGAATCGCCTTGGTTGTTGTGGAGCCGCAGTCGGTGGCTGTGATGCGCTTGATGTCCGATTCCATGGTTTTTGCTTGTGAGCAGGAACGACGCCCCCGGGTACGGCCGGGGGCGTAGTGCCAATTATGACCCGAGATCACGCTTTGTTGCGAGGTTTCAAACCTTGCGCGGCTTGGGTACGCTGGGAATGCTGCAGCGAAGGGGGACCGAACATGGCAAGGTACAAGCCGCTCGCCGTTTTTGGGATCGTTGCGGCGGTCGCGCCGATCGCCGCGGGCCAGATTACGGATATACCGCTTTTTCAGGGCATGGCCCGCGAAGATTTCGAATCCTTCACCAACTATCGCGACAACCCAAACCGTTTTGAGCCCGAACCGATGGAGATTCTTGATGGTCTCGCGTTTGCCGGCTCGCTCGATGAAAACATCATCATCTATAAGCCGGGATACGCCGACTACATGCTGGATCGTTTCGGCAATGCAGGCGTTGTAGACGGCGCCCAAGCGTTGGCGCTCGACCCCGGCGGAAATCTGATGATCGTCTTTCGAAATCCCGCCGTAGATTTTGGCGCGTTTTTTGGGTGTGGCAGGAGGTCTTACGATCGGTACGGATTCCTCAACGCAACATTTTATGACCAGAACTTCGAAATCCTAACTCAAAAAACATTTTTTTATCACGGCGGCGCGAACAACAAAGGAGGCCTGGAATGGCATGGCTGGCATTCCACAAAGCTGATCGGTGCCATAGAATTCAACGCGCATAATCTTGCTGTGGACAGCCTGCGCGTGAACGTCGTTCCCGAACCCCCGCCGCTGTTCACGCTGCTGATCTGCCTGCTTGTCATACGGTTTTGGAACCACGCAAAGAGGTGATTCGTCATGATCGCGATCGCAATCTGTTCGCTCACGCTTTCAAACATCTGGTATGTGGATGATGACGCGACCGGGCCGGGCTCGGGAACGTTCGACGATCCGTTTCCAACGATTCAACAAGGCATCAACGCGGCCGAATCCGGCGACACCGTGTTGATTCGCGACGGCACATACAAATCGAACGGCAATCGCAATCTTTTTGTTGACGGCAAAGCGATCACCCTCAGGAGCGAGCACGATTCCACCCAATGTGTGATTGATGCGGAAGGCTTTTCTACAATCTTTAACATAAAAGACGTGACCGGAGGCACCCTCACGATTCAAGGCATCACAATGACCCACGGTGTTTCCATTCGCGGCGGCGCGCTCTATGCGGAAGATTCAAACATTTCGCTCGCCGGCGTGCGATGCATCTCTAATGCCGCAGGCTATGACGGAGGCGCCGCGTACTTCGAAAACTGCAACGTCAGCCTGACGGATACGACCTGCGACTCGAACAGAACGATCTCTCAAAGCGCGTCGGGAGGGGCGGTTTATGCTTGGAACTCCAAACTTCATGTCGAACAATGCGCATTCACGAACAATCTCGCGCGGGGATATGGCGGCGCCCTTGGAGCCGAGTCTTGCGATGTTGCGATGAGCGACTCGACGTTTTCTTCAAACGGCTCTCCGTTCAAAGGCGCCTATTATGGCGGTGCAGTTTCCATCTACCCGGGGCATGCAGATATCAAGCGATGCACCTTCGAAAACGGCTGGGCGTACGAGGTCGGCGGAGGCCTTTTTCTGTATGACGACAGTCCCGCCAGCTTTCCGCCTTCGCGCGTCATTGACTGCAAGTTCTCTCACAACCAGGCCGACACGGGCGGCGGGCTGCAACTCCTTTCGTTGCGCGCAATCGTCAAAGGATGCGAGTTCACCGACAACGTCTCGGCAGGATACAGCGGATCGGGCGGCGGCCTTTATGCTTCGGGCAACATCACGATCAACGGCTGTGTGATGGCGCGAAACACCGCACAGGGAGAAGAAGGCCTTGGATCGGCCATGGTGCTCGCCCTATACGGAACCATACGCGTATCCGATTGCGTGGCAACAAACAACCGCGGAAATTCCACAATAGCCGTACAAAGCTTCGGGGCTGCGGACAAAGCGTACATCTCCAACTGCATCTTTTCGGCGAACAGCAGCCCTGTGTGCGTTGCCGGCTATGCACCCACTCTGCTGATCAACTGTCTGCTCGACCACACGGTTCCGCGCAGAAATGGCGGCAGCGTCGTGAATGCAAGCTCCGCGCAGGTGGAACTCGACAACTGCACGGTTACTGGAAGGCCGGATTCAGGGATCGGCTCGGGCCGTTATGGAGTTGGCGCGTGCTCGGCAAGTCAGGGCGGCACACTTTTAATTCGCAATTCGATTTTATGGTTTTTTGGCGATTACCAAATACGACTCAATTCGGGAAGTGATCACGCGGACGTGCGGTATTCGTGCATCAAAGGCGGCTATGCGGGAACCGGCAATATCTCCGCCGATCCGCAATTTGCCGGCGTTGGCGACTACCGGCTCAGCCAGTTTTCGCCGTGCTGTGATGCAGGAGACAACACCAGCGTCCCCAGCGACTCTTGCGATTTGGACAACGACGGCGACTTCCAAGAGCAAGTGCCGTTTGATCTTGAAGGAAATGCGCGGTTTTTCGACAACCCGTTCGTTTCGGATACGGGCTTCGGCACTCCACCTGTTGTTGACATGGGGTGCTTCGAGTGGAATTCGCAGAGCGCCCCAAATTTCTGGTTTCAAGAGGGCCCGATTCTTAGGAGAGGGTGGGGCTATTGATGAATCGGGCCCATTTTTACCACTTCAAAGTCGCTTGCTTTCACGTTTTTCAGCGTGTTCATTTCGTCATCGTTCCAGCGCGGGTCGGCCGTGCCGGAAAGAAACATGTCGCTGCCGTTGTCGGCCACAAACATTCCGTACTTTTTCAACGCCCGCAAAATGACTTGCGCATGCGGCGGATACGATGAAATATCGAAACTCGCTTTCAACCGAAACCGCGTTCCCATCGGCGGACGGTTTGTGCTGGTGTTGGAACTTGCATAATGCGTGGCGGGATGGATGTACGCCTTTCGGGTTATCTGCACAGTGAAACGCAGCGCATGATTGATTGCGCCTTGTTCATACACTTCGTCATAGCGCACCAACCCCGCAAGAATCGGCAGACCGGCCGCATCGGCGGATGTCCAGCCATCGGGCCGAAGCGCGTTGGAGTTTAAATCGAACTTCGCGCCGCACGCAGTCTGCCAACCCGGGCCGACATAAAACGAGTAAAACGTTTCATAAAGAATCCAGTTGTCAACGTCAATGACCAGCACATGCCGATCGCTGCCGTTTTCCACCGGCGCGTTAGGCGGGAACGGATAAGGGCCGGGATCGCTTTCATCGCCGTACCAGATGAAATCCATCGGCACTTTTGGCTGGTTTTTGCTCACGACGATGTAAGGAATGCCGAACGGCCCGCCGTTCCAGTTAGCGCCGAAATCTGGATGCAGCGGATCGTTCGCGCCGATGGTGCTGATGATGGAATCGGACAGCGGATCAACCGGTTCGGTGTCAATCGGTGTGTTCCACGGGTTGTCGTCGGGAAACATTCGGCGCCCGCCGAGGCTTCCGTTGATTCCGAGCGACGCGGCATTTGCACCGCCGCTTTTGATGGGGTTTCGGCTGCCTTGCGGGGACGAATTCTCCGTAATTTTCAGGAGGCGACCAGCCGGGTCGAGCGGCCCGTTGAAAACAGGTTCGGTGGCGCCGTAAGCGCCCAACGCCAAAACGATCGTCGTACTGAGCATCTGCCTTCTCCCGCGACATCAGCCCGAATGTCTTATTAGTGTGTTGACGTGATCAGAGAAGGCATTGGTTCTGTGGCGAGAGGCTTTTGCGATTGGCCCCCGTTGGAGGAACCTTTCGATCACGAATTCGAGTTCGCCCAGGCTGTTTGGTTCTCGAACGAAAATCCGCTTAAGTTCACTCAAAAACCTTGAATCGAGTGCTCAGCCTCGCCCAAGCTATGCAGGTCCTATGGAACGGGTTGCGAATGGATTGATCCTGATGTTCGACGCCCCCGCAGATGCCGTCCCCGCAACGTCCGATCTCGGTCTATAGTGATCTGAGGTGCTGCTTTTCAACCAGCCTATAGGACGCTTTTTCCGGAGGGCTTTCGGCCCTATAATTGGCTAGCACTCTTCGCATGACCGGAAAGATGAGTTGGAAACTTCATTGGTAACGCCGGAAGGCCGATTCGAGCTCGGCGAAGGTCTTGATCGGCTGCGCACGAAATTCCTCCGAGTCGACATACATGAACGAGTAGGTGATCTCTGACCCAACCTTGGATACGTCCTTGCACCACTGCTTGAGACGTGCCATTTTTTGCGGAACGTCCAGGTCTTCCTGGCCCTTGGTTTCGACGACGACGACCCGGCCGTCGGCTGTCTTTACCAGGAAGTCAGGGAAGTAAGTCGATATGCTTCCGTCAGCGGCGACGTAGTCGAGGCGGAAGTTCACGGCAAAGTAGTTCTTTGCGTATGAGGCGACGTCGGGGCAATCTTCCAGCCAGCGCGCGAATTCAAGTTCGAACGGGCTGTCGCCAATGATGCGGTTAAACACGCTCTTCTTTGCGGGCAGATACGGTTGGTCCTTTGCGGCAAATGGACGAGTGTTGCGGAGTTTCAAGAAGTCACGGATCTCAGCGTCACCTTTATCGCGGACAGTGAGAGCGTTGATCGCGGAGACAAAGGAGTCGAGAATTGTCTTCGATGCGGCAAGCTCAGAGAGGTTTCGGATCGTGTTGGGGTCCTCGAGGAGGACTTTCTGCGCGAAAAGTGAAGACTGGATGAACTCTTTGACCTTGCCATACAAGATGTCGTATCCGCTTACAAGGCGGAGCTTCTTCATCAGAGCTTGGGTGAAATACCCGATGACGCTTGAGTAGTCAATGATGCCAAAAGCATCGAGAATGGTCGTGTGCGTTATCTCGTCTGTAACGATGTCTTTGAAGACGATTTGGCGTTGTTCCTCTTCCGAGAACTGGCGGTAGGTAACTTTCTCATTTCCCATACGAGATGGATCGAGCTCAGAAAGGTTCTTGTACTCGCGGAAGATTCGGGGGGTTAATACTGGCAATTCGATGTCGAGGGCATCGAGATCTTTTCCTTTATTATCTTTGTCAACCTCGACCATGACGGGCGTTTTTGCGGGAGTTCCCGCGCCCATTGCCCTTCGCTCCAGGATGACCCCTTCCGCTTGGATTGATTCGACAAATTCCATGAAGAGCTTGGTGCCGACGACGCTCACTTGTTCAGGAACTTCCCCAATGTACATCTTGCGAAGTCCACGGCCAAGGGTTTGTTCGGGAAGGATTCTCGCAGGAGAGGTGTAGGTTCGCAGGCCGACAATCGTCGTCACATTCCGGACGTCCCAACCTTCTTTCAAGACGAGGACCGAGACTATGGCCTTGTGGGGATTGTCACTGTCATCTATTTCGTTGGCCGCCTTCCTTAGCGCATCGAGTTCCTCTTTGGATTTTCCAGATGAAGCCTCAGAGATCTCGCCGTTTTTCTTTGTATGGATGGTCAATACACTTCCCTTAAGGTCAGGATAGTGGGACTCCAGAAAATCCGCGACATCATCGCAATTGCGAGTGTCATCCGTCATCACAAAGAGCACGGCCTTTTTGCCGATCTTGGCATGCTCTTCGTAGGCTTTCCGCCATTCGATTACGCCAAGGTCGAGGTAGTCCTTATACTTTTCGGTGTACTTCGCGCTTTGGCGTTCGTCAAGTTTTGTGCGGCTAGGGGCGTCGGGAAGTACCGGATGTTTCACGACGTTTTGAAAGATGGCTTCTACCAAAGGATAGTCCGCAACCGTCTGCACGAAGATCGAGCCATTGTCATGTTTGGGTGTCGCCGTGACATCGAGCTGCATGGCGAGCTTATCGCCTTTTTGGAGCAACTTGTTGTGGATGTCGCGAATGTTTTTGAACCAAGCCATTCTTGGGTTATGGATATGGTGAGCCTCGTCATTCATGACCATCAGCTCGTCAATATCTCGGACGATGAGGCCCAGGTCAACATTGGAGTCGGTGGTTTTCGTCACCGGCTTGCCGCCGAGGAAATAGTCGCGCAGGTCATCGTCGTCGGGAGACGGCAACGTCTCGTTTCCCGCGTAGACGCGGTGGATGTTCGTTAGGAAGATGTTTCCTGTTGGGTGGGTGACGCGGACGTCGTCTTGCACATGCAATTGAAGTTGGAAGTCGCTCTTCCAGTCGCGCCCACAAAATCCGTTGTCGGGGACAACTGGGTCGGTCCGCAAAAAGATGTCGAGACCCTTAAAGTCTTTGTACAGCCGATCCAAAACAATAATGTTGGGGGCGATCACAAGAAAGTTGCGAGCCAGTTGGCTCTCCGCCTCGTACGTCTTATGAAAAAAGCTCCATGCCAGGGCAAGGCTAAGAACTTTGGTCTTGCCGCTCCCGGTGGCCATTTTGATGACGTATCGCGGCCAATCCTCGTCAAACATTCCGGCCGAGACGGCGCCGCTCGAGTCGAATCGCATGAGATCAAATTTGTCTTTGACCTTCACCACGTCGTTCAGATAGATGATCGTCTCAATCGCTTCACGTTGTGCAAAGTAGTACCGAAACTCTAAATCGGTCTGCCCGAATTGCTGCATCAAATGAGGCTCATAGAACCACCATCTTAGAAGGGATTTGCTGGTCTCACTGGCTCCGTCGTACCCTGAGTCTCGCCAATTCTTCACAGCCTTTCGGAGTTTTGGGACAAGCGGCGGCATCAGCTTGTCCATCGTATTCTCGCGCAACTCTTCATCGGCAGGGAACCACCGATATTCTGGAGGTACGACGACGTAAGGGGATTGGGGAAGTTTAGGATGCAGACCCATTTAGATCGTCACCTCAATCACCTTCATCGTGTCATTCCCAAAGATGTCAACGACTTTCACCGCGATCTTGCGGCGACCCTTGGGAAGCTTCTTTGCAACCGAAACCAACTCGAGATTACGTTTCTTCTTCGTTCGAAAGTCCTGCCACTCGTTTTCGAACACGTAATCGCCAGTCCAAACCTCCTCGTATTCGGCCGGCTCTCCCTCCCCCGACCCCTCCCTCTCGCCATGCGAAAGGGAGGGGGATTTGCGAACTCTGATAATCTCCTTCTTGCTCTCGAAATTAAAATCCACAGCCCAATAGTCCACCCAGTCGCTCCATTTCTTCGTGAGCTGCTCGCGCGTAACCACGCCGTTCGCGTCCTTGCTGACCTTGACGATCTGGCCGCGCTCGACCACGATTTTGCTGCCCTTGTCCTTGATCTCCGCTTCGGCGGCTTTGATGCTGTCCTGGCTGTAGAACACGCTGAAGTCGGTCAGCTCCACGGCGACGGTGTTGCCCTGGATGCGGGGCGTGACCTCCAGGTACGCCACGTCGTGGAAGACCACCTGGTTCTTCTCGACGGCGCGCTTGTCGAACACCTCGGCGGGGATGTACTTGGGGGCGAGATCAATGCCCTTGCCCTTGGCCTCTTCGAGCGTTGCCGGGAAGAGGCCCATCTCGAATTCGAAGCCGAGGATGTCGGCACGGGTGATCTGCTTCTGGCGGCATTCGTTGATGACCTCTTCCACGTAGAGGCGTGTGACGGGGAGGTTGACGGGGCCGACCGAGACCATGCGGCCCGCCTTCTTGGCGTGGAAGGTGGTGAAGCCGTCCACCGCTTCGGCCTGGTAGGCGCGCAGGATGAGCTTCACGAACTCGCGCTCCTTAGCATCGATCTGCTTGCGGCGCTCCTCTTCGCGCAGGTCGAGATTGACGCCGATGTAGTGCTGGCGCTCGTACTTGCCGAGGTTGAGGATTTCGAACGCGCGGTAGGGCTTGTCAGCGGCCTTCAGTTCGCGCTGAACCTGGATCATGCGCTTGCGGGTGGTGTGGATCGCGAACTTGCCGAGGTCGGCGCAAATCCACTTGCGACCGAGCTTTTCGGCAACGGCGGCTGTTGTGCCGGAGCCGCAAAAGACATCAGCCACCAGGTCACCTGGATTAGACGAAGCGCAAACAATGCGCTCAAGGAGAGGAGCGGGCTTCTGCGTAGCATAAGTCTTCTGCACAGAGGCTGAGATGTCTGTCCATATGTCCCTGCACCGGACTCCGTCTTCGGATCGGTACGTCTTTTTGCGAGGGACCTTGCCGGCTTCGACAACAAGCTTGCCAGTCTCAAGCCACTCTCGGGCGGTTTCGAGAGGCATTCTGTATCCGTTTTGTGGCCTCTTTTCACCAAGACCGAGATCGTATACGTATCCGCCGCCGCCAGGGTTGTCTACAGAAGTAAGTTGATAGACTCCTTGCTCGTCCTGTAAAGTGTAGAGCCGATCGCTTGCCTCACCGTAATCCTGAAAGATGTCGTTCCAAACCGATGATTCGCCTTTTGTGTAGGAGAAAATGGTATCGTGCGATTTGATGAACTTCTTATTCTTCGCGGATGAGTCGCCGATGGCGGATTGCCATATGATTTCGTTTCGAAATCGATGAGGGCTGAATACTTCGTCTAATGCCAACCTCATGTTTCCAGAAAGCCGCCAGTCGCAGTGAGCGTAAATGCTCCCAGTATCTGCTAAAAGATCCCGCAACAGCACCAGCCGTTCGTAAATCATCGCGAGAAACGAATCATCGCCTCGACCCCACGTGTCACGGTAGGCCAGCTCTTCCAGAACGTTCCGCCTCTTTGTGAATGTCTCGTCGCCGATCTCAATGTCCATGCTGAAGTCGGCGCCGACGTCGAACGGCGGATCAATGTAGATGAGCTTGATGCCGCCTTGCTTCTCGATCTCCTCGCGCATGGGCCCGTTCTTGAGCGAGGAGAGGATGAGCTTGTTGTCGCCCCAGATGAGCTTGTTGGTCCAGTCCTTCACCTGCCGGCCGCTGCCGGCGTCGAAAAGGTCCGGCTGCGCCTTGAGCGTCTTTTCCGACCTTGGCTCGTCCACGTGCTCGATCACCTGGAACGGCAGCACGACGGATGTGACCTCGTTGGTCTTGCCATTCCAAACCAACTCGACCTCCCGTTTATCCTCAAACAGCAGGAAGCGGTACTTGTCCGGCAGCGCCTTCCCCGCCTCGATATACCGGATCACCTCTTGCTGCTCTTGCTGCGTGAGTCGGTGCGATGAACCAGATCGTTTCAAGGCCAACCAGTATACGGAACACTCTTGGTGAGATTCAAATGCTCTGAGTCGTGTTCAGCCGATGCGGCCCGAGCGTTTACGCCCCCTCGGCAGGTGATGAACTGAGAGAGAATGACGACGAACCAGCCCTCACCGCGCTTGGGCCAGGGTGAGGAGGGTGCGAGGGGGGATGAAGGTGACGTCTTCTTCAACGGTCGTGAGGACTTCGAGGGGTGCGGAGGGGTTGGCAGAAAGAAACGCGCCGACGATGTTTTGCACAAGCTCTTCGGGGGTCGAGGCGCCGCTGGTAACGCCGACGACGGGGTAATCACTTAGCCACTCCGCGCGGATTTCCGCCGGCTCGAGCAGAAGAAACGCGGGTTTGCCCGCCGCTTCGGCAACTTCGCGCAGACGGTTGGAGTTGCTGCTGGTTTTGCTGCCGACCACCAAAATCAGATCGCACTGTTCGGCAAGCCGTTTCACCGCAAGTTGACGGTTGGTGGTCGCATAGCAGATGTCCTCTTTTTTCGGCGTTTCAAGATGCGGAAAGCGGCGCTGCAGCACGCTCATGATTTTTTCGACTTCGTCAACGCTCAGGGTCGTTTGGGTGAGCACGGCGAGCCTGCCCGGAGGGGGGGATACGGATTCGGCTTCACGCACGTTGTCAACCAGGGTCATTTGTAAAGGGGCTTCGCCCATTGTGCCTGCGGCTTCGACGTGCCCGCGATGGCCGATGTAAAGAATGTGATAGTTTTGCGACGCATAGCGCACGGCTTCGCGGTGCACTTTGGTCACAAGCGGGCACGTTGCGTCAATCACGTGAAGGCTTCGCTGCTCGGCCTGTTTGCGCACATCGGGCGAAACGCCGTGCGCGCTGAAAACGACGACGCTTCGTTCGGGAATTTCGGCGATCTGTTCGACAAACACCACGCCGCGCTGTTGGAACGAACGGACGACGTGCTCGTTGTGAACGATTGCGTGGCGCACATAGATGGGCGGGCCGTGAATTCTCAGCGCGAGGTCTACGACCTCGATGGCGTAGGACACACCGGCGCAGAACCCCCTTGGCGCGGCGAGGATGATCTTTTGCATGTCAGCGTGATCCGATTAAACCGCGAAGGCAGGCCGATGGCTGCGGCCTGCCCTCCAGATTACGCTTGCCGGATTTATTTTCCAAGGGCGAGCTTCATATCGTCGAGAAGGGCCATACCTTTGAAGCCGATCACGCGGTGCACTTCGGTTCCGTCGTTCTTCAGGAAGTGAAGATCGGGAATGGCGGTGGATCCGAACTTCTGAGCGAGTGCGGGCTGTTCGTCGGTGTCAATGTCCACAAACACATAGTATTTGCCGAACGCTTTGGATTCGGGCGTTGGGAAGACTTCGCGTTTGTACATTTGGCACGGGCCGCACCAGGTGGCGTTCATGTCAACGAAAAGCATCCGGTTGGTTGCTTTGGCGACTTTCATCGCTTCGTCGAGATTGGTGTACCACTTGGTAAGGTCGTTTGCGCTGATTTCGACTTTCTTGGCTCCGTCGGGCGGATTGAAAGCGAAGGTGTTGGGATCGAGCGCGCCGCCGATTTGGATGTCTTTCACCAGAATGAGCACATCAACCGAGTCGCCGTTTTTGGCGGCTTTGAATTCGGCGCCTTTTGCGAGTCCGGTTTTTTCATCCAGATAGATGGTGCCGGTTTTGTTGGCGTTTTTGTCAAGGGTAAACGTGAGCGGCGTTACGAGATTGCCTTTCATGCTCATTTTGCTGCCGACGGATGCGCCGGAAACGTTTTTGAACACATCGCCGATGAAGAACGGCGCCCACGCAAGGAAGTCATCTTTTTTCAGGGTTGCAAACAGTTCGTTCACACCGCCGGGACGCTCGACGTATTCGTTGGTGGACTTTGTGTATTCCCAATAGGTTTTTCCGTCGGTGAGCGTGCAGCCTTCGGGGGTTGTGATTTTCGCCGCTCCGGAGCGGTCGAAAACGATCTGATAGTTTACGGCTGCCGAAGGAAGCTGCTGCACCGTGAAGTTTACGGTGAGCGACTTGGCGCCTTGAAGGGTCGAGATGTATTTTGCCAGCATGTCGGCTCCGCTGTTCGCTTGCGGAGCGAGCACGGCGCTGACGAGGCCGGCAGCCAAAACGGTTGTCATCCTTTGTTTCCTCCTCGGGAGTCTGATGAGAATTCCGGTTAATTATACTTCGGGTTTCGGGGTTAAGTTTCTACTGTTTTCGGCTGGGGCCGGGCCAGGCGGCTCCGAGATTTAGGGCGGCGGAGGGGGCTTGTGGGTCGGGCACGATGCCTTTCCAGTTGTCCCAGGTGAACCCGAGTTTGGGCAGATAGCGGTCTATGGGCACGTCGCCGGGTTTCATCACACATTCGTCATAGAGCGGGCCGAGGGCTTCGCCGCCGAACACGACGCACAGCTCGCGGATGCGGTTTTCGGCAAAGCCGGGCTTGCCGTCGGAACACTCTTTGTAAAGGGCGCGCATCACATCGTCGAGGCTGCTTGTGCCGTCGGATTCTGAACGGATGGCCATATCGAGGCATGCGCCGATCAGTTCTCCTTTCAGATAGTAGCTCATTCCGCCGTAGCCTTCGCTGTTGTTGGCTTCCCAAACGCGGCGGCTGCATTCGTCGGCGCTCACACGTTTGCGCGCGGGGACGTTTGCAATCGAAGCGATGGATTCGGAAATGCTGCGAAGAAACTGCGTGCGCGACCAGATGCCGGAGCGCACAGAAAGAATTTTGGCGTAATAGTCGGTGACTCCTTCGAGCCACCAAAGCGCGCCTGTGATTGCGGGCTTGGTGTAATCAAACGGTCCGAGGGGTTTTGCTCTGATGCGCTTGACGTTCCATGCGTGAAAAAACTCATGCGCAATGAAGTCGGTGTATTCGACGGCGCTTGGCGAAGGGTCGAGACCGATGCGTGTGCAGGATGCGTGTTCGAGGCCGCCGCCTCCGCCGCCGAAGTCGAACAGAAAGTAGTAGTGCGCATAGGGCAGACCGCCGAACATTTTGGCGCCTTCGGTTACGATTTTGGTGCACACGTCCACATAACTTTTCATATCCACGCGCGCGCTTTTGTTGAATGCGACGATTTTGTGCGGCTTTCCATATACCATGAACGGTTCGATGCGAATGTTCTTGCTGTGAATGACGGGGTTATCAACCAGCACATCGTAGTTTGGGGCGGTGAATTCGGCGATGTTTTTGTCGTTGGATTCGAGTTCATCGAGGGCGCACACAACGGGGCCTTCGATAGTTTTGACGATTTTCAACGTGTGTTTTTCGTTGGTGTGTCCGACGAAACAGCCGAGGACGGCTGGGCCGTCGAAGCAGTACTCATCTTTTGTGATGCGGAGAAAATCGGAGAAGACCACGGGGTCTTTGTCGGCGACAGAATAAGAGACGGACGTAACGGGTGAACGGGGCTTCCAGTCGTTGCGGCCGATGTGTTCGGCTTGAACCAGATTGTCGCCGTTTTTGAATGTGACGTTTGAAAGCGCTTTGCCGAAATCAATGATGCGGTAGTCGCCCGGCGCCCAGGCGGGCATTTGAAACTCTGTTGCGGTTTTGCCGGGATCGAGTTCGATTTTCACTTCGAGGGTTTGGAAGTTTTTTGCGGCCTGAACGGTATAGACGGCAGCGTGGAGGGAGCCGAACGCGGCGACGGCGGTCAGGGCTGTTAGGGCTGTTTTGATGGGTCGGATGGCCGGTTTTTTGGGTAATTGCGGGTTCATTTTAACGACGGACACGGATTTTAGACGTCTATACTCTCGATATGATCTTAGAAACCGTTCTTTTTGCGGCCCTTGCCCCAGCCGTTGACTTCGATGACGCCGTTTGCCAGGGGCTGAACGACATCCAGTGCGACCTTTCGGTGGTTTCGGCCAACCGGGCGGAACTCCGCAAGATTAATAAGGATTTCGCGATGGGATATGAAGCCAAGTCGGGAATGATGCAGTGGAAGGAGCCGATGAAACTTCGGCTTTCTTCCAACATGAACGGCGAGAAAATTATTTACATCGTTTCGGGCGACAAGCAGTCGTATCTGATTCAGCGATTTAACTTGCGCAAGAACGATGACCTTTCGAAGGACCCCGGCCGTCACCAGACGCTGTTTGATTTTGGGCTGATTACAAAATCAATCAGCCAGCAGTTTTTGAAAGGAACGTTCGTGCGAACGGAGCCCGACGGCACGAACGTGTTCGATGTGAATTATCGCTATGACAAAGATAAGACGCGGTATCGGATTTGGGTTCACCCCACCAAAAAATATATCGAGAAGCGGGTTTGGTATAACCGGCGCGGTCAGCTGATGGCGTCGTTCGAATACAGCGACCCTGTGCAGTCGAACGGAATTTGGATGTGTTCGCGCGTTACGGTGAAGAACGCCGAGAATCAGGTTGCGGGCGTTTCGCAGTATTCGAACATCAAGACCAATATCGGGCTTTCAGATTCGCTGTTCCGCTTGAACTAACTTACGAGTTTGGTGATGGCGTCGGAAAGCGCGCGTGCTGCGTGCTCGACGATCGGAATGGTCTGTTCGTAGCGCATGCGTGTGGGGCCGAGCACGGCGATCGCGCCGGCCTCTTCGTTGTGCACGAAAAACCGTGAGGCGATGATCGCGACGCTTTTGAGCGGTTCCGGTTCGTGTTCTTTGCCGATGGTGACGTTGGCGCGCGATCCGGGAGTGCGATCCAAAACTTGGTGCATGGTGTCGGCGTCTTCGATCGCTCGCACAAGGTCGGTGAGCGCGGCGATGTTGCGTTGAAACTCTGGCTCTGCCAGCAGATAGGTGGTTCCTTCGCGCACGATTTTTCCAAGCGAGCGTTCTTTGCATGCGGTTCGGAGCGCGCGCCATGCTCGGGTCATCATTTCGACGGCTGGCTGCTTTCGCGATGCGAATTCGGGCGCCGAAGTGCGCGCGATCTGTTTGATGGTTTTGTTTGCGACGTGGGCGCTGAGAGCCGCCGATATTTCGTACAGATCGGACAAGGTGAGATCGGAGCTGGCTTCAAGAATGATGTTGTCAACTTCGCCGGTGCTCAGCAGTACGATCATGACGACTCGCGTGGGAGTTACGCCAGCCAGCGTTACCTGCCGCACGGTTACGGATCGGTTTGAAACCGTGGTGGCGATGGACGCGTAGCGCGTGAGTTTCGTGAGCACGGCGCAGGTTTCGCGAAGCAGGTCGTCAAGATCCATATCGGAGCGGACGACGGTGCGGACTTCCCTATCGGCGATTTTGGATTCGATCGGCTCGGCGAGCCGTTCGACGTAGTACCTGTAGCCTGAATCGGAAGGGATGCGCCCTGCCGAGGTGTGCGGCTGTTCGAGCAGGCCGCGCTCGGACATTTCGGCCATTTCGCTTCGGATTGTGGCGGGGCCGATGCCCATCGGGTACCGCTCGCCCAGAAGTTGACTGCCGACCGGCTCAGCGGTGGCCACATATTCGATGACCACCGCCTTTAGAATCTGTTCTTTTCTGGTTGAAATCTCTTCCATCGCGTGTGCCCGCTTAGAGTATGACGCCGAGACCCCCTGAAAGGTGATAATGGCGGGGTGATTTGGCGCGATGAACAACTGAGTCTGGACAGTTTGCTGGGGAAAACGGTGTGCGTGATCGGCTTCGGGTCGCAGGGGCGGGCGCAAAGTTTGAACCTTAGGGATTCGGGGATTTCGGTTGTGCTGGGGCTTCGGGAGGGGAGCCCAAGGGCGGCGGAAGCGCGCGCGCTCGGCTTGAGGGTCGAGCAGATCGGCGAGGCGGTGGAAGGCGCTGACGTGATCGCGGTGTTGACTCCGGAACGAAGCCACGAATCGGTTGTGGACGAGTGGATTTCGCCTTATGCTAAGGCTGGGGCGGCGGTGGTGTTTGCTCACGGGTTCAGCGTGCAGTATGGGCAGGTTCGGGTTCGGGATGATCTGCAGCGTCTGCTGGCGGCGCCGAAGGCGATCGGGCCGAGGCTTCGGACGCTTTACGAGTCGGGGCAGGGGGCTTATGCGATGATCGCGGCGGAGCCTGGAGATATCGAGATTGCGAAGGCTTATGCAAAGGCGCTCGGCTGCGGGCGGGCGGGAGTGATTTTGAGTTCGTTTCGCGAGGAGACGGAGACCGATCTTTTTGGCGAGCAGGCGGTTTTGTGCGGGGGAATGATCGCGCTTGCGCGGGCGGCGTATCAAACTCTGATCGAAGCGGGATATTCGCGCGAGGCGGCGTACATCGAGTGCGTGGAAGAGATTAAGTTGATCGCCGACTTGGTGTTTGAGCGCGGAATCGCGGGAATGACAAACAGCATCAGCGACACGGCGCAGTTTGGCGCAATGACCGCTCAGAATCTTATCGCAAACGCCGAAACGATCAGTGGGATGAGACGGATGCTGCAAGACATTCGAAGCGGCGGGTTTGCTAAACGTTTTGCCGAAGAGCAGGCGGCAGGGTTTCGCAAAGTCGAGACGTTTTGTGCGGAGTTGCGCGAGTCCGATATGGAACAGGCGCGCAGATCGCTGCTAAACGAATAACGTTACCAACTGCCGCCGCCGCCCCCGCCGAAACCTCCGCCGGAGAATCCGCCGCCTCCGCTGAAGCCGGAAGAGCCGCCGCTCGCACCCGATGATCGCGGAGGCACAGCCGCAGATGCGAGCGAAGACGTTACGCCGTTCAGCGAATTGGAGAACATCATATAGGTGAACGGATAGTTGGGCGGGCCGACGAACCATTCGGGCGGCTTCTGCAGATAGTCTTTGAACGCCTCGCACCACACATCGCCGAGGCCGAATGCGATCGCGTGCGGCAGATACGACTCGAACAGCATCATGTCGGGATGTTTCTTTTCCATCCATTTGAGTTCTTGGCCGCGTGCGCGGCGGATGAATTCGCGGAACCCTTCCACCAGCGCGCGGGCTTTGGCGCCGGCGGCAGTGCGTTTGGGCATCGCGTTTCCAAATATCGCGACGATCACTGCCGAGATGATTCCTCCTACGATTGCGGGCAGAGGGTTTCCGACAGGATCGAGTTTTCCAGCGAAGATCGCGAGAACCGCGACGACAACGAGTCCGCCGACTGTCCACGCTGCTCGGACGGCTTGGGGCGACGCGTGATAGTAGCCCCTTTGCACCAGCTGCGCATACACTGCGTCTTTGTATTGTTGAATGTGCGGGCCGAGTTCGGTGCGCAAATCGGATTCATCGTGAACCTCTTTTTTCTTTAGTCGCGTGTAGATGGAGAGTTCGATTCCTTGCAGATCGCCTTCCGGTTTTTTGTCCGTCATGATGAGCGAAGTTTCGGAATGCTTGATGAAATGCCCGGTTTCTTGGACTGATATTTTTAGATAGCCTTTTACGGCAAGCGCTACGATTGCGGCGACGATGTCTCGCTGATCAACGCGCTCATCAATCATCGCTCCGGCTTCAGAACCGGTGAGATTGTCGGGCGGATCGTATTGCACGACCATCGGCCCGCCGTAAGGATCGCGTCCAAACCGGTACCAGAGCAGACCCATCAGAACTAAGATCGGCAGCGGGAGCAGGAAACCGAGGTTCGACTTGAGAAACCTGATGAGTGCGACGCTGAACGGGGGCTTATGAATTAGGTTTGCGGGGACGTTGAGCACGACGGTAACGCCTTCTCCGGGCATCAACGGTTTGGTGATCGTTCCTTGAGCGTGATTCGAACTGAGGGAAAGAACCGCATGGGCGTTTTTGGCGCTCACGTTTTTTGAGCCGCCATAAACGGTGTCGCTGGAGGATAAGCCGTAAGCGCCGGTGAACACGCGCATTCTGATTCGGTTTTCGGGCGCGTTGGGGAAGGTGATGTCGAAGGAAGGGCGCTGGATGACATCTTCGAATTCGGTGCCGATGACGTTCCAATACAGTTCGGCATACGGCTCCCATTCGCTGGGTGAATCGAACCAGTTGATCGCTCCTTGGATTGTATAGCGCAGAACGTAGGTGGTGGGTGTGTCGGCTTGAATTAGGGTGTCGGGGTCTCCGATTCGGATTTTGACGGAACCACCCTGCCATGAGAGCCGGGTTTGATAAGGCCTGCCGTATTCGTTGGTAACGGATTGGAGTTCGAAGAACAGATTCCGCGTTGTGCCTTTGCCGTTGTCATAGCGCAAGGGGATGGTGCGATAGATGCCGTGCTTGGGAATCGAGAACGTTGCGATGATCGTTTCGGTGATGTTCAGATCGCCGGATGCACCGACCTCGATGCCCGTGTGAAAGGAGTTGTATACCGTGTCTTGCGCGCGAAGCGCGGTTCCTGCAATGATGAGCAGACCCGCGGAAAGAATGCGGACGTTCATGCCATTTTCACTGAAGGCAGTTCCCTTCCAGTGGGATCAACCGAAAAGAACTCTTCGTGGCGGAATCCGGTTGCGGTGCCGATGAGACCCAACGGGAAAGTTTCGATCATGGTGTTCAGATCGCGCACTGCCGCGTTGTAATACTGGCGCGCGCTGGCGATTTTGTTTTCGGTGTCTTTGAGTTCGTCTTGAAGTTTGATGAAATTGGCGCTGGCTTTGAGTTCTGGATACTCTTCCGCGATCGCGAGAATCTGATTTACACGCGAAGAAAGCTGCTCTTCGGCGACGGCGCGGGAGTTTGCGCCAAGCGCGCCTTGTGCGTGAGTGCGGGCTTTTGTTACGGCTTCGAGCGTTTCACGTTCGTATCCAGAATAACCTTTGACTGTTTCGACAAGGTTCGGGATCAGCGCTCCCCGACGCTCGAGCATCACCTCGACGTCCGACCAGGCGTTTCTCACCACGTTGCGCATTCGCGCGAAGCGGTTGAACCCCCAAACAACGTAAATGAGGATGCCCGCGAGAACGAGAAGCGCGACGATCATCATGCCTTTTGGAATTCTGACGAACGGCCGGCTGCGAAAGGTGTGCAAGTCATCTTTTGAATGTAAGGCAGTCGGGAATCACAAACGGGTTGCGTGCGCTGTAGGTTGCACCCGTGTAGCCGCGGAGCTGTTTTGTGAGGTTCAGCCACAGTTCCACCCAGGCCGGGTCGCTGCATGTGTCGCAGCAGGAGATCTGCACGAAATCCATCTGCGGCGCGCCGTTTTGTGCACGTGCGTCGGAGAGTTCGAGAAGGGTTTGCTTGTCGAACCGCAGACCGCGGCCAAGCCTGACGGCTCCGGGCTCGCCGTGACCGTAGAAGATGGCGGCATCGGAAACCGCGAGCGCTTCGACTGCCTCGCGGGGCGAAGGCTGTGCGATGGTTCGGATGCCATATTCGCTGCGATAGCGCACGGTGTTGATGAGATGGAACAGGTGCCACCAGACGCGAATCGCACCGAGCCAGCCGGTTGTGTCGCCGCGAATCAGAAGAAGCGTCTTCACATCACAAGCGCGTCATCGTGGTGCTGACGTTGAACGACGCTCCGCCTTGCTGGCCCATTTTCATCGTGTTGGTGAACGCGCCTTTTTCGGGAAGGCCGTCACTGGCTCGAATCCAGATGGTTCCCGAGCCGGTCACGGCGACCGCGCCGGAACCCGACATGACCAGGCTGATCTTGTAGCACGACTGTCCGCGGACGTTTTCGATTCCCAACAGTTTGTTGGTAACGGTCATTTTCATCTGGCCCATTTGGGACGGCTGGTCAACGGTGCTTTTCCACGTCTGGCCGATTTTGATCGGGCCGGGAGGATAGGACGTCGGATTGTTGAAACCGCTGGACTGCTGGCCGCTGATGGATACGATTTTTCCTTGGCCGTCCATCACCACGGTGGCTCTTTGGCTGAGCGCTGCATCAATCTGGGGTTTGAAAACTTTGGGATCAACGCCGGGGACGTTCATGTTCATCTTTTCGATGCTGGACTGGATGGTGAATCGGTTCGGTTTGACGTCGGTGCATTTTTGCGCAACCACCATATCGGCGGTAACAGTCATCGGCTTGCTGCCTGCTCGACCCGGGACGACGGTTTTGATATTGACGCCGTGACGAACGACCTGGCCCCGATTCATTTTGAAGCGGATGTTGTACGCTTTTTGCAGGTCGTTGGCTGTTGTGTTGGCTGGGCTGAAAAACGAGAAGAAGAAACTCAGGATGAGCAAAATCACGTCGGCACCTCCGCGGACTGTGTATGACTATATCACAACCGGCTAATATCGGGGGCCGCTCGGCGCTTCGGTTGGGGCTTCCGGCCACCAGGTAACTCGCGGGTACCAGGTGTCTTCGAACCTGCGCATTTTGGAGTGGCCGTCAATGTACAGGTAGTTGTTCAGACCTTCGTACCGAAAAATGGCGGCCTGCTGGGACGCTTTTTCGTAAGGGATATGGTCGGGATCGGGCGGCCAGGTGCCTTCCTGCCAATGCCACCATTCGATGAAATCGTGCTGAAACTCCTGCTTCCGCTCGGTAAGGTAGATGGTGTCGGCTTGATCAACGATCATGGATTCCGGGCAGGGGTAGTCGAACCAGGAGTTGTCGGCAAACGAGCAGGGACGGAGATGGGGATCGGTGTTGTCGGCATGCACGCGAAGGATGGACCGGTTGTTGTCGGCATAGGGGAGGAGTTTTTCGTACCATTCGACGGTTCCATCGGCGTTGATGTCTTGGGGGTCTCCCTTGGCTGCCCATTGGGGGTTGGGAAAGTAGCCGTCGTAGTCGGTTCGGTAGATGGTCGCGCTGAGGCCGAGCTGCCTGACGTTGGAAGCGGCGGAATAGGCGTACATTCGGTTGCGAACCTTCACAAACAGCGGGAACATTACGGCCATCAGCACGGCGATGATCGCGGTGCTTGAGAGCAGTTCGACGAGTGAAAACCCTCTTTGGCGCATACAAAAACCCCTGGGGATTATCGGTTTCGGGCCCGGAGGTTTTTAGAGCGGGGCGTTTTCGGGAAACCGTTTTGGGGTTGAAAGCGTATTCTTGAGGGATGTACGCGATTCCTTTTTTAGTGTCATTGCTGGGGGCGCCCCAATCTGCCGATGACTATGCGGCAGTTTGGGATAAGTGCGCGAACGCGATCAAAACGACTTATTATGCGAGAGCGAGCCGCAAGCAGGAGATGGAAGCGAGGCTGGAACGGTTCGCTCCGATAGCAAAGATTGCGAAGAACCGCGACGAGTTCGACGCCATTATGGACAAGATGATCGAAGAGTTCAAAGATTCGCACTTCGATTTTTTCACCGATCACGAACAGGGCTATTACATGATGGACGGGTTTCGCGGATCGGGAGCGGCAGAAATGCCCCACATCGGCGCATGGTTTAAGAAGCAGAAAGATGGATATGCGATTCAGATGCTGTTGGAAGGAATGCCCGCCGCTGCAGCGGGTTTGCGAAAAGGAGACGTGGTGAAAACGGTTGATGGAGCGCCGTTCAGTCCGATCGAATCACTGCAATCGAAGGTGGACAAAGAGGTTACGCTGGGATGCGTGCGGGGTGGTAAACCTTTCGACGTGAAGGTGACTGTGCGAAAGCAGAAAGCGTGGGAGATGTTTTTGGAAGCATCGCGAAACAGCGTTCGCGTGATTGAGTATGAAGGAAAGAAAATCGGCTATATGCATTTGTGGACGATGGTGAGCGAGGATTTCAAGAGCGCATTGGCGTCGGCGGTGTATGGACCTTTGCGCGACACCGACGGGATGATTTTGGACATTCGAGATGGATTCGGCGGAAGGCCGGAAGGTTTCGGCGATCCGTTTTTCAGGCCCGACAGCACAATCGGATGGAAGTTTTCGGAAACTTCGCCGCCGTCGGTTGAACTGTTCGGATACGGCAGGCCGATGGCGCTGATCATTAACGAAGGTTCGCGGAGCGCCAAAGAGGTGTTCAGCGCGATCATCAAAAAGAGCGGCCGCGCTGTGCTGGTAGGACACACAACCGGAGGATTTGTGCTGGGCACGGGGCCGAATCGGGTTTCGGAATGGGCGTATTTGGAGATTCCGATGGTGGATGTTTTGGTAAACGGCGAGCGGCTGGAAGGCAAAGGCGTGCCGCCCGATATTCCCGTTGCCAAAGAGATTGGAGATGACGGAACCGACCTGCATTTGCAAGCCGCATTGAAGGCCGTGCGGACAAAAATCAAGTAACGTGCCAAAATTGCGGCATGGCGTATCGAATCCGTGCGGACGTGGATCAACTTGCGCCTTATCGGCCCGGAAAAGCGATTGATGAATTGAGACGAGAGACAGGAGCCGACCCGATTTCGAAACTCGCGAGCAACGAAAACCCTTTGGGGCCTTCGCCAAAAGCGATTGCGGCGATCATCGAATCGGCGGCAGCCGTTCACCGATATCCTGATGCGGTTGCGCACGATTTGGTGCAGGCGCTTTCGTTTCGGCTGGGGCTTTCAGCGGAATGTTTTGCGGTGGGAAACGGCAGCGACGAGTTGATTCAGTATCTCGCATCGAGCCTTTTGGGGGCGAGCGATTCGGCAGTCATTCCTTCGCCGAGTTTTCCGCGATATGAGGCCGCAACGCGCACCGCGGGAGCGGCCCCGCTGTTTGCGGCGCTGCGCGATCAAGTTTTTATTGACGCCGATGCGCTGATCGAAAAGGCGATGCCGAACACGCGCATCTTTTGGGTTGCGAACCCGAACAATCCAACCGGAACGGTGATGGCGAAATCGGAGTTCGATCGGTTGATTGCGAAGGTTCCGAGCGGGTCGGTGATCGTTTTGGATGAAGCGTACTTTGAGTTTGTGGATGAGGAGGTACGTTTGAACGCGGTGGATTACGTTTTGCAGGGCGCGCCGGTGGTGGGATTGCGAACGTTGAGCAAGACGTATGGGTTGGCGGGATTGCGCATCGGTTATGCTTTCGGCCCCGCGGAGATTATGAGCGCAGTGAACCGCGTGCGCTGTCCTTTCAATGTGAACGC
>JAJPJR010000062.1 GCA_021324165.1 Armatimonadota bacterium
ACATCCCAGCTGTCGCCAATCTTAATTCTTTTTTCAGGAAACTCGATTCCAAAGCCTGCGGTCGCATCGCCCAATCCGTTGCTCATCATGTTCATCATTCCCAGCGCCGCGCCTCCGTTTTGTCCTTTGGGTGGTTCAAGTTTAATCCGGTTGCGCTCATCCATCGTGCCGTTCATCGCAATCTCTTTGGGAAGATCGGGCATCGTTCCGCCCATTCCGCCAAATTCGAACTTCAGATTCGAAACTTTCAACTCGATCTTGCTCTCTTTTTTCTGCTGGTCAATGGTCAGCGTCTTCAACTGATACTCTGCCGCCGAACTCATATCCACAGGCATCTGCCCGCCCCCCATATCCACCATCTGGTTCGATGTCATTTCGAATTTGTATCGCTCCACCGCGTTCTCTTTCAACTGCCGCCGAAGTGTTACCTCGCCGGTCTGCGTTTGAGAAAACGCCGCCGCCGCCAAGCACATCGCCGTTATGATCTGTTTTCCTGCCTTCATCATTTCCCCTTCTGTTCCATTTCAAAACTGATCGCAAGCCGCCGCGGATCGCCCGAGGGCTCGCCGCTCATAGTATAGACACGCGATTCCGCCGCCGCCAACATCTCCGACCTCGAGATTGTGCCTTTTGGCCCACTGAACCACACTTTCCCCTTGCCCGAAACCTTGGTTACGACCTTCGTTTTGGCCTTAGATCGGTCGGCCACCGCGTTCCGAAACTCGTCCTCGAAGGTCGAGTACTCCTGCGACACGTCCAGATCGAACCGTTCCCCGCGGTCATCTTTTCCCGCATAAACGGCGGTCGTCTTCACCTCAGAATCGCCGAACTTCCTGACAAACGTCCACGGAGTGCCTGCCTCCACGCCGCCCGCAGGAAACTCCACGCTCATAAAACTGATGTCCGGCACCTGCTGCGTGTGAAGACCAGGAAGCCGAATCGGCAGACTGAATTCAGGCGCGGTCGTCGAAACAATCTTCCCCTCTTTGGTATAGCGGATGCTCGAATCAGGAAAGTACGCCTTCACCGATTGAAGCCCAAGTTCAAACGGCTCAAACTTTCCGGTCGTCGCATCCAATAGCGAAAGTTTCAAGCCGCTCAAAGAGGTTTCGGCGCTCAGTTCTCCGCCGCTCTCTTTGCCTGTTACTTTGAGCGAAAGTTCAACCTTGGCTTTCTGCTGCATGCCGCCCAATACCGGAAGATAACCATCGAACACGATGCTCATCGCATATTCGGTCGGCGAGGAAGAAAGCGAATAGCAGAAAACCGTCGCAATCGGAACGATCATCGCATCACACCACTGCAGGAGCGCTGAGTTTCGCCGCCGCAGATTTCACGAGTCGAATCTTCTCCTTCGTGACAGGCTTCTCGAAACTTCGGAAACCCGCAAGATGAAACCCGTGTTTTGCCGCCAGCGTTTGCATCTCTTCCACTTGTGCAACGCTCACATTCTTGCCAACCGTAAACGATTCGGCGCGGTTTTCCAAAGCCAAAATAATCGTCTCGCTCATGCACGCATAAGCCGTCTTGGGTGGAAAGCCGAAGTCGAATCCGAACTTCACATCGCCAGGCACCTCCACCACTCCGCCTTCGATCACCAGCACGTCGTCGCGTTCGGTCTGCACTCTTACGCTCACATCGCGGGGGCGCGCCACGTCGCAAACCACGCATCCCGGTTTCAGATGCTCCGGCTCGATAATCTCCGAATCGCTGCTCGTTACCGAAATAATCACGTCGGCGTTTTTCAATTCAACGATGTCGGTGGTCGGCCTCGCCGCTGCTCCCAATTCATCTGCCAGAGCCCGCGTCCGTTCAAGATCGCGTCCAATCAAAAGAGTGTTCGCGAACATCGGCGCAAGAATCGTCGCGCATGTGTGTCCGATCGAGCCGGTGGCGCCCACCACCGCCAACGTTGCCTGCCGCGTTTCGATTCCCATCTCTTCCGCCGCTCGAAGCGTGCCTTCGATCGCCGTGGCGACCGTGTAACTGTTTCCCGTCGTCACGGGAATCGGGCTCCGCTTCGACAGGGTCAGCCCGCCGTCTCCAACCACCGCGGTAAACGCTCCCAACCCGATTAGTTTCGCTCCTTTGCTGGCCGCCAGCTCGCAGCACTCCAGAATCTTTCCATAAACAAACTCCGTCGGCAGTTCGAGCATCTGCTTCGGCGTCAGGCCGCAGCCGATAAACCAGCCGCGCGTCTCAGCGCCGGTGATCGAACGCACGCCCTCGATCTCGCTCAGCACACGAGCCGAAATTCGCTTCAATCCCCACTCCACCCACGAAACGGGCAGATACCTGGCAAACCAGTATTTCCGCGCGGCATCCCGCTTCGGGTCAATCGGATGAATGATGAAGGCAAACGGGGTCATTGCGGTGCTCGATTATGGCTTATGGCGCCTCCGTTGGCACGAAGCCGCTCTTCGCGCGTCTACATTTATGGACGAAAATGACTCACCTGATCGCCGCGGCCCTGCTGGTGTTCGCTCCGGCCTCCCAGCAGCGGCCCAAAGTCGAAATCGTCATCGAAAACCGGGGGAACCTCGCCGTTGAACTGTATCAGGCCGAGGCCCCGAAAACGGTGGCGCATTTTCTCGCCCTGGTAAAAAGACAGTTCTACGACGGAATGCGGTTCCACCGTGTGGAAAACTACCCCCGTCCCTTTCTGGTGCAGACCGGCGACCCCCTTTCCAAAACGGGAAACTTGGACGATCCCCGCATGGGCACGGGCGGCAGCGGCTCCCCCGTCCCGTTCGAAAAGAACTCCGTACAGTTCCTCAACGGCACGCTCGGCTTGGTGCGCGACCTGAAAGACCCCGACAGCGGCGACAGCCAGTTTTTCATCTGCAACGGCAATCAACGGTTTCTCGAAGGCACCTATGTGGCGTTCGGCAGGGTTACCAAAGGGCTCGAGCTCATCCCAAAAATCCAGCGGGGCGACCGGATTACCTCGATCCGTGAATTAAGGGAATAACAACCCACTTTTTCAAACAACAAAATCCGCCCTCGCTTGCGCAAGGGCGGATTCGTTATTGCTCAGATGACAGGGTTACGGAGAAGCCGTGAAGCTCGAGCGCACCTTGTCAACGAAGATCGTCCACAGCTTGTTGAGCGTGGTCGGGGCGTTCGCTCCGCCGATCTTCACATCAACCCGGCCGGCCGTCGTCATATAGTTGTCAATCGTGCCAGTCAAGTTGAAGGTCTTGTTGAACTCCGTGTTCGGCGAGACCAGCGTCTGGTCGAGCATCACGAACTGGTTGGAGTTGTTCTTGATGTAGGTGCGAACGAAGATCGCCGCGTCGGCTTTCGCCACCACGTTCACATTGCCGCTGGAATAGCCAGGGCCGCCGCCGCCAGATCGAACCATCGCGTAGTCCTGAATGCCGCCGATGAAGTCAATCTGCGGAACGTCCACGCCGAGTGACGGCGAGAAGCCGCGCTTGGCAATAACGTACTGGTTGTCATCTTCGGCTGCTTCAGCCGCGCCGCCTGAGGTGTTCTGCGCAAAGGTGAACGTCACCGTGTCAGGCATCACAACCGCAACGTGGCCATACCAGCCAATCGCGATTCCCAGCGGGTCGGGCTGCAGACCGTAGGCGTACGAATACTCCTCGCCTGCCGTCCACGTTCCGTCGCGCGGATTGTCGTCATCCCACTGGAGGTCAGTTCGGGTGCCGGGGCTGGCCGGAAATGCTCCGGCGGCCTCGCAGCCCCACAGCATCGGCTGAGCCAATCCTGTGGTGTTCTGAACGAAGTTGCCGCTGCCGTCCAAAGTTCCGAGAAGCCAGATCAGGGCTCCCGATCCGTCCATCGGCATCTGGTTGGCGAGTCCGTTGGCACCAAGGTCAATCACGCCGGCGTAGTAGTAGCCGCCGGTAGCACCCACGTCCGGAACGTCGCCAAAGTCGAGCGCGACTCCCGAGTACGGGTTGCTGAACGCAGGCCCGGTGTTCGTCGTGTCAAAGTCCTCGGCAGTGAACACTTGGATGACCAGATGATAGTTGTCAACGACTCCGTTGCCGTTCGCATCTTCCTCGAACCATTGCATTCCAAGCACGTCGCCGTTCAGGCCGTTGTAGCCTGGCTTGACGGTCAGGTTGCCTACGGTTGAGGTTTCACCAACTCCGTTACCGCCGCCGAAGAACCATCGGCTGCCTTCAGGCACTGAGTTGGATCCGAGGCTGTTGTCGGCGCCATACCGTTTGCCGGTAGGCGTTGCGTCCGATTTCTGTTCGGCCGCGTCAAAAACTCCGAGCCACATCGCGCCGAGCGCCTGACTGTGGACATTGCCGAGATCAATCCACGGACCAACGATCTTGGGTTGACCGTTCACAATCTCCGAACGTGCGATTCGAAGCGGGCGCAGTTCGGTTCCTGGGCGGGCCAATGAGAGAGTTCGCTGAGCCATGGCGGTAGTCGCGAGCAGGCCCAAAGCGGCCGTCGCGACGAGAATTCTGCTCGTCATTTCTCCTGTCTCCTTTTGCTGTTGTTAGATTTGCCTCAGCCGAGCGGCTTCGGCACGGGGCGTCTCCTGGGCGCCTGGCTGGTAAGAGGCTCCGCTAAACGCGGCGGCGAGCAAGGAAAATGCCCAACCAACATTAAACAGCCAAGTCAGTTCAAGAGACCCTAGGGTATCTGCCAGATTACCAGAACTTTGTGCCAGATCCAAGGGGTTTTGGCACGAACTGGAACTATTTCGAGGATGAGGTCTTCCGCTTTGGAGCGGCAGCCGCCTTTGGTTTAGGAGTTTTCGCCTTCGGAGCGGCTTCCTGCCCCGCCGCTGCGGTCGGCAAGTCGAACACGGTCTTCATCCGTCCTTTCAGGCGTTGAGCCGTGGTTCTGCGCCTTTTCGGCTTGCGATTGTTGCGTTCGATACCCATAAACCACGCAAAGAATACCGCCTGAGGCCAATCTCAGTTACGACAGCCCCAAATCGCGCCTGACCTCCTGCACGATGCGCTTGATATCCGAATCGCTCGACAGCAGACCTTCGATCTTTGAAAAGCCGTGAATGATCGAAGAGTGGTCGCGGTTGCCCAACCGTTCGCCGATCCGCTTCCAGCTTTCGTGAAGCTCCTCGCGGATCAAGTAAACGGCGATGTGCCGGGCCTGCGTGATCCAAGCCTTGCGCGAAGGAGATTTGAGCTGCTCCACACTGATCGAGTGCCTGTCGCACACCACCTCGATCACGCGGTCAGCGTCCGGCTTCCGGCACTCTTCCCTTCCGAACTGCTTCTCGATGGTTCGCACAGCAAGGTCAACCGACGGCGTTGCGCCGCAGGTTTGCGCGGCGACAATAAACGTCTTCAGAGCCCCTATCAGAGAGCGGACGTTGCCGGGTGTGTTCATCGCGAGGTACTCGCACACATCAGCGGGCAGATCCATTCCCAATTCAGCCGAGCGCCGCTTCAGAATCTCGATGCGGGTTTCGGTGTCTGGGGGCAGCATTTCGGCCACCACGCCGCTTTCGAGCCGGGAGCGGAGGCGCTCTTCGAACCTTGAAAGTTCGCGCGGTGCGCGATCGGAGCAGATCACAACCTGCTTTCCGTTGTGGCTCAGCTGGTTGAAAAGGTGAAAGAACTCTTCTTGCGTGCGCGTTTTTCCGTCCAAAAACTGCACATCGTCAATCAGCCACACCGAACAGGTTTCGATCGGCCTGCGAAACTGCCCCATCTGGTTGCGTTCGAGCGCCGCCACGAACCCCGAAGTGAACTCTTGACCGATCTGGTAAACCACGCCCGACTGACTAAGCCGCGACCGCAGTTGACCCCTA
>JAJPJR010000019.1 GCA_021324165.1 Armatimonadota bacterium
CATCGTGACGGGAGTGGGGTTTTTGGGCGCGGGCTCGATTCTGCGCACAGGCATGGAGGTCAAGGGACTCACGACCGCCGCGAGCATCTGGGCCGTTACGGGAATTGTGATGGCGATCAGCATCGGCGGCGCGTTTTATTGGGTGGCGTTGTTCGGCACCGTTCTGACCCTGGTGACCTTGGCGTTCGTGACGCAGATCGAGCGGGCGTGGTTCCCCCGGCCCCATGGCGATCTGCTGTTGGTTCAGGTCGAGGATCGAAACATGAAGTCAGACGTGATCCGGCGGCTGGAAGCGGGGGGCCTGGAAGTCAAGAGCGTGGCTTCCGAAGAGTACGAGGGCGGCGAAATGCTGAAGATTTCGTGCGAAGGGCCGCGTGAACGGGCGATCGGCCTTGCCCTCGAGGCGCCGTCGGTTCGGTCGGCCAAGTGGTCGGAATAGGTGGGGCTACGGGTAAAATTGACGCTCGACCTGCCGGGGCTGGAAGGCCCTGGACGAAGGAGAGACTTTTTTGGCTACCACCTCGATGCCCGAATCCCAGGAGTTCGATTTTTCGCGCGCCGGGGAGGTGGTGGCAAACCCATCGGCGGCATGGCTGATCGAAGAGGCGATTCGAAACGGAGAGGGCCTGCTCGCATCGAACGGCGCTCTGGTAACCCGAACCGGGAAGTTCACCGGACGCACACCGAAAGACAAAGCGATTGTTGAAGAGCCCGGCTGCAAGGCGAACATCTGGTGGGAGAACAATCCTCCGTTTGATCCAGAAGAGTTTGAGCATCTGAAATCTCGAGTATTGGATTACGTACGCGGGAAGAAGCTGTACGTGATTGATGCTTTCGGCGGCGCCGATCCGGAATTTCGGATCGGCGTTCGATTTGTGGTCGAGAAGGCGTGGCACGCACAGTTCGTGAAAACGCTGCTCATCCGCCCCTCTGCCGGCGAGCTGCGGCGGTTTTCGGCTGACTGGACTGTGGTTGACGTTTGCAATTTTCAAGCCGATCCATCGCGTGACGGCACGCGTTCGGGTGCGTTCATTTTGCTCAACTTCGATCAGCGGTTGGTGCTGATAGGAGGCACCGAATATGCGGGCGAAATGAAAAAGTCGGTGTTCACGGTTTTGAACTATCTGCTGCCGCTGAAAGGCGTGATGGCGATGCACTGCTCGGCGAACATCGGGCGCGATGGCGACACGGCGCTGTTTTTTGGACTCAGCGGGACAGGAAAAACGACGTTGAGCGCCGATCCTGATCGCAGGTTGATCGGAGACGACGAACACGGCTGGAGCGACAAAGGCGTGTTCAACTTCGAAGGCGGATGCTACGCGAAATGCATCAGGCTTTCCAAGGAGTCCGAACCGCAGATCTGGAATGCGATCCGTTTTGGATCGGTGCTGGAAAATGTTGTGCTGCGCGAAGACCGAACGCCCGATTACGACGACGCTTCGATCACCGAGAACACGCGCTGCACTTATCCGGTGGAGTTCATCGAAGGCGCGGTCATTCCGAGCGTCGGCGGACATCCGAAGAACATCTGCTTCTTGACGGCGGACGCGTTCGGAGTTCTTCCGCCGATCAGCCGGTTGACCGATGAACAAGCGATGGATCAGTTTCTGCTTGGATACACCGCGAAGGTGGCGGGCACCGAGTCGGGCGTAACCGAGCCGCAAGTAACCTTCAGCACCTGCTTCGGCGCGCCGTTTATGCCGCTTAGACCGGCGGTTTATGCCAAGCTGCTCGGCGAACGGATTCGAGCTCACGATGCCAAAGTTTGGCTTGTGAATACCGGATGGACGGGCGGCAGATATGGCGTGGGCAAACGGATGAACCTGGCGTGGACTCGTGCAATGGTGAAAGCCGCTTTGAACGGGGATCTGGATCACGTGGAATACGCCGAACACCCGATCTTTGGATTCGCGGTGCCCAAAACCTGCCCCGGAGTTGACGCGCATGTGCTGAACCCAAAAGAGACATGGGCAGACAAAACGGCGTATGACGAACAAGCGCACGCCCTAAAGAAAATGTTCGACGAAACGATTCAGAAAATGCGCTAACTGGCGCACAACTGTTTGGCTGGATACCCGCCGATTAAATTGACCAGATCGTTTATTCCGTGCATATCCAAAATCGAAATGGCGACCAGCGACCTGTAGCCGCTTCCACAATTCACCACCAACGTTTTCCCGCGAGGTACTTCTGCGATCCGATTTTCCAAACTCCCGAGCGGAATGTTCACCGCGCCATCGAAATGTGCGGAACCGAATTCGGAAGGGGATCGCACATCGAGCGACGCGGCGCCTTTTTTCAGCATCTCCTGCGCTTGTTCAAAACTGACTTGGCGTATCGCTTTTGGTTTCATCGCCTCCGCAAGTTCGCTTGAAAGAAACCAGCCGCGGACATCGTCAAGCCCGACTGAACGGAGATCTTTTACCGCTTCGTTCGCGGAGGCTTCGTCGTTGGCGATCAAGTAGATCGGCTTGTCATAAGGGAGCAGCCATCCTGCCCAATTTGGAAACGAGCGCGCAAGCGGGATAGCATAAGTCTTGGAAAGAAAGCCGTTCACGATTTCGGACTCGGGGCGGATGTCAATGACCAGGTTCCCGGCGTGCAGTATCTCGGCGGCAGCTTCGACCGGCAGAAGTTTTGGTTTGGGCAGATCGCTTACGAAGGGCGGCCCCTGCCGGTTCAACTGCTTCATCCGCTTGAAATACGCAGGCGGATCGGGCTGCCCTTCCAGCACTTCCGCCACAAACTCGCTTTCTGAGTGGGTTTTGAGCCCCCAGTTCGAAGCGCGTTCGTAGCCGATGGAACTCACAGGGAGTGAGCCTAAGTTTTTTCCGCACGCCGATCCGGCGCCGTGGCCCGGCCAGATCAGCAGATGGGGTTCCCATGCCGCGGTGTTGGCTAAGGATCGAAAAAGCTGTTTGGCGCTTTCGGTCATCGTGCCCTGCATGTTCGCGGCGCGCTCCAAAAGGTCGGGCCTTCCCACATCGCCAACGAAAATGAAATCGCCGGTCAGCACGCCCAGCGGTTCGGGAGATGAAGCGAGGTCGTGAATCATGAAGCTGATGTGTTCGGGCGTGTGGCCAGGAGTGTGCACAACACGGATGCGAACGCTGCCGATTTCGATCAGATCGCCGTCTCGAACGAGTTTTACGTTCGGTTCGTTAGCGTATGCATACTTCCAATCGGGCCCGCCCTCGTCACTAAGATATAACGCCGCGCCTGCACGCGCAGCAAGTTCGCGCGCTCCAGAAACGAAGTCGGCGTGAATGTGGGTTTCAGTCACGGCAGCGATCGCGACGTTTTGTTCTTTTGCGGCATTCAGATACAGTTCAACATCGCGCCCTGGATCAACGATGATCGCCTGCCCGCCGGACGCGATCATGTAGCTTGCCTGCGCAAGTTTCTCATCATAAAATCTTTGAAAGTGCATGATTGCCGCCCGTTTACAATTTACCGCGTTCGGGTAAGGTTTTGAGCGGCTGATGCCGAACGACTGGCTCCCCGGCATAGAAATCGGGCTGATCGCTTTTGCCGCTGGGACGTTCGGCGCGATGGTCGGATTGGGCGGAGGACTGCTGCTCATCCCGTCGCTCATCACGATTTTTTCGATTGACGAATACTCGGCGCGGTTCGCTGGGCTTGCCGCTGTTTGCGCAACAAGCCTTTCGGGAAGCTTGGTTTACATTAGGCAGGGCGTGACCGATATGAGCGCCGCGGGGTTGCTTCAGCTGCCGGCAACGATCGGCGCCGTGATCGGAGCGCGCATCGGCGAAAACGCGCATCCGAACGTCATGCGCGTGGTGTTTTCGATCGTGCTGATTTACACGGCGTGGAGGCTGATCGCAAACAGTCCAACTGCGAGCGCTGCGGAACCTGCCAAGTCGAGAATGATGTTTGCTTGGTCGGCATGCTGTTTGGGCGGAATGCTCAGCGCGTTTTTGGGAGTTGGCGGGGGCGTTGTGTTCGCTCCGGTTTTGACTTTGGTGATGAATCTGCCCGCGCGCGCAGCGGCCGCCACCAGCACGTATCTGATATCGTTGACTGCTGCGGGGTCGGCGCTTCTGTTTTATCGTCATCTGCGCGCCGAAGCGATTCCTTCGGTTGTGATGCCTGCGGTGATCGGCATTCTTCTTGGCGCACAATTGGGTGCGGTGCTGAGCGGAAAAGTAGACGCCAAAGTGTTGAAAAGAGTGCTTTCGGTTGGAGTTATTTTGGCAGCGGCGTCACTGATTTGGAAGGCGGCTTCGCATGGTTAGCAGATTGACATATTGGACGATTCTGATTGGTTTGTCGCTGTTTTTGTGCTGCGTCATCGTGCCGGGTTTCCGCGGTGCGGCGATTCATGCGCTCATCGTGCTGCCGCTGGTGGTGGGCGTGATGAACGGAATCGAGTTGATCATTGCGAAGCGCTCGGTTTCGGGGGTGCTTCTGCTCGCTTCGGTTGCGGTTTTGATCGGTTCTGTTTTGCTCAGGAGCCGAAATTGAAAGTGAGGGCGTTCGCCAAAATCAACACGCATCTGCACGTGGGCAGACTGCGCGAAAACGGCCTGCACGAGATTTCATCGCGCATTCGAATGATCTCGCTTTGCGATGAGATTGCGTTGACTCCCGCCGATGAACTCAGCGTTGAGTGCTCGGTTGGCGAATTGAGCGGAGAGAACAACTTGGCATGGAAAGCGATGCGGCTTCTTTCCGAAGCGATTCCGCTGCCAAATTATCGCATTTTCATTGAAAAGCGGATTCCGATGCAAGCAGGGCTGGGCGGCGGAAGTTCGGATTCTGCCGCCGTTTTGCTTGCGGCGGTGCGCGCTTCCAAAATCGAACTGCCGGGTTCGCTGCTCGATGACATCGCGCTGGCGTGCGGCACCGACGCGCTGTTTTTCGTTCGAAAACTTGCGTGCGCAGATGTGGCGGGAACGGGCGATCTGATTACTCCCTGCGGACAGGATGCACCGATGTGGATCGTTTTGGCAAAACCCGAAGTCGGTTCTCCGACAAAGGATGCTTACAAAAGGTTGGACGCGGCGGCCGAGCGCGGCGCATTTGCCAACGAGTTCGATGCGGTGGCGTGCGGCGAATCGCTGGCGCTGAAGAACCGTCTGTTGGAAGAAGGCGCCAAAGAAGCGATGCTTTGCGGAAGCGGCTCTGCTGTTTTCGGCGTTTTTGAATCACAGAGCGATTCGGAACGCGTTGCGACGGCTCTTTCACAAGAGCGCATTTGGAGCAAGGCTGAACGCACGCTGACACAAAAAGAGGTGGATGAGGAATGGACGTTGTAGTGCTTGCAGGGGGCAGATGTCCCGACGACCTGCGGCTTGCATCCGGATGCGAATTCCGCGCCGATCTGCCTTTCGGCGAGGGCAGGCTGGTGGATGTGGTGATTCGTGCGGCGCAACAGTATTTTGGAAGCGATGCGAGAGTTCTTCTTGTGGGTTCGCGCGCCGACAACGCGATTTCGCTGCCTGCCGGAACCACGTTTCTTGAAAGCCTATATTTGGGAATCGAGCAGTGCTCAGGCCCGAACGCGATGATCGCAACCGCCGACCTGCCGTTCGTTGATTCTTCCACCATCGCCGAGTTCTTGCCGAAGTGCGATCTGAACGCTGCGATCAACTGGCCGATTGTGGATGTTCGATTGTGTCAAACCGCCTTTCCCGGAATGAAGCGCACAACGCTGAAACTTCGCGAGGGCCGGTTCACTGGCGGCAACATGGCGCTGATTCATTTGGAGCGGTTTCAGCGGCTGTTTTCCGAAATCGAGCGCGCGTATCGGAATCGGAAAAGCCCGTTCAGGCTGGCGGGACAGATCGGCCCGATGGTGATGTTGCGTGTGCTGCTGGGTCAGATGCTTCCGTTCACGCTTTCGGTTGCGGGCTTGGAGAAAAGTTTGGAGCGTGCGTTCGGCGAACCCGTGAAAGCGGTGATCTGCGATCATCCAGAAATTGCGACCGATGTTGACAATCTCGATCAGTATCGGTGCGCGCTGGAGATGCTTGCGAAAAGGAACGGCTAATCTGCGTCTTCGTCTATCGGCTCTTCTTCCTCGTCCAGATCTTCTCCATCCGCAGGGTCGGCGGCCAGAAGGTCGTCGTCCAGATCCTCTTCATCTTTGGCATAACTGCTGGCGACAACCGGAGCGACGACCACCGCGCCGGGGCATTTGTTGCAGCGAAACGCCACATTGACTTTGTCGAGCCATTTGGGAAGTTTTTCGATGCGGGTCCCGCAACTGCATGTGGGCATCGTTATGAATCTCCTTGGTTTCGTTGTTCGCGTTCGTGCACTTTATGGCTTAGGAATCCGTTGCACACAAAAACCGCTGCGGCCAAAAGATACAGCCACGGCAGCGAACTTGTGGTGGGATATTGGCCGGGGTCGGCAATCGAGTTGGGCCCTTTCACCAGCCCGATGATGCCGATGATGGCGAGAATAAACCCGAAAATGAAATAGGTGTTTCGCCACCATGGGCCGGGCTTTTTTTCATCAGCCATAGGCGCGTGATTATACCGAAATCACACCCGCAGGTCGAGGTTTTGGCCGAGCGGCGAAGGCTGGTCGGCTTGTTCCGATTCCTGCGGCGGCTGCTCGGCGGCGATGAGTTCCAGCAGCCGTTTTCGAGCCGTGTTGGGCATCGGGCCGGACGGCTTGACGGGGCTCGTCGGGCTTGGGCGCTTCGAATCGTCAATCCGCATGATCGCTGCTTAGGATTTTAGGCGTTCGGCGGGTTTTCGTGAGGGGTTGACCGCTTTTCGAGTTTACGAATCCGCTTCAGAACGGTCAGAGCGTAGCCGTATAGGGCGCACCACACCAGAATTGGACACAGCAGGATGAGAATCAGATACTCGGTTTGCAATGGGGTCTCCTGTTTGTTGTTCAAGGTCAAGCTGCCGGGTTCGCAGTTCATACGCCCAGCACGCAACCAGCAGAACGACGAACGCCGTTGAATAAAGATAAATTCTGTATGTGGCGTCCAACTGGTTTCCGATAACGACGTTGTTGGCCTGGGCGTGCTGCGAAAACTTGGAAAGAGCAACGAGCCGCGGCATGATCCAGATGAGAAACGGCACGGTGACGAAAGCGAAAATCGCATACGCCGCGCCGATGACGGCCCGCCTTTGCGGATCGGTGAACGAAGACCGCAGCGCGAAATATGCCGCATAAACCATTAGCTGCAAAAAGATGTCGAGCTGACGCGGATCCCAATCCCAAAACCTTCCCCACTGAATGTAAGCGAACATGGACCCGGTGACGGTGGCCAACGCGCACAGCAAAGTGCCGATTTCGACAGCGGCTGATGATTTGTGATCGGATTCCGGCGATCGTTTGACAAGGTGCACTCCGCCTTGAATCGCAGCCCACAAATAAAACAGACTGCACAGCATGGCGGGCGGCACATGGAAGAACAGAATGCGTGCGGTTTCGGGCGCCGTTGACCACCCGCGCGCGTTCGGCGCGAACGCATAAGCGGCGGTCGCGGCGATAGAAAGAACAACCAACAGCCAACGATAAATCATGATTCCCACACGAACGGAAAAAGCTGCCGCCCGATTCCTGCAAACACAAGGCTGAGGCCGGCGAGCGCGGCGACCGACTTCCACGCTCCGATCACAACGTCCGAATTCGATGATTCAAACGAACCCGAAATTGCGCCCATTCCCGAAATGATGATCGGCAAAAGCACCGGCAGGCAGATTACCCCCGCGATTGCGCCCCGTGCCGACGATTTTGCGACGAGACTTCCGCAAAACGTTACTCCAGAAGCGAGCGCTCCGCATCCGCTGATGGTTCCGACAATCAAAAGCGGCCAGTTTTCGGGATGAACCGATTCGAAAATCAGATGCAGCGGAACGACCACCGCCGCAACCGCAAGAACCAGAAGGAAGTTATAACTGAGTTTCGCCCAGAACACCGGTCCCGGCGGCGACAGAAGCCGCAAAAGATCGCTCGTTCTTTGGTCTTCTTCAACGATGAAAGCGCGGGCGAGCCCCGTTACCGATGCAAAACCGAGCACCAGCCACAACAGCGCCGAAGCGACAAGCGGAGACGGCGCGCGCTCGATGGAAGTGAACCCAACGGCAGTTGTGGTGAGCACCGCGAACAGCAGCGTCGAATAGATGCCGCTGCGGGTTCGCAACTCCGATGCGAGCTCCTTTTTCAACAGCGCGTTGAATCTATCCAAGCCTCAGCTCCTGTTCGGCAAATCGAAGTTCGCTGTGGTCGTTGGTGGCAAGAATCAGAAACCCTCGGCGCTTCTGCTCGGCCACGATTTCCGCAAGCATCGCCTTTCCCTGCGCGTCCAGGCTCGATCCCGGCTCGTCGAGTATCAGCAGCGCGGGTTCGTGCTGAACGGCGAGGCCCAGTTTTAGGCGGGTTTTCATTCCGGTGCTCAGCGCCGATGCTGGCAGAGTTTCGGCGCCTTTGAGCCCCACCATTTCGATCAGTTTTTGTGCGTTTGCTTGAACCGATCTCAGGCGCGCAGCAAACAGAAAATGTTCGTAAACCGTGAGCGGCGGATATAAGTTGAGATCGGGCGCAACACATCCCATGCGCGGCCTGTCGAATGCAGAAAACGTTCCTTCGGTCGGCTGTTCCAGTCGGGCAAGAATTCTTAATAGTGTGGATTTCCCGGAGCCGTTTGGGCCCGTTACGGCGAGACATTCGCCTTGAGGAATTTCGAACTCGACGCCGCGAAACACCCATTGCGAGCCGAACCGTTTCCCAACGTTTTTGGCTGCAAAAAAGTTTTCGCGGCAGCCCATCTACGTGCCCTCGATCGGCTCGTCTGAGATTTCTTGGACAAAAAGCCCATAGGGGCCGACGCCGAGGATCGTGATGAACACACCCATGCATCCGCCTGCGACGTTCGCCGTCGCGATCACAACTCTTCTGTTCGGCTGAACCTTCACTGCCAGCCGTTTTTTGATGAGCGTGTTGTCGAACAGCAGTTCTCGCAGCCCTGGTTCGACCTGCTTTTCGGACGTTTGTCCATATAACAGATCAACCATATGCTCGCCATCCACGAACACTTTCACGTCGCGGATTTTGATGTCGTTCGGCTCGTTGCGAACCACGCGAATCGCTCCGCTACTCATCAAACCCGCCCACCATTGTAAAAGATTTCGGCCAGCCCTTGAACTTTTCCACGAACAGTTTTGCCCCCGGAAAGGCTCGCATCAGCTCCCGCTTGGTCATCAGCCTTGCGCTTTTGGCAGCGCGTTCGGCCTGCTGTCTGTCGCTCATCTTTTCAAACCAGCCTAATTTGAAATGCATCAACAGCCAGACTTTCATGCGAAGCGGAAAGAACTGAAAAAACGGAAACAGGAAGTGGGGCTCGATCGGGAAATATCGGTTAGGAGTTTGAATGTAATACCGTTTGCCGACGCGCATGCACTCATTTGCCATTTGAAACTGGTCTTGCAGATCGCCTACGTGCTCGATCACCGAGTTTGAAAACACGATGTCGAACTGTTTATCGGAAAACCGGCTCAGGTCGCGGGCATCGCCGGCGAAGCATTGAAATCTTGGGCTTATCGGCTCTTCGGCTTCCAAATTGATCAGCGTAAACTCGATTCCATCTTCGTCCAACATTCCCATCTGCTTCCAAAAGTTCTGCGTTCCACCTACGTCGAGAATATGAACGGGACGAGGAACGGTGTCGAGCAAACGATGAAAATATTCGAACCGCTTGCGCCGAAGGCGGTTCCCCAGCGAACTGTCGCTTTCGGAATCGGCGTGTCGTACCAAACCGCGCATGAGAATGCTTTCTTACCAGCCGACTTACGTGCCTTCATTCCAGCTGGAAAGATACTTCTGCTGTTCGGGGGTGAGCTGGTCAATCTTCACGTTCATGGATTCGAGTTTGAGCGATGCGACCTGTTTGTCAATCTCCTCGGGAACTTTGAACACGCCTTTGGCAAGCGAAGCGCCGGTCTTGGCAAGATATTCAGCGCACAGCGCTTGATTTGCGAAACTCATGTCCATCACACTTGCGGGGTGCCCCTCGGCTGCCGCAAGATTGATCAGCCTGCCGTCTCCCAACAGATAAACGCATCTGCCGCTTGGCAGTTTGTATTCGTCAACAAACGGGCGGACTTCGCGCTTTTTCGCCATGCGCTCCAATGCTGGAATATCAATCTCTACATTGAAATGGCCCGAGTTGGAAACGATCGCACCGTCCTTCATTTTTTCAAAATGCTTTTCGGCGATCACATCTTTGCATCCGGTAACCGTTACAAAAAGATCGCCGAGCGGCGCTGCCTCGTCCATCGGCATCACCGCAAAACCGTCCATCACGGCTTCGATCGCTTTGGTCGGGTCAATTTCGGTAACGATCACGTGAGCGCCGTGCCCTTTTGCACGCATCGCAACGCCTTTGCCGCACCAGCCGTAGCCTGCGATCACCACAGTTCTTCCGGCAAGCAGAATGTTGGTTGCACGAAGAATGCCATCCAATGTAGATTGTCCAGTTCCATAACGGTTGTCGAAAAGATGTTTTGTGTCGGCATCGTTCACCGCGATGATCGGATATTGCAGAACGCCGTCGGCGGCCATCGCTCGAAGGCGGATGACGCCGGTCGTGGTCTCTTCTGTTCCCGCAATAATCGTGTCGAGAAGATCGCGGCGTTCGCTGTGAATCACGCCGACGGTGTCGGCTCCGTCATCCATGGTGATGGTCGGCTTGATGTCCAGCGCTTGATTGATGTGCCGGTAATACGTGTCGTTATCCTCGCCTTTGATGCAGAACGTGGCGATGCCGAAATGGTGCGAAAGCGCGGCGGCCACATCGTCTTGAGTGCTTAGGGGATTGCTTGCGCAGATCGCAACTTCCGCGCCGCCGGCTTGCAGCGCCAGCAGCAGATTTGCGGTTTCGGTGGTCACGTGCAAACAGGCCGCGATGCGCTGCCCTTTCAACGGCTTTTCTGCCGAAAACCGTTGGGCGATCAGTTTGAGAACGGGCATATCTTTGGCGGCCCATTCAATGCGGCGGCGGCCCGAATCGGCGAGCGAAGGGTCTTTTATGTGGTGAGATACGGCGAGGGACATCGAATTAAGTCTACCATTTTCCTTCTGATCACAACACCCGAAGCCCGATTCGCAACGTCCTTTGAGTAAAATCGCCACCGAGATCGCGGCAAAAAACGCCGAACCTGCATGAGTCTATCGAACTTCACCATCAAACTTGCGCGGTTCTTCGAAGGCCGGCCCGAAGGCCGCGGACTTCGGAACGGCGGCGCGGTTTGGCTTGCGATCATCGCAACCGTGCTTTTGCTGGCTTCCGGGCTGATCTTTCTCATCGAGCCGGAGTCGCGGTTTGCGCTCCCTCTGTTTGGCGCGTCGGTGGTCATCGGTCTGATGACGCTGATGATCGTGCGTCACGAATGGCTTTTCATCATGGCCGTCATCTGGGGACACACGCTGTTTTATGGCAGGCTGGACGAACGTCAGTTCGGATTAAGAATTGCCAACGCACTCGGCCCCGCGGAGCTGCTGTTCTTTATGACGTTCGTTGCGGCAGTCGCTTATTGGGCGAGCGAAAAGGAACGACCGCCGATCTATTTTTCGTTGGTATGGCCGCCGATTATCGCATTTGCGTATGCCGCCGGCTACATGTGTTACGAATATTTTTTCAACAACCGAACTGAGTACATGATGAATCAGAATGACGGCTGGCTGTTGTTCACTCTGGCGCTCGTCGCGTATTTGGCGCTTTCTTCCGGCAAGGTTTGGAAGCCGTTCTTTTTCACGCTGCTTGCGGCGCTCATTCTTTCGGCGATCATCGCAACTGCGGTGGAATTCAGAAACGATACGCAAGTGAAAGATTTCGTGCGCAGGCTCGGCTGGGGTTCGATGAGCACCCGATCGTATGGCGATACTGCGGTCAAGACCACCTTTTTGGCGATGTGCATCATCGCCACGAGTTATGCCGTTGTGATGGTCGGATTTGCGAAACGTCCTCTGTGGAGATACCTTTCCATCGCGGGCACGCTCAGCGGGCTTTGGATTCTGTTTCTCGACCGCGGGCGCATTCACTGGGTGGGAATGGCTCTGGCAATCGCGATCACGCTTTTGTGCATGCCCCTTCGTCAGCGGCTGCGTTCGGTGTATTCCACAGGAATCGCGATGGTGGTCTGCCTGCTTCTTGTGTTGATGTCAGGCCCCGCAGCCGTGAAAAAAGTTTCCGAATCGTGGGATCGCGCGATGGGACGTTTTCAAGTATCCAGTCAACGGGCGGTGCTTTTCGATGAAGGTCTGGTAACGCGCGAACGCGAGATCAACGTCGCGAAGCCGTACTTTTATGCGAACCCTCTTTTCGGCGGCGGTCCGGGCACACTTTTTGGAAGAGTTCCTATTCCCGGAACCGATCGCTCGCTTCCCAAAACTTGGATTGACACCACCTGGTGGTATGTGCTCGCGCACAGCGGACTCGTGGGGTTGGTCACTCTGCTGCTTGCTTACGGATTCCTTTTCGGCACCGTGATCGTGATGTTTTTGAAACTGAGAAACCCGCTGCACCGAGCGTTGTGCGTTGCGCCCGTTGGCATCGTTGCATTCACGCTGATCGGAAGCACCGTAACGGGGTGGTTTGCCGAGCGCTCCTATATCGCCGCGTTTTCACTGGCCGTCGGACTTTCGTGCGCGCTGCTTTATCACGAGAAGACGCGCGGATCGGAACTGCCCGTGGTGGATTTTTAGAGCGCCGCATCTCCGCGTTCGCCCGTCCGAATGCGGATCACGTCGAGCACGTCGGCGACGAAAATCTTTCCATCGCCGATCTCGCCCGTGCGTGCCGCTGCGCAGATCGCCTCGATTGCCGGCTCCACTTGGTCGTCGCGCACGATCAGTTCGATGCGCGCTTTGGGAAGAAGGTTGATCGAATAGGCACTGCCGCGATAAAACTCGGTTCTTCCCTGCTGCCTGCCGTGGCCCCTCACCGGCTCGGTTGTCAAGCCGAAAATCCCCACTTCCTCAAGCGCCGACTTAATCTCCTCGACCTTGTTTGTGCGCACGATGCAGTCCAGCCTCTTCACTGCGCACATTTTAACATCCATCGGCCCGATTTGCGGCAAAATGGGCATCCATGTCCATGATCGGCGACCTTCCGCGAGACGTGCGTTTGCGTTCGCTCGATCTTGCGCTGGCAAAAGCCGCCCTGTTGGTGATTCTTTTGTTCGTGATCGGGCTCGCGTTCGATCGGCCGCCTCCTGATCCCGATTACTATGTGTACAAGCAGGAAGCGCGCGACTTTTCCGCCTGGCACAAAACGCAGCAGAAGTTTCCGCCCGGATATCCCGCCCTGCTCGAGCCGTTTTCGAACGCATCGCCTGCGGCTCAAGAAACATGGGCAAAAGCGATCGGAATCGTATCGCTTGCAGCGTTTGGTGTTGCGCTGCTTCGGATTGCAAAACGGTTCGACCTTGTCGGCGTCTGTTTTCTTGTTCCCGTGATAATCGGCAACCGATACTCTGTCATCACAGCGCTCAACTGCACTTCGCACATGCCTTTCGCTGCGCTTTCCGCGTGGACGTTTTTGCTCGCAATGCAGAAGCGTTGGACGTGGGCATACTTGGCTGCATTCGCGGCGTTTTCTATGCGATACAACGGACTGATTCTTCCTCCTTTTGTGGCGATTGTGCAGATCGCAGAAAGCAGGCGCAAACTTCTGGATTTTGTTCTGCCCGTTTTTTTTGCGGCGGTTTGCATCGCGCCGATTGCCGTTTGGCTGAAGATTGGGAGTTCGGCAGGAGTTGAGACGTATTCGAACGAAACTCAAAAACGCGGCACGGCGGGATTTGGAGTCGCGCAGTACGTTGCAGCGGGCGCACTCGTTTCGTTTGCCGACGAAACTTCCAGCGAAAAGATCAGCGGCGGCGGCAGGCTTTCAAAGGTTCTTTTCGGCGCGGCTGCGGCTGTGGTGCTTGGGCTTGCGGTGATCGGGCTCATCCGGTTTTCAAAGACCAGCCTGCTTGCAGGGCTTTGGCTGATCGGTTGGCTTGCCTGGTGGGAGCTGGTGCATTCCCGCTTCGCGGATGTCGGCGGCGTGTACTTCTATTCCACCCAAACCAGTTGGGTGGTGTGGCTTTTGGTGTTGGCCGCCGTGAGTTCTTGGCTCGAACGAGGGGGTGTGCTGGCGCATCTGCTGGCGGTTCCGTTCGTGGTTACGGCGATCGGAGGCGTTCACAGCGGACTGGCGATTGCGCTCGCCCTGGTGGGCTGGCTGTTTTTCCTGTTTCGGCCCGAAAAGCCGCTGGCTCCGGCGGCAGGGGGGTGCCTCGGCCTGGTTTGCCTTGCGATGGTGAACGGCTGGCAGAAAGTTTATGAAGAGAACTTCCGGCCGGCTGCCGCTAAGTTCCTCGCTTGGGCCAAGGATCACCCGAACGTTCTGGTTTCTCCATATATGCTCGATCAATGGTCGGCCGATGGCATCGTGCAATCCGGCCTGGTTTCGGAAGCGGCGGTGGATGGCACGAACCTTGCCGGATCACTCGATGCGCTGGGAGTGCGGTGGGCGGCGGTCACCAGCCGCGAAATGCAATTCAGGTCGGAAACAGAGTTTTTGCAGGGACACGAGTTTTTCTTGGGGAATCGGTACAAAACGCCGCTCCGCCCTTACGGTCTGCTGTTTCCGATTTTCAAGGGCGAAAAGTGGAAAATGGTTGAACAGTTCACCGAACGAAACTGTTGGGTGCGAATTTACGTTAGGCCAACAAACGAATGAAAATGGAAACCGAGCCAGCAGAAATGCCAGCCGAGCGGCTGGAATCCGATCCCAAAGTCAGCATCCTCGTGCCTGCTTATAACGAAGAGGCGACGCTGGCTGCCGTGCTGGATCGCTTGATCGCTCTGCCGCTCAATTCTGAAATCATCGTGGTGGACGATTGCAGCAAAGACCGAACTGGCGAAATCGCCCGCTCGTATGGCGAAAGAATCGTTTATGTGCGCCACGAGAAGAACATGGGAAAAGGCGCTGCGATACGCACCGGTTTGCAGCATGCGACCGGCGCGATCACCATCGTTCAAGACGCCGACTTGGAATACCGCCCCGAGGAGATCGCTTCGGTGATTCAGCCGATCGTCGAAGGCAAAACCGGCGTGTCTTATGGCACGCGGTTTGCGCACGGAATGAACAAGAACATGGCCGCGCCAAACAAGATTGTGAACCTGCTGCTGCGCTGGGCGGTGGCCGTGCTGTTTTTTAGAAGAATCTCCGATGAAGCCACCTGCTACAAAGCGTTTCGAACCGACATTTTGAAGCGGATGAACTTAGTGTGCAATCGCTTCGAGTTCTGCCCCGAAGTTACGGCCAAAGCGATTCGCATGGGACAAAACATTTATGAAGTGCCGATCAGTTATGAACCGCGCGGCAAAGAGGAAGGCAAAAAAATCCGGTGGACTGACGGCGTGGAAGCGTTTTGGACTCTGCTTCGGCACAGGTTTTCAAAATTCTAAGAGTTCCATCGAACTCACCCGCCGCCGAGACGAGATTTCAAAGTAAACCGCAGCACAACAAGATCGCGCAGCATTCTGGGCGCGTCTCGAAGAACTTTGACTTTCGAACCCTCCTGATGTGCCCACCTCACGGAAACTTCCGCGATCGAAAACCCCAGCGCCTTTCCGATCATCAGCGCTTCCACATCGTAGCTGAAGCCGTTCAATTTGCAGTGAGGAAAGATCGCCTTTGCGGCGCTGCGGGTGAACAGTTTGAAGCCGCACTGCGTGTCTTTCAGCCCTTTCACCGCCAGCATCTGTATCATCTTGTTCAGCACCCGCCCTCCAAACTCGCGCAGCCACGGCTGGTGCACTTCCAGTTTTGCGCGGTCCAACGCGCGGCTGCCGATTGCGATGTCGGCGTGTGCGGCCGCAAGTGTTTCGAGTTCTTCGATGGGTGTTGCCAGATCGGCATCGCAAAGCAGCAGAAAATCGGCATCGGCAGCCAGCATTCCCGTTCTCACGGCATATCCTTTGCCGCGATTGGGCTGGTATTCGATTAAACGAATGCGCGGCTCGTTTTCCGCAATGCGTGAAACAATCTGTGCCGTTTGATCTTTGCTCCCATCGCTCACCACGATCAGCGACCAGTCCCAATTTTCGTTTGAAAAATACTCGCGAATCCGCTGGATCGTCTTTTCGATGCGCGGCTGTTCGTCATATGCCGGCATGATCACGGCCAACGTCGGAGGCATGCGCGGAGTTTACTTCGAAACCACGATTCTTTCATCGCCCACGCGGCGGGTGATTTTTTGAGTGTCGAAATGCTGCAACAGCGCAAGAGCGAATTTGCGGGAACTGCCGGTCGCATCGCGGAATTGCGCCACGGTAAACCGCGTTCCCAACTGTTTCAGCCCGCTCACAAGTTGATCGAGAGTCGCATTCGAATAGGTCAAGTTTTGTTCAATCTGCGTCATTTTTCCGGCGGCGATTCCAAGCCGTTGAATCTCTTCCACCGCCTGTACCGGCACTCCCAGCGCCGCGGCGATTTCGCGGGGCGAAGGCGCAGCCGCCCCGCCCGCTTCCATCACTTGCAAGACTTTCGATAGCAGCGCAATCTGTTTTTCTGATAACCGCACCGTGAAATCTGGGTGACGAACTTCTGAACCCATCAGATCAATCTTGCGCTGTTCGTTCATTTTTGCGATCAGCCTGTCAAACGCCTTGGCGCTCCAGCGCCATCTGATTCGAGACATCAGGGCAGTTTTCGGCATCGAAGCCGCAGCCGGATTTTCGTTGTGAATCTCCATCGCGGCATTTTGCACCCCGCCGCACACGGTTTCGTAATGTTCTGCGGAGAACCATACGCCCGCAAGGCCCACCGCTTGGCCGCTTGATTTCAGAATCTCGAACGGATCGCCAAGCGCCTGCGGCGAAAGCCCCAACGCCTCGCAAACCTCATTCGTTTCCACACCCTCGGGTCGGCTTTGCAGCACTTGCAGAACTCTTGCTTCCAAAGCGCCTTCGCTTTGCGCAATGATCGGTTGTTCTCGTTTTCGCTTCCTGGTTGCGTTTGGGGTGACGATCGTTCCGCCAGCGAGCACCTCGAGCGGCGAATATCTGCGAATGACGATCTTTTGGAACGGCGCGCACGCAACGGTTTCTTCGAACCGAATCTGCACGACTCCCGGTTCGGTTTCAAAAGCGCACACTCTGCCGATAAACTCGCCTGCGCCGATGTGCGCCCTGATCCGTTCGCCGTGCCGGATTGTTGAGCCGCGGTGAATGCGGACGTTGATGCAGCGCGTTTCACAGACAAACCCCGGCGATCCTAACGCCTGTCCGCGATGCAGCTCCTGCTTTTCTGCGCCCGCAATGTTCATCGCTGCACGGCTGCCCGCTTCGGCAAACGGCACGGATTCGCCGTACATCTGAATCGAACGGATGCGCACCTTGCGGTTTCCCGGCACCAAAACCGGTTCATCGCCCACCCTAACGCAGCCGCATGCAACCGTTCCGGTGATCACCGTTCCGTGCCCTTGCACCGAAAACACGCGGTCAATCGGCAGAATCCAATCTTTCGATTCGGCGCGCTGCGGCAGTGAGGCGATGGTTTCATCGAGCAGGGATTTCAATGCTTCCAATCCGTTGCCGGTTTTCGCAGAAACGTTCACGATTTCGCTCAATTCAAACTCCGTTCCGAGCAGAAACTGTTTGATTTCTTCGCGAGTGTGGTCAATCTGCGCATCGTCCGCAGCGTCGCATTTTGTGATTGCAACAACCATTTTTTTCACTTCCAGCATTTCAAGAATCTGAAAATGCTCGCGCGTTTGGGGTTTGATTCCTTCATCGGCCGCGACGCATAGCAGCGCGACATCAACGCCCGAGGCGCCGGCAAGCATGTTTTTTATGAACTTTTCGTGTCCCGGCACATCCACGATTCCAACCCGGCCCGCTTCGGGCAGATCAATATGCGCGAAGCCGATGTCAATCGTCAGCCCGCGCGCTTTTTCCTCGGGCAGGCGGTCGGCGTCAATGCCGGTGAGCGCCGCAATCAGCGAAGTCTTGCCGTGGTCCACATGACCTGCGGTGCCGATAAGATACGCCATCGTCCCTTAAGAGGGTATCAGGCTCGCGCCAGATTTCTCTCGCCAAAGGCGGCTTCTGCGGAGTTTTCGGCCCCTAAATCTGTCATAGTCCCGGCAAGGCGCTTCCGGTTCTGCCGATTGACATCCGTCGCACGGGAGCGATTCGAGGATAATGGAGGATTATGGCTTCCACTCTCCCCATGCGAACGCCGCTGTCTGTTTTGTTGGTGTCTGGGCTTACCTCCGTCGGGATCGCCGATGACCTTGATTCGAAAATCCGATCCCTGATGACAAAACAGCGGGTTCCGGCATTGACGCTCGCCATCGTGAGGCACAAAAAGATCGTTCGGCTGGGCGCATACGGCTTTGCGAATCTGGAATGGAAAGCAAAGGCGACGAACGACACGCGCTTCGAAATCGCCAGCATCAGCAAGATGTTTTGCGGAGCGGCGGTTCGGCTCCTCATCGAGCAGGGAAAGCTCGACGTCGAAGATCCCGTCAGCAGATACATTCCCGGAACTCCCGCTTCTTGGGCAGGCATAAAACTGCGTCATCTGTTGACGATGAGTTCTGGTTTGCCCGAGGATTTCGGCTTCGATACGATCCCTTATGACGCCGAGGTGTTGGGGCCGCGAGACGATAATGAGATGCTGCGGCAGTTTTTCAATTTGAAAATGGCTGCGCCGGTCGGCCAAGAGTTTCATTACAGCGGGCCGAATTTCGCGCTGCTTGGTATGATCGTCGCAAAAGTTTCAGGTGTTTCTTATCGTCAGTTCGTGCGCGATCATCTTTTCAAACCGGCAGGAATGACGCAGACAACTGTGATTGACAATTCCGCAGTCGTCCCGCAGCGCGCCGAAGGATATCGTTTGCAAAACGGCGTGCCGAAGCGGGGATGGCTGCTGGGCCAGTACCTTCACTCGCGGCCGGATGTCGCAGTTTTGACAACCGCGCGCGACCTTGCAAAATGGATTGTTGCGCTCGAACAGCACAGAATTCTGAACCATCCCGAAAAGCTTTGGGAAGGCGCCGTGTCCGATTCAGGCCGATGGCTCGATTACTCTTACGGCTGGACGCTCGAAACCCTGTTGGGTCATCGCCGGCTGGATCATTCGGGCGGCTTTCGAACGGGGTTTCACACATGGCTTTGCCGCTATCCCGATGACGATCTCACCGTGATCGTGCTCACGAACTGCGATTATTCAGGTGTTCGAGAATTCGAACTGTTGGCGACGCACCGATACCTGCGGCTGCCATACGATCCTGCAATCGAATCCAAAAAGATTGACAGCGAGCCGGCCAAAACCGCGCGATTGGTCATCGCGATGAAAGGCGTCGCCGCAGGAAAGTTGGACGAGCGCATGTTCGCTCCAAACGCGTTGGATCCGGTCGGGCTGGGCGAGGCATCCGGTTTTTTGAAACCGGTCAATCACTGGTCGTTTGCCGGGAGAACACACCTGCCCAACGCCGGAATAACAATCCATGGAACAACGTTTAAGGAGTGTGAAACGCTAAGGCTGCAGGTTGGCAGTCAGACTTTCTTTTTGACTCTTTACCTCGATTCGTCCGGACGAATCGGATATGTGGAACCGACAACGTAACGGATTCACAAGGGCGGTATCTCATCAGATTGGCCCCCCCGATGGGTTCGGGGAGGCCGGGGTTTTAGCAGGAGGGAGAGGAAGTTTACTTGCCGCCCCCGCTCTTCATGCCGCCCTCCTTTGAAGGAGGAAGCGGAACGTTTGCAGCGGTTGCGGGACCGTCAATCGAGCGCACCGTAAGGAAGAACACGATTTCGGTTTTCACGCGAGTGTTCGTGGTCTTTCTAAACAGCTGGCCAACGATCGGCAGGTCCATCAGAATCGGCACGCCGCTGGCTTGACGGCGGTCTTCATCTTGAATCAGTCCGCCAAGCGCGATCGTTTCGCCGCTTTTCAAGTTGACGGTGGTCTGCACCACACGCTCACTCGTCTGCGGAAGGTTCACACCTTCGACCGGCTGCGAAAAGCCTTTCAAGAAGCTCACAACGGGGCGCATGTCCATCGTGATGTTGCCATCGTCTCCGATTCTTGGCAGCACGGCAAGCCGCACTCCCACTCGAAGCTCTTTCGCGGTGATGCTCGGGCCGTTTTGGCTCGACGTGATGGATTCCACATATCGGATCACATCGCCCACGAAGATTTCGGTTTGACGTCCATCAACCGCAAGCAGGTTGGGCCGCGCAATCAGGTTGTTTCTGTTCGCAATCGCATCGAGCGAAGCCGTTACGTCGCCTCCGCCGCGGATGTGAACGTTCGTAGAGTTGCTGAAATCCGATTGAGAGTTGTTCAACCGGATCAGCTTCACCGCGCCGCCTGTGAACAGGTTCCAATCAATTCCAGCGTTGATCGCATCTTCCTTCGTCAACTCCATCACTCGAAGTTCGAGCGCGAGCTGCTTGGGAGCAACGTCAATCTTTGCCAGATAGGCGATCGCTTCGTTGATCTGATCGGGCGTTCCGCGCAGAATCAGTTTCATCGGCACGGCGGTGGATTCCATGTTTTCGAACGGAAGCGCCAGACCTTTAACTTCTGCTGTATCGCCTTTCACTCCGCCGGTGGTTTTCGCTCCGCCTGTTTCGCCTTGGCCGCCTTCGGCCTGCTGCGTTCCGCCGGATGCTGCTTGCGAACCCTGAGTGCTCTGCGTGCCTTGAGCTGCTGATTCGCCCGGGTTGTAAAGCGTCGGCGTCGCAGCGTGGTTCGGGCCGACCGTGCACCTGAGACCAGGAACTTGCACGATCAACTCTTCGCGCAGCGCGCGAGGATCGCCGAACTTCACGTTATAGATCGCCACATCGTTGCCATACACGGTGCCCGTGTCGAGTTGTGCGAGCGATTCCATCGCGCCCTGAACCTGATCGTCCGGGCCTTCCAGAATCATCACCTGTTTTTGGCTGTTGGCGGGCGATGTCATGATATGCACGTCAACGAACGATTCGGTGATCGCTTTTTTCAGTTCGTCGGCCTTGCCGTTTTGCACTTCATAGATCGCGCGGGTTGCCGTTCCTGCACCCATGCGATCCATCTGCGCTCTTTCGCGCGCCCGCTGACGATCAATCTGCTCTTTCAGTTTTTGTGTTTGGATGATGTCAAGATCGAGCTGCCTTGCGAGCGTTTCGGCTTGATCAACCCACTTCTTCGATCCGATCAGAACGATATACGGATCGGATGCGGCGGGCGACTTGGCATAACTCGCCTGCGAGGTTTTCGAACCGTCGCTGTTGGTGGTCGTGCTGATCTGCGGCGAAACCGAACCCGCTTCCGAAGGAAGGTAGATTTCGATCGTCTCGCGTCCAAACCAACGATACAGCGCATCTTTGATCTGAGCGGACTGCCCGCTGATGATCGGCAGAACACGGACCTCGTTGCTTGCCACGCCGCGGTCGGCGAGTTGGCGCACCGTGTCGGCGTATTCGGCTTTGGTCGTAACGATGTACGAATTGCCGATTTTTGCGTACCGCAATCCCGAGAGCGCCGTCACCAAGTCGAGCGCTTCTTCAACGGTAACGTTTTTCAGCGAGAGAGTGATGCGGCGCGAAGCCGCCGCACCGCCTGTTCCGCCCGCTCCAGGAGCAGGAAGGTTGGGATTCGCGGGCTGAGCCTCATTCGAATTGGCCGCTGGAAGAATCGGGTTGCCTTTCGGTTCTGCTTCGGGGGCTCCGCCTGTCACGCCTGGTGAAATGATGATGTTCACATTCACCTGGAGGGAGAGAGCCTTCAAAACGGCCACGACATCGGCATCCGAAAAGTCGAGGTTAACCCTGCCGTATTGGGAGGGGATCACGGTTCCGTTGTATTTGATCGGCGGAAGCGCACCGAAATCGTCGTCTTTGGTTTTGGTCTTTGACGTTTTGTCATCGGTTCTGATTTTCGCCGTGTTCACCGTCGTGCTCGATTTCACCACTTCCGAAGCAAGCGCGGCTTCCTTCTGAATCATCTTTGGAATCGAGGTGACCGGTGTGTTTTCGGTAACAGGTGATTGAGTTTTCACGCCCTTGGACTGCGTGGTTGTGGTTTTCGGCTCAGGGTTCGATGGAGCTGCGCTTTGCGACGTTTCGTTTGCGAGCTGTTGGATCGCCTGCTTCATCTCCTGCGAATCCTGGTTCGAAGAGACAGTCGTATTCTGAGTCTTCGTCTTATCCTTCGCTTCGGTATCGGGCGCAGTTTTCGGCGTTCCTGCAACCGTCGAGACGATGGCGTCTGCAGCCAGCTGCTGAATCGCCTGCGCCATCGCATCGTGATCTTCGGCGTTGGTTGAAGGGTTCAACTTGGGCGTCGAAATGATGATGTTCCAGCCGTCCACATCTTCGGTAAACACAACCGCGACCGGCTTGGTGTGCCGAATCGCGATGCGCACTCTTGCTGGACGCATGGCGAACTGCGCGAGTTTTGCGGTCAAAACACCGAACTTGCCGATCTGCAAAGTTCGGGCTCGCGTTTGCAGTTCGCCGAGGAACTGCACAATGACGAAGTTATCAGAATCGGAAATCAGTTTCGGCTGCGGAATGTCGGTGCCATCCACATGAATGGCCACGCAATCCGGTCGAACGTTTACCGACGCACCTGATATTTTTACCTGCCCAAAAGAGCAGATGAAAGCCGCGAGCATAAGCGCGCCGCTGAATGTTCTAAGAGCATTCCTTAGCATTACTTCCTACCTCCAACTGACAACGTAAGGTTTTTTTTGCCGTGTTGAACGACAACCTGGCCGTCGGAAACCGCAATCACGCGGCTGCCTTCGTCCACGGGTTCTCCTTGCCGAACAAGTTTCTGATGTCCGGCATCATCTTGAAAAACTGCCACGGGCCGTGGTCCGCTGACCACTCCCACCAATTTGTATGCGAATTCGTCGGGTGCGCGCAAAGGCGCTCCTGCCGTAACGGCGCCGTTCGGAGCCATCGGCGGCATTGTCGGGTTTGCGAGTGCCGGCCCTCGATAGTTCACGTTCGGGCGCTGAATCGCGTCGGTGGGAGCCTTCACAACTGTCGAGGCGCTGTTTTCGGTGTCCTGATCTTTTGCGAGCGGAATCGGCTTGAACGGGTCTTTCGGTTTGGCCAGCTGTGCGGTGAGGCTCTGCTCGATAGCGGTGCGAGTTTTCTGGTTCTCGTCCGCGGCTGCTTCTTTCGAGCGGTCAACGATTGCGGGAGCCTTCTTCTCGGGCTTCCCGGAAGAAGCAGTGAACTGAAACACGCCGACCGCCGCCAACCCGATGCCAAGCGCAGCGATCACAAGCAGTTTGGTCTTGTTAGGCTTTTGGGATTGAATCTGGCCTTCCACTAAACTCCTCCTGGGACTTGGGCATCGTCTTGGCCCGGCGTCGGGAACACGAACACCCGAAGGTTGATCGTGGTTTCCAGCCGGTCAATCGTGAGGCCGTCGGTTTTGATCTTGGGCATGACGCTGATGGACTGCACAGCAACGATTTTTGGAAACTCTTCCAATTTCTTAAGGAACTCCATCAGCTGCGGGAACATCCCGGCTGCCTTCACCTCGATCTGAAGTTCCACGTAAGGTTTTCGCTTGGACATGGTTTCAGGGCTCGATTCATCGCCTTTCTTCTTGCTTGACCCTTTGTCCACCATCGGGCGCACGCCAGTGATCTGCAGATTGCACTGCCGGCCCGTGGTCTCCAGGTTTTGCAGAAGTGTGGGCACGAACTCTGCGGTCGAAACGCCGGTTTCCAGGTGTTGAAGTTCCTGCTGACCTTTGACCAGGTTGAGGCGGGAGTTCTCCAGATGCGACTTCAGGCCGTCGGCGTCTCCGATCTGGTTCGAAAGTTTGTTGACCATGGACTGCGCTTCCTGAAGCGCCGTGTTCTGCCAAAACACAAGCGCCCCGCCAATCACCAGCGCTGCCATTGTCATAGCGGCAAACAGTTTCGGGTTCGGTGTGCGTTTGTTCACGACTTCTTCTCCTCTGAGCCTTTCGCTGCCACTTCTTCGGTGCCAACGACCTGAGTGGCGATCGTAAACTCGAGGCCGGTTCCCTGCTGCGCTCGATGCTCTTCGGTGTATTTGAGCGAAACGGCTTCCAATTGCGGGCAGTTTTGCAGAGCGAGCATAAAATCGCCGACCAGATTCTGATCGAGGCTCATCCCCGTGAATTCGCACACAACGGGTTTGCTTGGATCGGACTGACGGTCGGACCGCACGTTGGTAAGAAACGCGCCGCTTGGAAGCGTCAGGCTTACATGCTTGAAGATTTCCGACCACCGGTCGGTCGCTTCGCGTGCTTTGGTCAGCGTCGTGAGTTTGGGTGCGAGCACGGCAAGCGCGTCTTCATTTTTGGAGATTTCATCGCGAACGGGCGACAGTTTTTCGAACTGCGCCTGCAGGCCGCGCGCTTCCGCTCGTTTCGACTCGGCCGCCAAGAACAGGCTGCCGGTGGTTCCGAGCGCAAGCACGGCAACCGCGCCGCACGCCAAGAACCAGATTCTCGCGTTCCTCGCGTTTTTACGGAACGTCTCGCGACGGTCGGATATTAAGTTTACATTCGGCATCGTCTCGTCTCCTAAGATGCCTACGCCGCGACAAGCACGCCCGAAGGGCGTCTTACGGCGAGGCCGACGGCGATCGCAAGCGATGTCCAGGCGTCTTGCGGGGTTGTGCCGCCGTATTGAAATGTCGGATTCTCGAACAGATTGGGAATCTCGACTGCTACTCCAAGTTTGTGTGCGAAATACTCTTTTGCGCCGGCCATCTGGCTTCCACCGCCGCACAGATAGATCAGCGATACTGCAGAAGCCTGCTTTTTGTCCGACTGCTGCGATTGGAAATAGTTGAGCGAGCGGCGGACTTCGCGCAGAAGTTCATCCACCATCGGCTGAATCACCCTAAGGGGCGGGTTCTCCATCGGCTCTTCGAAGCAAAGAGGCCGCAAATCCAGCGCATGTTTGCCTTGCTCCGCTTCAACTTCAGAAAGTTTAAAGTAGTTTGTGAGCGCCTGCGTGAGCGATCGTCCTCCGATCGGAATGCACCGCGTAAGCGCAAATCGGCCGTGGTCCACAACGCTGACTTTGGTCTGATCGTCACCCAGATCCACAATGGCGATCGCTTTATCCCATCCGTTGAACGCCGAGTCCAGCTCCACCAGCGTTCGAAACAGCGCGAACGATTCCGTGTCTACGATCTCCACGTCGAGTCCTGCGGCTTCGGCTGCCGCAACGCGGCTCTCCACCAGATCGCGCGGAGAGGCCACAACAAGAACATCCATCTGCCCTTCTTCGGCTTCGCCCAAGACTTCACACTCGATGTAGCTGTCTTCCACCGAGCTGGGAACGTACCGGCCCGCTTCGAATCGGATAGATTTCTTCAATGTGGCCGCCGGCATCGAAGGCATTTTCACTGTGCGGACCACCACGGGCGCGCCGGAAACCGCAAGGTTAGCGGTTGTTGCATGAATCCCGCATTCGCGCATGCCGTGACGGATCGCCGATCCTACGGCACCCACATCGGTTACCACTCCGTCTCCCACGCATCCCGGAGGAGTCGGACAGATCCCGAAACCCACGATCCTCAGTTTCGATCCCGTAACTTCGACTTGGGCAAATTTGATTGCGGAATGGCCGATATCAATCCCGACAAACCGCTCTTTTGCAAAAAGACTAAGCGACATCGCGTTCCTCCGATTCGTTGGCGGTGGTTTCCTTCAGCGTTTGCAAGGTGATCCATTCGTCAACCGCGTGACGCGGAAACTTCCACGCGCCGTCCACCATAAATGCAGGCAGTTCGCCCGATTCGGCGAGTTCGATCAGCGATTTGGCGTTCACGCGCAGGTATTGCGCCGCTTCGCGCAAAGTCATTACCGAATGAGAGCCTTGGAAAATGCCTCGAAGCATCTGATGAACCTGTTCGGGCGACAAAAACAGTTCGAGCCGCACCACGCTGCCGCCGCCAGCATTCACGATGGGCGAAGGATCGGCAGGGTTCACCACTTCCGACGTTCCTGCAATCGGCGGTCGAAGCGAAACGGTCGGCGCGGATGGGCCGTGCGTCTCCGGGGTTTTGGGCGCATCGGGTTGGGCAGTTGGAGATGGCGGCACCGTTTGACCGTTGGGCACAAGTTCGCTGCCGGTTTGTTGGCTTGCCTTTCTAATAGCGTCGGCTAAGTTCATGCGGCCTCCCTAAATTCCTCCACTAAATCGTTTTGTGTTCGACCGTTTCCTGCGGGCTGATCTGCGAGCAGCGAATGCATAAAGTAGCCGTCAATGATGCTCACTTTCTGCATCGCTCCGATGAGCAGCGCGTTGTCGGCGGCTTGGCTCACCAAACGCGGCGCGCCCCGAGTCTGCTTATGAATTTCATAAACGGCGTCGGGTGTGAACGGCGCGGTTTCGCCGGTAAAGCCCGCAACGCGCAAGCGATGTTCGATCATCGCGCCGGTCTCCTGCACATCGAGGGGTTGGATGTTGTATCGAACGGAAATCCGCTGTTGAAGCGCGGGGACTCTTTCCAACTTCGGCTTGAGCTCCAGCTGCCCCAACAGCAGCAGGTTCATCAAAAACTGATCGTTCATTTGGCAGTTGAGCAGAAGTCGAAGCTCTTCAAGCGTCGCAGTCGAACGGATCAGGTGCGCTTCGTCAATGATCAATACCGCGCGGCGGCCGTGCTCATACATCTCGATCAGCTTGGTGTGAAGCTGCTGTACCAGCTGCTGCCGATTGCGCGATGTTGCCGTATCGCCCAGTTGGGTAAGAATCTCGTGCAGAATCTGAATGGGAGTGAGAATCGGATTCACGATGAGCACCACCTGAAACTGCACCGGGTCGAGATACTCCAGCAGCTTGCGGCTCACGGTGGTTTTGCCAAGCCCGATGTCTCCATAGAGCATGGCCGCCCCTTTGTTGCGCGAGATGGCGTAATGGAGCATCATCAGCGCGTCCTCGTGCGAACGGCTCAGGTACAGGAATCGCGGGTCGGGCGTCAGGCTGAAAGGTGGTTCTTGTAATCCCCAATAAGACTCGTACATTCATTCCCTCCGGAGGAAATCACTGGTAAATCTTTCGGCGTTCTTTGCAGAAACCTGTAGGTTCAGGGCAGGTTTTTCGTCCCGATAGGCTTCACCCGGCATCTCGCTGAAATCTGTTTCCACAGCCGGGCCAAGGTTCACCCCGCAAGCCTTGGGGATTTGGGGACGCAGCGGCACGCGGGGATAGTAAAATCGCGGCTGATGCAGCCCCTTCGATCCACCGTTGACCCCAAGAGCGCGGAGTTCAAGGCGAACGCTGCTCATTACGAAACGTTGGTGAACGCGCTCTGCTCCCTCCGGGCCAACGTGAGAGAAGGCGGACCCGAAAAGGCCCGCGCCCTGCACCAGGAAAGGGGCAAACTCACAGCCCGGCAGCGCATCGAGGCACTTCTCGACCCCGGCACTCCGTTTCTGGAAATCGGGATGCTCGCCGCAAACGGCCTTTATAACGACGAGGTGCCGAGCGCCGGGATCGTTGCGGGGGTGGGGCAGGTCTCCGGAAGAATCTGCGTGATCGCCGCAAACGACGCGACCGTGAAAGGCGGCACGTACTATCCGCTGACGATCCGCAAGCACCTGCGCGCGCAGGAGATCGCGCTGGAAAACCGCCTGCCTGCGATCTATCTTGTGGACAGTGGAGGCGTGTTCCTTCCCATGCAAAGCGAAGTGTTTCCCGACAAGGAGCATTTCGGAAGAATCTTTTATCAGCAGGCGCAGATGTCGGCATTGCGCATTCCGCAGATTTCAGTTGTGATGGGCATGTGTACGGCGGGCGGCGCCTATATTCCGGCAATGAGCGATGAGAACATCATTGTGAAAGGAACGGGAACGATCTATCTTGCCGGACCTCCGCTGGTGAAAGCCGCAACGGGTGAAGAAGTTTCGGCAGAAGATTTGGGCGGCGGCGAAATGCATTCGCGCATCAGCGGCGTAACCGATCACCTGGCAGAAAACGACGAGCACGCGCTGGAGATTTGCAGAAGCGTGGTTGAAAACCTCGGAGCATCGCCGTCTTCGCAGCCTCCTTTCGAGATCGAAGAGCCTTTATACGCCGCTTCCGAAATCGAAGGCGTGGTTCCGAAAGATCCGCGCACGCCTTACGATTCGCGCGAACTGATCGCGCGGTTGGTTGACGGCTCTCGGTTCCATGAATTTAAATCCGGCTATGGCGCAACGCTGGTGTGCGGATTTGCGCGCTGGATGGGATATCAGGTGGGCATTCTTTCGAACAACGGGGTGCTTTTTTCGGAAAGCGCGTTGAAAGGCGCACATTTTATCGAACTGTGCAGTCAGCGGGGGATTCCGCTTGTGTTTTTGCAAAACATCACCGGGTTTATGGTCGGAAAACGGTACGAACAAGGCGGCATCACGCGCGACGGCGCGAAGATGGTTCAGGCGGTTTCCACCGCGAGCGTTCCGAAAATCACCGTGATTGTGGGGAGCTCGCACGGGGCCGGGAACTACGCCATGTGCGGCAGGGCTTACGGGCCGCGGTTCCTTTTCAGCTGGCCGAATTCCAAAATCTCGGTGATGGGAGCCGAACAGGCCGCACAAGTGCTGATCACCATCAAAGAGATGAAAGGCGCGATTTCGGATGAAGAGAAGCGCGAGATCGGCGACCCGGTGCGCAGGCAGTACGAAGAGGAAGGCTCTCCTTATTACGCGACCGCGCGGCTGTGGGACGACGGAATCATTCTTCCTTCTGAAACGCGCGCAACCGTGGGTATCTGCCTTGCCGCGGCAACTCAGGCGCCAGGCGAAGAAACGCGCTGGCCCGTGTTTAGAATGTAACAGCTTTATGTCCTCACTATTGGTTGAAAAATCGGGCAGCGTTCTTCGCATCACGCTCAATCGCTCCGAAGTGCGCAACGCGTTCGATGACAAGACGATCGCCGAACTCACCGACGCGTTCGCGAACGCAGATGCGCGCGCTGTGGTCCTGTCCGGCGCCGGCAAATCGTTCTGCGCAGGCGGCGATTTGGAATGGATGCGCCGCTCGATTGATCTTTCAGCCAGTGAAAACTTTGCGGACGCGATGGGCCTCGGCAAGATGTTTGAAACGATCAACAGCTGCCCATGCCCGGTGATCGGCAAAGTTCACGGAGCGGCATTCGGCGGCGGAGTCGGGTTGGCGTGTGTGTGCGACATCGTCGTGGCTTCGGAAGATGCCAAGTTCTGTTTCAGCGAAACCAAACTCGGCTTGGCGCCGGCGGTGATCGCCCCTTATGCGTTGCGCAGAATCGGCGAAGCAAATGCGCGAAGATATTTTCTTACAGCGGAACTGATCGAAGCCGCCGATGCGAAGCGAATCGGTTTGGCGCATGAGGTCGTTGCGATGGAAAACCTCGATGCGACGGTCAACAAGATCATCGCTTCGATACTCTCAAACGGTCCTAAGGCAGTTGCGACAGCGAAATCGCTGATCCGCTCAATCGGCAGTTCCGACCCGAACGACATCGCGCAGATGTGCGCCGAGGCGATCTCGTCGCTTCGCGTTTCGCCGGAAGGTCAAGAGGGCGTGCGTGCTTTCTTAGAAAAGCGCAAGCCGAACTGGATCGAGTAATTTATCCGGCATGCAGCCGAAAGTTTTCAATTGGGACGAGGTGTCCGCCGATTCTCCGATTTCGCTTCTTTCGCGAAGGATCATTCGCGGTCAACAGGCGATGGTCGCTCAGGTGACTTTGCAGAAGGGCTGTGTGATCAAAACGCACAGTCATGAGAACGAGCAGATCGCCGTGATTTTGTCGGGCCGGGCTCGATTCGGTCTTGGCGATGAACTAAGCGCCGATCGAACCGAAATCGAGTTGAGGGGCGGCAACGTTTTGGTTTTGGATTCTTGGCTTCCTCATTCGGTGGAGATTTTGGAAGACGCAGTGATCATGGACATTTTTTCACCGCCTGCGGATCGGATGGGCGTAGATGATCAAAAGGAGTGACTGCTGCTTAGTTGGTCCAACGTGTGCGGACAAAAAGCCCGGATCAGTTCTGAACGTTCGCATCGTCTGGAAGACCAGGAAGCGGACGACTTCGCGTTCTGTTCCCGCCGAATGTAACCGTTGCGGCGATACCATCGTTAGAGAATCGAAAAGGCGGAGATTTTGTGATTAGTGAAGTCGGTGCGTTTCGCAGAATTATCATATTTGGCTTAATGTTTATTGATTCGAGATTTGCGCTTATCCGCAATCCTCTGCCTGACCACTTGACGGAACAATTGGATACCCGTTTCCATAATTCGTTGCCGTTCGTTAGTTCACGATGGTAAACGGCGGCGATGCCGGAGCCATCCAGAGAACCGAATTTATAATTCAATGTCCATACGACAACGAGAGACTGGATCGCCCGGTCACTGGGATCGTCGAAATAAGCTTCAACAGTCGTGGCCCCAGTTTGAAGAGTCAGCCCCCCGTTGAACTCGATTGCAACTTCGGCTTTTTTTTCAGTAACAATACACGTCGCGCTTTTGATGCGCAATTCTGCCGGCACGTCGAGTTCTGTTTCTGACTTTGTGCCATGTGAATTTGGAATCCAGAGCTTCACTGTCGAACGGTTGCTGACGTTGGCCGATTGCTGACAGCACGCTGATGTCAAGAGAACGGTTACCGATGTGCAAAAGAGCGATAAGTGCGATCTAATCATATGGGTTCCTACGCTGTGTGCGAAAACTGGGCACAAATCGGTTCCGGTGAGGGCGGCCCCATCGGGTCGGGAAAGTCATGACCGACCCTACTTCCATGATCGTTCCACGGATAGAGAAGAGGGTTTCCAACCCATACTAACTCCCATGGCTGGCCGTCGCCTCGCTGAACATACACGCGAAGACGGACTTCAATCGGCTTTGCCGAGTCGTAGACAAATCGGATCACCCACGCACCATTGTTATGAGGCTGCTGAACTTCCCAAACGACAACGAAAGAGCCATCCGGGCGCACGTAAACGTCGCCCTGATCCATTCCGCCAGGCAACGGGCATTGGCCTACCTGGTAGAGGATTTCGTTTGCATCCAATCGCCCGTTACCATTGAGGTCGCGTCCGATAAAAACGGCATATTCATCAAATCCAAACGGCAGGTCGATCACCCAAACTCCGACTAGCCAATCTCCAGTGATCGGAGTGTCCGGCTCCAGATCATAGTCAGTTCGACCATCGCCGTTGACATCATCCTCGTCCCTCCATTTTGAAGGGTCACCTACTGGCGAGGTATCGGGAATCTGAATAGGCTTTCTTGCTTTTGGAAGTTCATAAGGAAATGGGAACCTGCCAGGTCTTCGAGGCGGAGTCCCTTGCTGCTGCTGGACCTTCAATGAAACGAGAGAATCACTCACGTTTATTTCAGTTAGCTCGGACGGCAAGTATCGCGATGCCGTCCAGACGAGATAAGACGCGCCGATTTGCGTGAATGACAGTATGAACGTCACACTTGTTCCAGATATCTCTGGCGTCAGTTGAGCGATTGTTGACTTCGTTCTTAAATCGACGAGCCACGCAGTGCCGTTTTGGAAAACATTAGAGACGCCGTCGCCGCCTGCTGGCAGGTACAAAATGCCGAGTGTGTATGGATCGGTGACATAGGGACTCGCGAAGAATAATTCGACGGCCCAACGACCCGTTCGATTCGCTGGAGGAGCTTCCTTCATAGAAACTGTAATCCGGGTTTGGCCTGCTGGCGTTACAGTTATTGACGTTCCTGAAATCATCGCATAGTCGGGAACATCGAAACTAACAGGATCCATCGACGGTGGGTACGGAACGGTGTGGACTTCTGAGGAAATGGCGCCGGCAGCGAACATCCAGCAGAATGCCGATGAGCAGAGCAGATTTGTTGCGCGTGTCCAGTTCATATCACTATTATTATACCGAGAAGTTGGCCACGGCAGACTTCCCACTCAACGTGCACAAGCGGAGGTTTAGTTTTGGATTCTTGGCTCCCTCATTCCGTTGAGATTGTGGAAGATGCGGTGATCATGCACATTTTTGCACCGCCATCAGACCGTATGGGCGTGGACGATCAGAAAGAGTGGTCAGTTTTTGGAAACCGGGCCCGCGTGCCCATCGGCATAAACCGCCGCGTTGCCGTTTGCGCGCGGCGGATCGGGAAGCGATTCGAGCGGCGTTTCGTCAAACGCGTTCCGCTCGGTTTTGGTGCTGTCGTAAATGCAGGGCGTTTTTTCGGGCGATCTTATTTCGGTCCGGCTTTTAGAAGAAAGCTGCCCGTTAAATGCAAACCCATATTTGTCGGTTGTGTTTTCAAATTCCGGCGCGCGGAGTTTTTTTCTGGTTTCCGAATCGTCCATGTCGGCTGTGTGCATATATTTTTCGAGTTCGTCAACCCAACGGTCTTTGGGGGGATAGCAGTCGTTAGTTTCCAAATAAATCGAGAGCGCGGTGCCCACCGCTTTCAGGTTTTGCATCGAAGATGTGGAAGAGAACGTGCGTTTGGGCGCGCACTGAATTTCGAGCCATTTTGGAATCAGCCCCAAAAACCCTTTGCCGATGACCGCCGCAAGAAGCGCCAGAACCGCCACTGGCAGCCAAAATCTCCAGAGCCATTTTCGTCGGCCTCGGTTGTTGTTCATATTACAAAACGAATTTTATCGTAAGAATCTCAAACGGTGCGAAGTCGAACTCCACCACCCCGCCGCGCACTTCCAACTGTTCGATTTCGCTTTCCATCAGATCGCACAAGAACGCGCGTTTGAATTTGCGGGCGATTTTGAGCGCTGCTCTGCCCCGCGCGTTGTGACACTCGTACAAACGGACGATGATGTCGTTCCCGTCTTCCGATTTTTTCACGCTTTCGATCACGATGTCGCAGTCGCTGCACTCCACGAACGGCTGCAGCGCAGGTGCTGCGCCTTCATGCTTTCCCACAAACCGCCATCTGAGAGGAAGGTTCAGTGCATAAGCCGCCTGCACCACCCCCGACCAGTTGTACGATCCGTAATGCGGCAGCAGCGCATAACTAAACTTGTGAATCCCCATATCGCATTCGGGGTCGGGAGATTTCGGCGAGCGGAGCAGCGTCATGCGCATGGTGTTTCCGAGCACATCGAAACCGTACTTCGAGTCGTTGAGCAGTGCAACGCCGTGATCGCCTTCGCTCAGGTCAATCCATTTTTGCGCGCAGACTTCAAACCGTGCCATGTCCCAGGTTGTGTTTCTGTGTGTGGGCCTTTCCACATTGCCGAACTGAATCTCAAACGTCGCTCTGTTGCAATGCACATTCACAGGAAAAGCCACTTTCAGCATCTTGTTTGACTCGCGCCAGTCCACCATCGTGTCGAACCGGATTCCTGGCGTGGGTCCCAAACTGATGCGCTGAACGATGCGGCTTTCGCCGAACCGTTTTTCCACTTCGATCGCGGCGCGCACCGGCCCGCGTTCTACGATCTCTTCCCTTTCGCACCGAATCAGATCGTGGCCGGTTTCCAGGGCGTAGATGTCCACGTCCCACGCGTCCCAAAACAACGGCACATCATCAAAGATTTGGAAAAGATTTGCGAGTTTGCCGGGTTCGACGTATTCGGTTTGGTCTTCCAACGAGAGAATGCTGGTGATGTTTCCGTGGCCGTCGAACTGCACGCCCCACGTGTCGTTTTCGAGCCGGCGCTGCGTGGCTTTCAGGCGCGGCTTTGCGGGAAACGGCTCTTTGCGAAAATCCGCGATGCACACAGAGCCGAGGGCGGCCTCGGGCGTTTTGAAAATCCAATACTTTTCGCCGAACTCCTCGATCATCTGCACCGGGAGCGTTTCTTCTCCGCAAATCAAGTGCGTGGGCGCCGCGCCTTTGGGAGCGCGGATTCTGGCTTCGGTACTGACGTCTGCAGACGTGAACATCGCGCACGGCTTCTGCGTTTTGGAGGTGTCCAACGTTTCGGAATGGCGGTCCAAACAGCCTTGAATCATTTTGCCTGCCGCATCCAAAACGTGCGCATAATCTTTTTGACTGTCGCGATACACCTCGGTTACCGAGCTTCCCGGAAGGATATCATGAAACTGATTCAGCAGAACAAGCTTCCAAAGTTTTTGAATCTCATCTCCTGGATAGTGCGTCGGGAACTTCGGGCCGAACGCGCAGAGCCACTCCAGATCGCGCAGCGCGAATTCGCATTCCCGATTCTGTTTTTTGGTCTTGGCCTGAGATGTGTATGTTCCGCGGTGCAGTTCGAAATAAAGTTCACCGACCCAACTCTGCAAGTCTTTGCTTTTTGCACGGGCCTCTTCGAAGAACTCTGCCGCTTTGCGCCATTCTATTTGGGGCATGCTGGTAGCGCGGGAGGCGCGCATCAGCATTTCGATGTTTTCGGCGGTCGGCCCGCCGCCGCCGTCTCCTTGGCCGAAAATGTAAAGCCCGAAATCGGAGCGCGCGTGGTCGCGGTTCGCGGTCAGATGTTTGCGAAGCTGGGCTGGGTCGCAGTCGCCCGTATAGGTGTCCGACGGCGGAAAATGCGTCCAGATTCTGCTTCCGTCAATCCCTTCCCACCAGAACGTGTTATGAGGAAACTTGTTAAACTGGTTCCACGAAATCTTTTGCGTAACGAACTGTTCGATGCCCGCTTTTTTCATGATCTGCGGCAGCGCCGCCGAATACCCGAAGCAGTCGGGCAGCCACAACGTTTTCGAATCGGTGTCCAGTTTTTTTGCGAAATACCTCTTGCCGTACAGTATCTGCCGGACGAGCGATTCGCCGTTCGGGATGTTCGTATCGCATTCGATCCACAAACTTCCGATCGGCTCCCACTGGTTTTTGGCGATTTTCTGTTTGACGCGTTCGAACAGTTTCGGATGCTGCTGCTCCAGCCATTCATACTGTGCGGGCTGGCTGTGAACAAACACGTAATCGGGATACTGATCCATCAGCGCGAGTTGAATGGCGGTTGTGTGCGCCATCTTTTTCATGGTGATGTCGAGCGGCCAAAGCCACGCCGTATCAAGGTGCGCATGTCCCAACGGCGTGACGGAGTGATAACGATCAACCCGCCGGGCGGCAGTGGCTTCTTTGACCGATTTTTTTGCGCTTTGCAAACTTTCCCGCTTTGCGGGGTTGAAGATGTTGGCGGCGTCGTTCAAACCGCGAAGCAGGTGCTCTCGTGCGGCGTCGCCTTCAGGAAGGTTTTTCATCAAAAGAAACGCAAACTGAACGTCGAGCCAAAACTCCCACAAATCCAGATCGATGCAGCGGAGTTCGGCGGTCTCGAATCGGAACGGCTGTTCGGCGCGCGGCGGCGGAGTTCCGTGCACCCGAACGTCCGGGTTGCCTCCATACGCCTCGATCATTAAATCAACTTTTTCTCCGCCGCGGGCCGCTTTGGCGATCCGGAACAGGCTGTGCTCGCTGTCCAGCCCCCAAACGGGTTGGTTGGACTTCCAGATCGTGCGCTCGCCGCCCAGTTCAAGCACGGCGGCTACGGTTTTCCCGCCCCACGATCGGGGAACCGTTCCAGTCGCGCGAAACCAGACGGTGCGGTACGCCGGCCCCCAGGCAAAGCCGGGGCTCACGGGCTTCCACGGCCCCGAAACGGCGGCCTGCTGACTCGGGTGCGGAACCGCGCAGAACTCGATCCCAAGGGGGCTGGGCTCGCCCAGAAACGCCTGTTTCAGCGTCCGCACCAGCATCTCGATTCGGCGCTCGGTGATCTCACGGTGCTTCTGCATGGAAATGGGGCTTGGTAAAGTTCGCCGCACACAGCCCGTTTCCTGCATCTCGCGAACCGCCGAACTCGTCTATAATTTTATATATCCAAAATCCTATATCACACTTCGATCCGCAGTTATCGGTTCTGCTCTTTAGCCGATGGCCCGGCCGGAAGGTGGGTACCGTGCCTCCGCGGCAGTGGCTGCCGATTCTCCAGCACGGCTGCCCGGGCGGCCGGCCCGATCTGCGCCTTCTGCGCGCCCAAGGCTTTTGGGAAGCTGCCGCCTTGTGCGGCTCGAACGATCTTTGGGCTGAGGCTGCCCAGGTGGTTTCGGACGCAGCGGCGGCCGGGTGGAAGCCTTTGGCTCCTGGCTGCGAGGGTTACCCCGTGCGGCTTCACACGGTTCTGGGGCGCTTGGCCCCGCCGCTGATTTGGCTGAAGGGAAGCCATCCGGAAATGCGCAGGCTGGCGGCCGTGGTCGGAAGCCGCCGGCTGAGGCCTGCCGAATCGCGCGCTGCGTTTGAGGCGGGCGCGCTGCTTGCGCGGCTGGGTTTCGGGGTGATCTCAGGCGGGGCGGCAGGGTCGGACAGCATGGGAGTTCTCGGCGCAGTGAGCGCGGGCGGGTTTGGGGCGCATTTTCTGCCGGGCTCTGCGTGCAGGCGCTCACTTCGCTGCTCGGCTCTGTTTTGCGAATCTCCTTGGTCTCCGCGTTTCGACAGGATCGCCGCCCTGCGCCGGAACCGATGGATCTATGCCGCAAGCGAGGCCGCGGTGGTGATCTCGAGCCGGTTGGGTGAAGGAGGAAGCTGGCACGGCGCGGTTGCCGCCCGGCGCGAAAAACTGTCGCGCGTGCTCATTCATCTGGCTTCGCCCCCAAGCGAGGGCAATGCGGCCTTGGCTAAGCTTGGAATGGAGGCGTTCGAAGACGAAGCCGGCCTGATGCGCGCGCTGGAGCGCGA
>JAJPJR010000005.1 GCA_021324165.1 Armatimonadota bacterium
AAGCACGGCAACCCTTGCGGCGCGGCCTGGACAACCGATCCGATCGAAGCGTTCGAAACCGCCAAAGCCGCAGATCCGGTTTCAGCTTTCGGCGGAATCGTGGCGATTCCCGGCCCGTTGGGTGCTCCGCTCGCCCAAAGCATCGCCGCAAAAGGAAACTTTTTCGAAATCATCGCCTGCCAAAGCGCCAGCCCAGAGGTCTTAAGGCTGTTCGAAGCCCGCGCCGGATGGGGGCAGGATGTTCGGATCATCGAGTGTCCTTTGCTCCCCGAACAACCGTACTTGGATTTGCGAACTGTCCGAGGCGCCGCCCTCGCGCAAACCTCCGATGCAGCCGATTCCGAAACCTGGACCGAGCCGACCAGCCGCAAGCTCGAACCCGGCGAGATTCTTCCGCTCAAAGCCGCCTGGATTTGCGCAAAGCACGTCAAATCCAACGCGATCGTGGTGTGCGATAAAAACGGGCTGATCGGGGTCGGCGCCGGACAGATGAACCGCGTGAAGTCGGTGCGGCTCGCGCTGGAGCAGGCGGGGGAGCGGGCGCGGGGCGCTGTGCTCGCGAGCGATGCGTTTTTCCCGTTCGCCGACAGCATCGAAGAGGCCGCCAAATGGGGCATCGCGGCTGTGGTTCAGCCCGGGGGCTCCAAGAAAGACGAAGAGGTCATTCAAGCCGCCGAGCGGCTGGGAATCAAAATCGCTTTGACCGGAACAAGGCATTTTCGACACTAAACTTTCATGCCTGAACCAATTGAAAGGTTGAAATCATCTAAAAGGGTGTGCGACACTAATCGCAACTCGCTACAGGAAACATAAAATGGCACAAGAAAACAGCGGAATGGACCTCCCGGTGATCGTCGGAGCGGTGGTGGTGGGCCTCATCGCCGTAGTGGTGTTCTATTTCACCAAGGCCGAGCCGGTGATTCCGGCCGCGCCGGTCGTCCCCTCGAAGCAGATGCCCACGGTGACCGCAACCGCACCCGTAATGAAAGACACCCAAGGCACCGTCAACGGAAACGTGGCGAGCGCAGCCAGCAGCGGAGGCGGCGGAGGCAACACGGGAGGAACGAACGATCCCCGCGTGAACGTCCGCAGGCCGGTAGTCGCGGGCGGCCCAGGCGGCTGAGCAAAGTTAGAAACCGGATTCGAAGCGGCCCCGGCACGCGCTGTCGGGCCGCTTTTTTTGCCCCTGCCGGATGAACTCAACGGTCGAAAAGTGGGATACTCTGCGAGATCTCCCGATCGGATCGAGAGAGGTTTGGAGGTTCTCTGCTGATGCCCCTTCCCCCGGTGTTGCATGTCGGTTTTCGCAACTACATTGTGTCTGAGCATGTTCTGGCGATTATCAGCGCCGACTCCGCACCCATGCGCCGCCTGGTTCACCAACTCAAAGGGTCGCAGCAGTTGATTGACGCGACCCAGGGCCGAAAAACCAAGACTTTGTTGTTCATGACGGGGTCGTGCGTCGTCCTGTCCGCAGTTTCTCAAGAAACGCTCGCCAAACGGCTTGGCGCCGCCGAACTGGAGGGCGGCGAGGAGTGAATTTCAAGGAGCTCTTCGCCAGCCTGTTCTCCTATGCCACCGAGGATTTGGGAATTGACCTCGGAACCGCCAACACCCTCGTGTACGCCGAAGGCCGCGGCATCGTGCTTCGCGAGCCGAGCGTGGTGGCGGTGGACAGCGAAACCGGCACCGACCTTGCGGTAGGAGAGGAGGCCCAAAGGATGCTCGGGCGGACCCCAGCCTCCATCACAGCCATCAGGCCGCTTCGCGACGGGGTGATCGCCGACTACGACTTGACGCAGGCCATGCTGCGGTATTTCATTTCGAAAGCCTCGAGCAAACGGTTCGCGTTCCGCCGGGTGGTGGTTGGAATTCCGAGCGGAGTTACCGAAGTGGAGCGGCTGGCAGTCATCGAGGCTTGCCGAAAGGCTGGCGCCGGCCAAGCGTTCGTGATCGAAGAGCCGATGGCCGCGGCGATCGGATCAGGGCTGCCCGTTTCCGAGCCCACCGGATCGCTCATCGTGGACATTGGCGGAGGCACCACCGAAGTTGCGATCATCTCGCTGGCGGGAATTGTCGCCGCTCGGTCCATCCGCGTAGCGGGAGACGAGCTGGACGAAGCAGTTGCAAACTATGTGCGCCGAGCGTTCAACTTGTATATCGGCGAGCGGAGCGCCGAAAAGGCCAAGATCGAGGTGGGAGCGGCCTATCCGCTGGAAACCGAACTCACCACCGAAGTTCGAGGGCGCGACCTGGTAACCGGCCTTCCCCGAAGCTGTGTGATCTCGAGCGAAGATGTGCGCGTGGCGATTCAAGATCAGCTCGCGGCCATCGTGGAGGCGGTTAAACTTACGCTCGAAACGTCGCCGCCCGAACTGTCTGCAGATATCATTCACCGAGGAATCTTTTTGGCAGGAGGTGGAGCGCTTTTGCGCGGATTAGATCGGCTGATTTCGGATGAAACGGGCATCCCGGTGCTGATCGCGAACGATCCCCTTGGGTGTGTGGTGCTGGGAGCAGGAAGGGTGCTCGCGGCGATCCGCGAAAACCCCCAGCTGCGCAAAGTGCTGGTCAAATCAAACTGATGCGCCAAACTCGACCGGTGTGGGTGATGCCGGCAGCCCTGCTGATCATCGGCTGGGCTCTCGGGCTTCTTCAATCTGCAGCGAAGGCTCGTCAACAGACCGACGTCGTGTCCGAGGTTGTCTCGCTGCCGGTGATGCCCGTCGCCAACGCGATGAACTGGACGGCCAACTGTGTCAGCGATTTTGCTTACGGAATCTTTCATGCACGATCGCTCCGTCAGCAGGTGCGCGGCCTTGAAGATCGGCTGAACGAAAACCAGCAGCTGCCCGACAGGATCACCCGTTTGGAACAGGAGATTACGCGGCTGCGGGGAATGCTCGGCATGGCACAACAAACTTCGCACAAAAGCGTTTATGCCGACATCGTAAGTTTTTGGCCCGAAGAGTATAAGATTGAACTCAACGTCGGAGCGAAGGACGGCGTTCGAGCGGGCGATCCCGTCATCCATTCAACCGGTTTAGTCGGCCAAGTTTCGCTGGTTTCGTCCAACCGATGCTTCGCGATTCTGGTTACGCATCCCCGATTCAGCGTCGGCATTCGAGTGAAGCGGACGACGTCGCAGGAGATCGGAATCGCACGAGGGCGCGGAGATCAAAGAATGGTTGTGGAGTTTCTAACCGGCGAAGCCGACGCGCAAGCTCAAGATGCGGCGATTACCGCAGGACTCACTGACCTGTATCCCGAAGGGATTTTGGTGGGCAGATTGATCGAAGTATGGACGGATCATTCCACAGGCAATAAAGGCGCATATCTGGCTCCCGCAGTGAATTTCAACAAAATCCGCGAAGCGCGGGTGCTGATTCGATGATCCGCACCGTGATCATCGCCGCGGCTTATTTCATTATCGCTTGCGCAGCGGATATTGCGCTTTCTCCGCGAATGATGTTCGGAGTGATCCGGCCAAGTTTTCTGCTCACGGCTGCGATCTGTCTTTCCGCAAAAGCGACGTATGAATCTGCTGCGGTGATCGGATTCTTTCAAGGTCTTCTGCAAAGCGCTGCGATCGGTGATAAACGGTTCGCCGAGATCGCCGCAGGGATTGCCGCGTGCATGCTGGGCACGCGGCTGTGCTCGCGCGACCTGGAATTGACTCCAGTTACTGCTGCGGGCGTGGTGGGGATTTGCACAGTCTTGGCCCGGATTATTGAACTGTTTGTGGGGCTGCCGCCGAATCCAAACAACATCTTCGGTTGGGTTCCGGCTACAATAGGAATTGCGATCTATAACGGCCTGTGCGCTGTTCCGATGTACTTTGTCATGAGGAAAGTTCCGCTTACGGCCGCCCGCGCATAATTTCAGAAACGCTACGGAGGATTCGAATGTCGGAAACCATCGGCGCCGCCAAACCCCAAAAGCCGAACGTGCTCGATATGGCGCGCCAGCAGCTTTACAATGCCGCCAAGTATTTAGACTTGGACGACGGCCTGCTGAAAGTTCTATCGCTTCCAAAACGCCAACTCATCGTGAACTTTCCCGTGGTGATGGACAGCGGGCACGTGCGCGTGTTCGAGGGATATCGCGTTCAACACAATCTGACCCGAGGTCCGACAAAAGGCGGCATCCGTTATCATCCCGACGTAAACCTCGATGAAACCACCGCGCTGGCGATGTGGATGACCTGGAAATGCGCCATCGTAGACATTCCTTATGGCGGCGCAAAAGGCGGCGTGAAAGTTGATACGAAAAAACTCAGCCGCCGCGAACTTGAAAAACTCACCCGTAGATACGTTTCTGAAATCAACATCGTTTTGGGACACGATACCGATGTTCCTGCACCCGACATGGGCACAAACGCCCAGGTGATGGCGTGGATCATGGACACGTATTCCATGCAAAAAGGTGCGACCGTTACCGGAGTCGTAACCGGCAAGCCGATTCCGCTCGGCGGGTCGCAAGGCAGAGAGGAAGCAACCGGCCGCGGGGTGATCACTTGTGCGCACGAAGCGTGCAAATTTACGAACATGTCGTTCGACGGCGCGCGCGTGGTTGTTCAAGGATTTGGAAACGTGGGCAGCAACGCCGCCGCGATCGCTCAAGAAACAGGCGCCAAAGTGATCGCCGTTTCCGACGCAAGCGGCGCAATTTATAACCCGAACGGACTGCCGGTTCGAACTTTGATGCAGCGATATGCCGAACGCGAAGGCGGAATTTGCGAATATCCCGAATGCGACAAGATCACCAACGATGAGATGCTCGCATTGGATTGCGATATCTTGATCCCTGCCGCCACAAGCGAACAGATTCATGCCGGAAACTGCGAGAAAATCAAAGCGCGCATGATCGTGGAAGGCGCCAACGGCCCAACAACGCCCGACGCGGAAGATTATTTGACCGACAAGGGCGTGCTGGTTGTGCCCGACGTGTTGGCGAACGCAGGCGGCGTTGTGGTCAGTTATTTCGAATGGGTGCAAGACCTTCAAGCGTTCTTCTGGGAGGAAGGCGAAGTGAATGCGAAACTCGAAAAAATCCTCCGCAACAGTTTCCAAAACGTGGTTTACACCATGCTGCAGCATAAATCCAACATGAGGGAGGCAGCGTACATCGTGGGCGTCAAACGCGTGGCCGATGCCACCGTTACAAGGGGGATTTACCCATAAACCCACCCCGCGGGTATAATCCGCACCCTTCCAACCGGAGCAGCACAATGACCGACGAAACAACAGAGATCATCGAACAAGAAGCGGCTGAGCCTGCCGATGCCGCGGCTCCTGCCGAAGCCGACGAAAAACGGCGCCCCGCTGGCGGAGGCAAAGATGCCAAAGCCCGAACAAAAAGATTTCGGAAAGTGAGTTTCCTTACTCTCAACAAAATCAATTACGTGGATTATAAAGACACGTCGCTTTTGCGAAGATTTGTCAACGATCAAGGAAAAATTCTTTCGGCGCGGCAGACGGGCAACACTGCCGGTCAGCAGCGCATGGTTGCGCGGGCAATCCGCCGAGCAAGAGAGATGGCGCTCATTCCGTTCGTAATGATTGATGCATCGGTGGATCGAAGGTCTGCGGGCGGTTCGCGCCCGCCCCGCCGTTCGGATCGCGGTTCGCGAGGCGACTAACACGGTCCGCCCGGTCTGCTGCATCGTCCTCATCGTTCTGGTTCTTGCGGGCTGCGGTTCGAATTCCGGCTATATGCCGCTTGCACCTAACCGCGAGTGGCGCTATTACGCGCGGTCGCCAGAAGGCGACAAAGTGATGAGTGTCAAAGTCGTCGGCCCGATCCGCGTGGGCAACGTGGATGGCTGGCTTCTGACCGGACCCGGCGGCTCTTCGCGCTTGGCGTGGTCAAACGGCGTGCTCATTGCGTCCGAGCTCAACTCCGTGCGGTTCGATCCGCCGATCACGCTTCTCGATCCATCGGAAAAGACAACGGGCTGGAACTATTCAGGAACGGCGATGGGCCGCATCGGGTCATCGCAAATCGAAGCGGTTTGCAAACAACGCCCCGACACCATCACCGTCGGCGGCGTCTCGAAGTCCACGCTGCATGTAACAATCCAGTTTCGATTGGGGAGCGCAAACCTGTCGCTTGAAACGTGGTATGCAAGCGGAGTGGGAATCCTGAGGCAAGAGCAGCTGACAAACGGAAACCAGGTCGCCGCTCTCGATTGGATCAGCAACCGCTAAGTGCCGAGAGTCTTTTTGCACGCCGGACACGAAGGCAGTTCGGACGAATAAACGTTGTGACAATAAGGACACAACACATTGTCGCCGTGAATGACCGGTTCATCTTCAATAGACTTTAGTTGTTCCTTTTGATCAATTTCGTGGAGCGAGCGCAGATCGTATTTATCGCGCCGAATCCGTTTCCAAATGCCCGCGAAAAGTTCGAACGCGACCAAACCCAGCCAGATCCAAGCTAAGATCGAAACAGCCGTCCAGAGCGCCGATCTGCGTGCAAATTCAAAAGACAAAAGCAGCCCAATTGCTCCGAGTGCAGCCGCGGCAGCGAATCGAGCCGTTCGAATGAACATCCGACTCTAAGAATAACCGATCATGTATGCTTCGGTTATGAAGCGGCTTTTTGCGGGCTTCGGCGGCGTCGCGGCGGCTTGTCTCATCAGCTGCACGGCAGGGCGTACGGGCATTCGAACCAACACCGCTCGCGCTCCGATCAGCGATCATCCTGTCCAGCGCTCGAGTTCAGAAAGTTATCGCGTGGAAACCGTTGCTGCCGGGCTCACCGTTCCGTGGGCCATCGCGTTTCTTCCTGATGGCCGGGTGCTGATTACCGAACGCCCTGGCCGAATTAGGGTGATGAAAAACGGCGTGCTCGATCCCAAGCCGATGCTTGCGCTTGAACAGGTGATCAACGCAGGCGAAGGCGGCCTGATGGATATCTCCATCCATCCGAAGTTTTCACAAAACGGGTTTGTTTATGTTTCTTATGTTGCCAACACTCAGCCGCCGACGGTGCGCGTAGTTCGGTATGTGGAACAGAACGGACTGCTGCAAAACCCGCGCATCATTGTCGGCGGAATTTCGGCATCAATGCTCCATTGCGGATGCAGAGCGCGCATCGGCCCCGATGGCAAACTTTACATCACCACCGGCGAAAAGTTCGAACGCAACCGCGCGCAAGATCTGAACGATCTTTGCGGAAAAACGCTCCGCGTGAACGACGACGGAACCATCCCCAACGACAATCCGTTCGTAGGCAATCCGAACGCGCGTCCTGAAATCTGGTCTTACGGGCACCGAAACTCGCAAGGCATCGCTTGGCAGCCAGGCACAGGAACGATGTTTCAAAGCGAGCACGGCCCCAGCCAGTCCGACGCACCAGGCGGCGGCGATGAAATCAACGTGGTGCAAAAAGGCAAGAACTACGGATGGCCGGTGATTCACCATCGCCAAACGCACGAAGGCATGGAATCCCCTATCGCCGAATACACTCCGGCGATCGCTCCCGCCAGTGCGGCTTTTTGTTCAGGAAAAATGTTTCCCGAATGGAAGGGCGATCTTTTTGTCGGATGCCTGAAAGGCGAACGGCTGCTGCGATTGCAACTTCAAGGCACAAAAGTCATCGGCCAAGAATTCATGTTTCAAAACCGGTTCGGGCGCATCCGCGAAGTAGAGGAAGCCCCCGACGGTTCGATCTGGTTCACCACATCGAACCAAGACGGCCGCGGCTCGCCGCGCGAAGGCGACGACAAGGTTTTCAGAATCGTTCGCAATTAGGTTTTAAAAAACCGCGGCATGCGCTCGCTCGCCGATGGCAGTTGAGGAAACCTCGCGTGCGGTTCGGTTTGATACCAATAAGCAACCGAACTGTAATCGTTCTGCTGCAGATTGGCGTGCCCGTGCTCGATCGAAAACCGGATGCTTTTTCGAAACAAAACCGGATCGTGAATGTGCAGCCGATAACTGGTCAGCGCCCGGCGGTCTTTGTGCTTTGCATCATGTTCGTGAATGCTGGTTCCGGCGAAAAGATAGGTTCGGTTGTGCATGCCCCACGCTTGGGTCAGATAGTCTTCGCTGCCCGTTCCGTGCAAGTTGGGCGGCCATTCCTGCCCATCCAAAAAGAACATGTCGTCGCCTTCGCCCCACCACGTAAGTTCGGGCACTTTGTATTCAAATTCGCCGAATTTCCTTGTCCAGGGTGTGGGGTCAATGTTTTCTACGCTCAAGTTGCAGCCCACATAATGGCCTCTGCCCTCGGCATGCAGAATCAGATAGTTCTCTTTGTCGCTTAAGTTGGGATCGGACATATGATTCCAATAATGTTCGCCCCGCGATGCAAGCGGCCCGCCCTGAACCAATGTGGGATACTCCTGGCGGTATTGTGCATGGAAGCGCAAGGTGTCCTCTTCCAAACTATCGAGCTCGTCATAATCAACGTAATAGTAAAAACTGTCGCAAAGCAGTTCGCTTTGGTTTTCCACCGATATTTTCATTCCGCGTTTGAACGGCATCGCAAAATAGCAGTTTAGGGCGATGCCTCCGCCGACTTCTCCTTCGTTGTCATCGTGCGTAACGGTGTTGAACGCGGCGTTTTCAAAACTCCGTGCAATTCCATGTCCCAAGCAGAAAAAATCGCCCATCGGCACTTCGATGCTGGGGTGCTCCTCGCCATCCCACCATGCGCGAAGCACCATATTACGCAGATACATCCGGTCGCGATGATTGATCGTGAACCACAGATGACGAATCACTCCTGCTCCGCCGACTTCGGCCAAGGTCTTGGTTTCGCCTGGCTCGAAACTGATCCAATCTTTGTTTCCGCCCGTAACATCCCAGCTCGATGCGCGCATCGAACGTCCCGAGCGCGGATACATCAAGTTTTCCAAGTCTGCCATGTGCCAGAAGTTACCGCTTTTTGTAAACGTCCGCGCAAAACGTGTGCCACTGATCTTCCAACGGCCCCCGCTGTTCGATAACCGAACTCCATTCTCCACCGGCCTCATCGAAACTAAACCGGTTGCGCAGCACTGCTTCCTTGCTTGCGAAAATAAACTCAATGGAGTTTTCATCACGCGTACCCACGCCGATCGTTTCGCTGAACTGTCCGCCGAACACATCCAGCCAATGGCAGACGTATTTTTTCTTTTCGTGATTGAATCCGATGTAAACATGCGCTTCATATTTCGGCGGAGATTCTATATCCACCATCGTGATCCGAACGAACTGATGATTCAGCACCCACTCAACCCTGGCGTCGTTATAAACGGTTCGGCTCACAAACTGCGTTCGATGCGCCATTCTCCGATCAATTTGTCGAGCAATGCGTCGTTAAACGATTCTTGATTCATTTCCTAATCCGCAGCGAGTATCCCTCAAATAAAGTCATCGAGGCCGGTGCGGCGTCGCATCGGCCCCGACGTTTGCGTTGATCAAACGGCGCGAGGCTAACTGGGGGTGCGCGTTTGATCTCCGTTTTTGTTGCGCTCGGCTTTTTTGTGCCGAGCGAGCACGCGGCGTGCAAGGTCCAAGACCTCACTGTTGAGGCGAGCCAACCGCAGCACTCTCCTTTCCATGCGATCAGCTTCGTCATCTAACGTATCGCGGCTCAGCATTTTCGCGCCCATGCCCATTTGGTCGGCATGTCGGCGAATGTCACGCGATACCTGGATGAGTCTGCGCGCTTTGCGAATCGGGTGCCAATCAGAACGAGCGATTTCGGAAACCTCGTTCCGGACTTCGAACACAGTCAGCATTGCAACCTCCACGATAGTCGTCATGGAGCCTTATCGAATGCACCTCGTTGTGCTCCCGATATGCTCTCGATCTGCCTGCGGGGTTAGCTGACGGGTTAGGGCCAAGAGATACCCCTCCTCGCACGGGCCGAAGGATGCACCCCATAAACTTGGGTCCCCCGCTCCAAACAAGCGTTTGGATTCGGCGTCTAATCTAATAATACCCCCATGCCGCCCGAAAAGTGTCGCCGAATCGGTCTAAAATGACTGTTCATCTTGGGAGGTTTCTTGCGCAAATGAACTCGGGCTGCAGGTATTTCGCGTTGCCGCTGGTTGTCCTTACGTCTGCCGCCTCGGCTGCGTCCGAGGTTTCCATCCGCTCGCTTCTTTTGGAGATGCCCGACTTGGAGCGCCTTGCTCACGTTTCAAAGCCCGCTTACACCATGGCGCAGGCAAGCAGTTATGACCGCGCGGCCAAATCCCCAACGGAAAACTGGTTCGCCAACGCCGATTGGGGGCAGTTTTTGCGCGTCGAAAGAAGACAAGGGCACAACGAATACGTCATGGCCGATTTGAAAGGCCCCGGAGCGGTGATGCGCATCTGGTCGGCAAACCCTGCAGGCACGCTTCGAATCTACGTTGACGGTCAAGAACTTCCAGAACTGATCATTCCGTTTTCCGATCTGTTGGGTTCCAAAAACCCCGACTTCCCGCCGCCCTTCACAGGTGTGCACGGCCAAGGATGGAACTGTTACTATCCGATTCCATATCAAAACAGTTTGAAAATCACGCTGGACGATGTGGGAGGCGATCCACGCAGAGTTTATTATCACGTCGGCTATCGAACGTATGAGCCGGGTGTGGTTGTTCGCAGTTTTTCGTTGGCCGCCGTCAAAGATGCATCCAAAGTCGCAGAAAAAGCCGCAGCAAAACTGCTCGATCCGAAGCCTGTTTCGAGCATCAAACAACAAGTCACCAACGAAGAGCAGACATTGCAGCCGGGCGGCATCGTTTCGGTGCGCACTCCCGAGGGTGCCGGTTTCATCAGCCAACTTTTGGTGCGCGCCAACGCAGAGGATGTGAGCGAACAGCCAGAAGATCTGCTGCGAACCATACAGTTCGAAGCCGATTTCGACGACGAACATTGCATTGACGCGCCGCTCGGAGATTTTTTTGGGTTCGCTCCGGGGTTCCGGGCCAGTGCATCGCTTCCGATGAGTTCGTTTGCGGAAACCGGTTTTCTGGAATCGCGATGGGTAATGCCGCAATCCGAAACAGGAAGGATGTTTTTCATCAATCGCGGCACGCATCCGGTGCAGTTGAACCTTCAAATCACCTGGATTCCAAGGGCGTGGACGCCCGATACGATGCACTTCAAAGCCAAATGGCGCCGCGAAACTTTGAAAACCAGACCGTTTCGCGATTGGACACTTCTCGATGCGGCAGGAACCGGACGCTATGTCGGCACCACGTTGTGCGTTGCAAACCCGGTGAGCGCATGGTGGGGCGAAGGTGACGAAAAGGTGTACGTGAATGGCGAAACGTTTCCTTCGACCTTCGGCACAGGCAGCGAAGATTATTTCGGTTACGCGTGGTCGTCCAGCCAGCTTTTTCAACAGCCATATCACAATCAACTTAGGTGCGATGGCCCCGGCAATCGCGGATACACGTGCGTAAGCCGATACCAAATCAGCGACGATATTCCGTTCACCACCTCGCTTCGCTTCGATCTTGAAATCTGGCATTGGGCCGATGTACTCGCCGATTTTGCGGATGTCGCATTCTGGTATCAACTCCCTGGCGGAAGCGATACGTTTCAAGCGCCGAATGCCGCATCGTTTGCGATCTTCCCGCTGCCCGAAATTCCGCACATCAAAGGCGCAATCGAGGGCGAATCGCTCAAACTGATCAGCAGCACAGGCGGCCAAATCGAAAATCAAACTCTGGATGAAAGGTGGTCGGGAGCAGCCCAAGTGTGGTGGCACGATCCTTCGCCGGGAGATAAAGCGATTTGGGAAATCCCAAGCGCAAAACTTGGCGCCATGCGGCTCAAGGGACAGTTTTGTATTGCAAGAGATTATGGAATCGTGCAGCTGTATTGGAACGGTCAAAAACTCGGCTCGCCCGTGGACTTTTATAGCGACTCTTTGTCCGTGCGTTTGATTGACTTCGGCGAGGTTGAAGTTCGAGAACGGAACGAACTTCAGGCCGAAATTGTTGGTTCCAACAACTCCGCTATCAAAAAGCACATGTTCGCAATTGATTATCTGCTGTTGGGGGAAGGCGGCTCTCGAATGCCGCAAGCCGCACTCGGCCGTCTTATGCAAAGGAGATAAACGATGGGAGATCGGATTCTGATCACCGGCTGTTCGCCTTATGAGCGCACCGTGGGATTTTCTCGAGCGGTGAGAGTCGGCAAGTTTGTGTTTGTGGCAGGCACTGCGCCGATCAATGCCGACGGCCGAAGCGCCGCCCCAGGCGATGCGTACCTTCAAATGCACCGCTGTCTTGAAATCATCAAACAAGCGTTGGAAAAAGCAGGCGCAAAAATCGAACACGTGGTTAGAACGCGCATCTTCATCACCGACCGTGCGAGTTACGGCCCTGTCTGCCGAGCGCATTCCGAGGTGTTTCACGATATCCGCCCCGCGGCCACGATGGTTCTTGTTGACCGGCTGCTGGAAGACGAATGGTTAGTCGAAGTAGAAGCCGAAGCGTATATCGAAGATTGACTGCCAGGAATTAACTACTGCCGCCTTGCCTGCTCGAATAACAAAAACTCCGACAACGTTTCGGAAGTCAGCATTCCAACGATCTGCCCATCGCGAATCACCAAAATCGGGGTGTTTTGCGTTTGTGAAAACTTCTCCAACGCTTCCTCCAACGGATCGCTCGGCGACATCTGCGCGTAATCCCGGCGCATGAATCCAGCCACATACGCATTCGCCGCACCCGAAGCCATTCCGCGCACGATGTCGGCTCGCGTCAGCACGCCCAAAGGTTCAGTTCCAAAAACAACAGGAAAGTCATGCTGAGTGCCTTTCAGCAAAAGCTTCGAAACTTCTTCCAGCGTATCGTTGTGCGCAACCGTAGCAAAGCTTGTTTTCATCGCATCGGAAACTTTCTTCCCTTCAAGGAGCGAATGGCTGTACGACGCCGCCAACTCTTGACCCGCTCCCAAAAAAACAAAAATCGCGATCAGCACAACTCCCAGCCACCCCGTAATCACTCCGACCACAAACCCGATCATCGCCAGCGTCTGGCCGATCTTTGCGGCGATCGAAGTGGCTTTCCACTCGGGCATGATCATGCCGAGCGCCGCCCTGAGCACACGCCCCCCATCCATCGGAAACGCTGGAATCATGTTGAAAACCGGGAGAATCACATTGGCAATGAACAGCCCTGACTGTATGGACAAATTCCACAACGGCGCCGAAACCGAAGGCAGATGTCCGTCGCTTGCCATCACCACGGGCCACAAAATCAGCGCAATGACGACGTTCACCATCGGCCCGGCCAGCGAAATCCAAAACTCCTGCTTCGGTTTCGGGCGGTCAATAAACATCGCCACACCGCCGATGGGATACAACGTAATGTCCCGCGTCCTAACGCCAAACCTCTTCGCAACAAGCGCATGGCCCAACTCATGCAGCACCACGCAAACAAACACTCCAAGAATCATGGCGGCGCTCTTTGCCAGCCCGCCTTCCTCGGCCGCCATAAACAGCCACAAAAACACCAGCAGAAACGTGAAATGGATTCGGATGGGGATGCCGGCTATTGTGGCGATTCTAAACGACATGTGAGGCGCGAAACCAGTTTAGGTGTAGAGAATAGCACGTTAAGGTAGTTTGTGCAGAGAATGAAATCAGGCGGCTTGCGGCTGCAAATCCGAATCGCTCCCATCCTGCTGGTCTCAGCAGCGGCCATCTCGGCTTCCGCTCAACTGCCCAAAATCACCGAAGCGCCCCCGCCCACCACCGAGTTCACAACTACGGCCCGGCCCCCGTCCGACCCTAATGTCCAAGAGGCCATTCTCAGGTTCCCAAGCGCAATCACAACCGCGATCAAAGAAAACAACACGGTAGAAGTCGAACTGTACACGCCGCGTGACGCTCCAAAGCCGATGCCCGTGGTCATCGTGCTGCACTATTGGGGCGCATCGGATCTTCAAACCGAAGAACGGTTGGCGCGAAAACTCAACGAAAAAGGGATCGCTGCGGCGATTCTCGTTCTTCCCTATCACATGAGGCGATCGCCGCCCGGAGTTCGAAGCGGCGAAGCCGCCATCACTCCCGATGTCTCCGCGCTCATCGAAACAATGACCCAAGCCGTGATGGATGTGAAGCGCCTGATTGACTACATCGTATCCAACAACGAATACGATGCCAAACGGATTGCGCTTTCTGGTGTGAGCCTGGGCGGAATCGTCGGCGCGCTTTGCACGGGCGTAGATTCAAGAATCTCCGCAGCCGCGTTCGTGCTGGCAGGAGGCGATCTGGCGCACCTTCTGTTCAACAGCACGGTTACCATGGATGTACGCAGAGATCTTCGCAAAAAAGGGTATGACGAACAACGCCTGCGTACCGCTCTTCAACCCATCGAACCCCTGAACTTCGCGCGACCAGAAATCGGCGATTCCATTCTGATCGTCGGCGCTCGCTACGATCAAGTTGTGCCGCCCGTTGACACGCAAAAGCTCGAAGCCGCATGGAACGCAAAGCATCGCATCACGCTTGATACCGGCCATTACGGCGGAGTGCTGGTCGAGCGAAGGCTGTATCGCTCCATCGCGGACTTTTTCGATTCCAAGTTTATTCACTCAAACGCAGCGCCTCCACGATCGTTTTCCACCCCCACCGTCCGGATCGGCATCAGTTACGCTACGGACTACGGCCTAACCGTTGGAGCCGGACTCGATCTGCTGCGAACCCGCTCGCGCGATGCGCACCTCACCGGGTTCATCACGCCTGTTGGCCCGCTGCTCTATGGAGCAAAAGAGATCGGGTCGGGTCTTTCGGTTGGGCTGCTGTTGGGAAAGCACGGCCCAGCCGTCGGCTTGATCTGGAGCATCGTTTTGTGAATATCACCAGCCAGATTCAACACAACTCCATCTCCGCCTATCTTGCACTTGCCAAACACGCTCCAGGTTTTCGCATTTTGGAAACAGGAGCGTACACGATGGTCACCAGCGAGTTCCAGCATCCCATCGGAAACTTCGTTGTGTCGCTGAATCTCGATGATTCCGCGATCATCGAACTTGCTGCCATCGCCAAACGCAACGCGCCCCTTCGAATTCACCAGTTTCCCGATGACAAACCGTTGGATCTTTCGTACCGCCTCGCCGACCGCGGCATCGTAGAACATTACTCGTTACTGATGATGGTGCAACCGCATCCTTGGGTCAGCGACGGCCCTGAACTGCATCGCGCAACACGAGAACAAACCTCAATGGTGATGCAGTTTGTGTTCGAAAACTTCTTTTGGATGACACCGCCGGCAATGCGATCAACACTCCGCATGCTCTTAGAATCCATGGCGAAAACTGAAGGTGAGCATTACTTCATTCAACAAGATGATGAGATTGTGGCCGCCGCATCGCTGCTGGAAACCGGAAGCATCGGGGGCATTTACAACGTGTGCGTCCACCAACGGCATCGGGGCCGAGGGATCGGCAGGGGCCTGGTAAGTTCGATCGCCGACATCGCCTCGCTCAAAAGGCTGAAGCCCGCCCTGCAGGCCGAGCCTGGCTTAGAGGGGTTCTACTCGGCCTTGGGCTTCGATACGGTTGGCCGAATCCGCGTGTTCGGCGCCCCAGAAGCCCGAAAGCCCGCTCGCTGACGTGGTTTTCGCCCAAAATGTCGCTATAGCAATCCTGGGTTTCTCAAAAATCAGGTATAAGATTTGCAGCATTGGCTCTCTGGGGCCGTTATAATGTCGGGTAAGGGAAGTGAAGTCAAGCCGGCCTGAAGCGTTTACCCTGATCGAGCTGCTCGTCTCATTGACAGTGGTGGCGATCCTGGCCGCCATTCTATTCCCTATTTTCCGCTCCGCGATGGATGCCGCGAAGAAATCCCAATGCATCCAGAACATGCGCCAAGTGGGCGAGGCGTTCCAAACGTATCTGGTGGATTACGACGAGCGCGTGCCTCCTGTCTCCTACACCGAATCGCTTCCGGGAGACTCGACCGAGAACCGGTCTTGGGTGCAAAACCTGCTTCCTTATGTAGGAACGCTAAGTCTGTTTTACTGCCCAGCCGATCTTGGCCGCGACGACATGTCCGACAGGCCGCGTTCGCTCGATGCGCATTCCGACCCAGGACAAGAGTTTTTCGAATCCAGCATCCGCACCGACTTTGGATACAACTATCTATATCTGGCTCCCCTCAGCCGCAACGCAAAAGATATCTGGGTTTCCAACACACAAAAACTTTCGCGCATTTCCGATACTTCGTCCACGTTGTTATATGTTGATTCGGTCTGGGACCGCGATCTTTCCGGAAGGCCGCACGGAGGCGGCAGCTACATCGTGGTTCCGCCGTGCCGCTACATTCTGCTCAACGGCAAACCGAAAGACACGTTCGAATTTGCACAAGATACCAAACTGTATTTCGGTCCGAAGCCCGAAGGCTGGCACGATGAATCGCTCAAAGATTGGCTTGTGTACGGCGGAGCGTGGCCGTGGCACAACTCCAAGTTTAATGTGCTGTTCCTAGACGGCCGCGCGAAAACGCTCACCTTAGGCGCGCTGACCGATGGGTGCAATTTCAAACCGTATTGGCGCGGCAACATCACTTCGCGGGAGAACTACCTGTGGGACCTCGATTGAAAAGTTCCGGGTTTTCCAAGCCGGTGTATTGGGTCGTGCTTTTCGGCGTGATGCTCTGCACAGGCGGGTTCGCCTTTGGCATCGCTTCTTGGGCAACTTCCAATCCTGAACCCCGCACTTCAGCGTTGCAATCTCCCCGCGCAACCGACGATGTTTTCGCCCCGCCCGGCCCCTCCGCGTACGATACGATCACGCCGTACAAAGGCCGAACGCGCAACTAAGCGCGGATCATCTTCAGCAGCTGCTCGGTTTTCTCTCTAACCAGTTCGGCGTTGCCGCGGCTTTCCACGTTCAGCCGCACAACAGGCTCTGTGTTGCTTGCCCGAACGTTAAACCGCCACTCATCGAACTCGATCGAAAGCCCGTCGGTTTCATCCAGTTTCCCATCTGCAAAAGTTTCGCGAATCCGTTTCATGACGGCATCTACATCGTCCACCTTGCTGTTCTGCTCGCCGCTGCAAGGATATTTTCTCTCCATTTCGCCCACCATCTGTCCAAGCGTTTGATTCGAACGGCTGAGCAGACGAGCGACCTGCAAAAACGGAATCATGCCCGAATCGCAAAACCAATGCGACCTGAAGTAGTGGTGCGCGCTCATCTCGCCGCCATAAATCGCATTTTCTTTCCTCATCCGCTCTTTAATGAACGCGTGCCCTGTCTTGCAGCAAACAGGGCGGCCGCCCAGACTCGTTACAATGTCAATGGTGTTCCAAATCAGCCTTGGGTCGTGAATGATCGTTTCGCCAGGATGATGCATCAACATGTCACGCGCCAGCAATCCGACAATGTAATACCCTTCGATGAACGAACCGTTTTCATCAAAGAAAAAGCATCGGTCGTAATCGCCGTCCCACGCAACGCCGAAATCGAACTTCTCAGCCTTCATCCTCTCCACTGTCGGCTTTCTGCTCGATTCTAAAATCGGGTTGGGCACGCCGGTGGGAAACGTCCCATCGGGCTCAAACCGCATCTCCACAATCTCTAACGGCAGATGCGGCTCCAGCGAGCGCAGCGCAACTCCCGCGCACCCGTTGCCCGCATCGCACAACACGCGCATCGGCCGCAAACTCTGTGCCGGCACAATGTTCAAAAGATGTTGGACAAACTCGGAATAAACATCCCTTCGGTTCACCGATCCGCTTCCGGTGCGGCTGAAATCCCGCTCCCGAGTCCTTCGCTCGATTTCCCACAATCCCGAATCGCCGCTGATCGGCTTGCTCTGTTCGCGAACGATCTTCATGCCGTTGTATTCAGGAGGATTGTGCGACGCGGTAACCATTACGCCCGCATCAAATGCGTCATTTGCTGTGGCGAAATAAACCATTTCGGTTCCGCACAAACCGATGTCGGTTACATCAACACCCGCCATTGTGAACCCGTTCGTCAAACCGTCTACGATGCCGCGGCTGCTCGTGCGGATGTCGTGTCCAATCACCGCGGTTTTTGCGCCGGTTTCATCGGCAATCGCGCGGCCGATGCGTTCGGCAATCTCGGCGTTCAGTTCGCTTGGCACAATGCCGCGAATGTCATACGCCTTAAAGCACGCCAATCTCTCTGTCATCAAAAAACGTTTTACCCTATGCGCCGCGTTATCACATCCGCTGCCTGTTTTGTGCGCTTTGCCGCTTCCATCGCGTCTTCGATTTCAGAATGTGCGCCGAAACTAAATCGCAGCGCCGACTTTGCCTGAGTCTCGCTCATCCCCATTGCAATGAGCACATGCGAGGGTTCGATGCTTCCGCTGGAACACGCCGACCCCGAAGATGCGTCCACCCCCAAACGATCCAAATTAATCAGCATCGCTTCGGATGATGCGCCCCGAATCGTAAAATGTGCATGGCCGGGCAGGCCGTTTTTCACGCTCCATTCAACCGCTTCGATGCGCATCGCCTGCACGAACGCGTCGCGGACGGACTGAATTCTTTCTGCGCGACCCGGGTCTTCCATCGCCTCCTTCACCGCTTCGGCAAACCCGACGATTCCTGCCACGTTCTCGGTTCCAGCCCTCATTTCGCGCTCCTGGCCGCCGCCGAACAAAATCGGTTTGATCGCGGCGCCTGCCCGAATGCGAAGCGCGCCGACGCCTTTGGGGCCATAAATCTTGTGGGCCGAAATCGCCGTCGCGTCGGGAGTTTCATCCAGCGGCAGAAGCCCGAACGATTGAACCGCATCGCAAAAAAACAACGCTCCAAACTTTTGGCAGATCTCCGCGATTGTCGCAACGTCGTTCAGTGCGCCGGTTTCATTGTTTGCGCTCATCGCCGCAACCATGCACACGTCATCGCTCATCGCATCAAATAGGGCGTTCAAATCCATTTGTCCGTCAGACGTCAACGGAATTTTTTCAACGGAAAATCCCAGCGAGTTCAGCCGGGGCCCGCATTTCAGCACGCACTCGTGTTCGCCCGCCGAAAACAGAAACCGTTTTCGGTTCGTGCATCCAGCCGCCGCACCGAAAATCGCCAAGTTCGCCGCTTCGGTGCCCGAGGACACGAACACAATCTCGCCCGGCAGACACCGCATCGCGCGGGCGATTACGTCCCTCGCCTCATCAATCGCTTGTCGCGCGGCCCGCGCCCCTTCGTAAAGGCTGCTCGGATTGTGAAACTTTTCCCGCAGCCACGGCTCCATCGCCGCCGCTGCCCGCGCCGAGACGGGAGTGGTGGCCGCATGGTCGCAATAAAGCCGGGATCCGATCCGCATAGAGCCCCTATTCTAACGGATTGCGCAAATCGAGTAACTTCGCCCTCATGAATCCGCAACTCGATAAGGTCGTTTTCGAAAACATCAACGCGCTTCGGGCACACCGCCTGCAGCACCAGCGCAAACGAACGCTGCAAGAAAGAATCGCCGACGTCATCACCGACTTCTCGGGCAACATGAAGTTCGTTTACCTTCATTCGCTGTGGTTTGTGGCATGGATTCTTCTCAATGTCCACGTTTTGCCCATCAAGCCGTTCGATCCCTACCCGTTCAACTTTCTAACGATGATGGTGTCGTTGGAAGCGATCTTTCTTTCGACCTTCGTGCTCATCAGCCAAAACCGTATGGCCGATGAGGCAGATTCGCGCTCAGAACTCGACTTGCAAATCAACCTTCTTGCCGAGCGTGAAGTAACGAAGCTTATCTGCATGGTGGATGCGATTGCCGATAAACTTGGGATTGAGCTCACCGATGAAGAAACCCGCGAAATGGAGCAGAAAGTGATGCCCGAAGAGGTGCTGGAAGAACTCGACCGAAAAAAGAGTGACTAACGGCCCGAGATTCCGAATTTCGGTTTGATTTCGGCTTGAATCGGTTTTGAAATTGGTGAACCGCCAAGCACTTTATCTTCCATCCATTTGTAGGGCAGCAAAATGGTCACGCGGCGGTTAGTAAAATTCAAAGGGTCAGAAGGCACACGCAGCCTGCGCGCGGCAAAACCCCGCACCGCCAGCACGTTGTTTTCGGAGAGCCCGCCTTCGCGCATCACATCGAGCGTCGAGCGCGCGCGGTCTTGTGAAAGGTCCCAGTTGTCATAAACAGCGCCCGGCGAATACGGCCGTGCGTCCGTGTGGCCGTCTATCACCACATTCTGATTCGCCTTCGTAAGCAGCGCGCCTAACTTCATGAACAGCGTGCGCGCAACAGGGCGCACCACGGCGCTTCCCGATTCAAAAAACACCGAGCCCGCACCTTCCATCACGTTAATCACCAGCCCTTCCTCGGTCATTTTCAGTTCGATGTTTTTTTCCAGTCCTTTCAGATCAGGAGTTTTTTCAATGGTCTGTTCCACCTCCGCGCGCAGCTTGGCCATTTTATCAATGTCTGCATCGCGGGTCTTTGCCTGATATCCGTCGCTCGTACCGCCCTGGGTCCCTCCCGTTTTGCCGTCTTTTTGGTTCAAAAACGACACCATGCTGTTGCCCCGCGCCTCTTTTTCAAAGTTAAACGGATCTTGAAAGTATCCAGCAATAAGCTTTCTGGTTTCCTGATCCAATCCCAAAATCCACATCACCAAAAAAAACGCCATCATCGCAGTCATGAAATCTGCGAATGCAACTTTCCATGAGCCGCCGTGGTGGCCGCCGCCCCCTTTTTTGATTTTCTTTACAATAATCGGTTGCTGGTCGGGCATTTATGCGGCTTCCTTCTGTCTTACGCCCGTTTCCATTTCGGTGAAACTTGGCCGCATTTCTGGATCAATGTTTCTGCGCGCAAACTCGATGCATGTGATCGGGCTTTCGCCCCTCGCAAAACTAAAAAGCGCATACCGAATGCAGTGCAGATACTGCATCGTGGCTTTGGTACGTGCGTTGATGGATGTCGCAATCGGCCCCAAAACTCCATAGCAAAGCAAAACGCCCAGCATCGTTCCGACAAGCGCAGCCGCAACGTGATGCCCAATCGAAGCGGGATCTCCCCCGATGGATCCCATCGTAATAATCACTCCCAAAACCGCGGCCACAATCCCGAATCCAGGCATCGCATCGCCGGTGGTTTGAACAACGTGGCCTGTGTGTTCCATCTCGTGCTGCAACACCTCCAGGTCTATTTCCATCATCTCCATCAGGTCGTGCGGCGATACGGCGCCCGTCAAAATCACCTTCGAAGTGTCACAAAAAAACGCCATCGCCTGCTCGTTGTTCGCAAGCTCGGGGCATTTCTTAAAAAACTCGCTGTCTTCAGGATGCTCGATGTGCGATTCGAGCGCAAGCAGACCGTCGCGCCGTGCCAAATTGAACATCTGAAACAGCATTTTCAAAAGCGACAAATACGTCTGCTTGTTATAAGGAATCGGCTTGAGAGTGCCCATCACCTCTTTGATCAGGTGGCCGAGAAAGCTGGGCGGATTGCTCACCAAAATCGAACCCAAAGCCGCCCCGACGATCACAACGATCTCCGAGATCTGAATCAGAACGCCCACCTGGCCGCCGGCCATAATAAAGCCGCCCAGGACCGCGCCCAGAACCACGATGAGGCCGATGATCACGGGTTCTCACCTGCGTGAGGGGGAAAGAATGCTCGCATCCGAGTCTAAGTATCGGCAGTTCACCGCTTCCAACTGAGGGAGAGGACGCTCAACAGTTCCTGTCAATTGATAAGAATTCACGTGAGGTTTTGCGCGCCGCGCGGGCACTCACAAACTTCCTACGCCGCGCGTCCGGTGTCCGAAACTTTCCGCCGCGAAAACAGACGAGCGAAAAACTTTTCTATTCTTCGGGAGCTTCGGTGACACCAGCCGCTCCACCTGTCCAAAGCCCTCAGCATGAACATCGGCGGATGCAATTCCACGTCGGAAAAACTCACCTTCGCTCCCGCAATCGGCAGCCGTTCCGGCCTGCGGTGGGTCTTGAACACATAGTCCCAAACCGCGAATCCCCAAAAACCCACAACTGCAAGGTTGCAGCTCGGCCGCCAATGGTGCATCAAATGAAAACTGTAGATTCTGCGGCCCAATCGCCCAAACCGCCCTTCAGTGAACGGCTTCCAAAACATCTCATACGGCAGATGCGTGATTGCGTGCCACATTTCGTAACCACAGTATTGAAGAGTGACCGCAGCGATGACCGAAAGCACAATCGGCGCCTCGGGAAAAATCAACTTGAACGGCAGCGCCAACAGCACCATAAAAATGCCGTAAAAAATCGAAATCGAATAAAAAGGAAACATCATGGACTCTTCCTGATGCTCTTCGACAACCGGAAACTGATTCTGCACCTCGACCAGCGCGTTCGGATTGTCGGGGCGCACCGGCGCCTTCACCGAAGTCAAACCGTGATGCGTTGTGTGCGCACGATGCATCGAAGCCATGAAAGGCAAAACAGCCGAATGAAGCAGATAGCGGTGATAAAAATACTCGAACGCGCTGAGAGGAATTCCAAACAGAAACGTCCAAAACACGATCCACCAAGGCTTTCCTGCTTCCACCGCGAAGGCGTGCGGCGCGAGCAGCCGAAACGCAATCAGTGCCAAAGCAACCTGTGCAACCGTAAACAAAGCAAACGACACGTACGGCACGCGGTGATTCTTTTCTTGCAGATGATTGTCCATAAATCTTTGATTGAGAGCACGCTGCCCGTCCATTTGAAGACGGGCAGCTGACGTTGTTGGTTTCCGGCATGCGCCGGTTCTAAGCTTTAGATATTTATCTTCGGCGTCCTCCGCCCGAATAGTTCGAGCGATTTTCGCGCGGCCGCGCTTCGTTCACCATGATTTTTCTTCCGTCAAGATCTTTGCTGTTGGTCGCTTCGATCGCGGCCGACAGTTTGTCTTCGCTCACATCAACGAACCCAAACCCTCGCCCATCTACGATGCGTGCGTTGCTGCCGCCGAACTCAGAAAAGAGCGCTGCGAGTTGAGATTCGTTCACCGAATAAGGCAGATTGCCCACATAAACGGTTTTATTTGCCATGAAATGGCCTCCATTTTTGATTAGATTGTTCCGGTTCCAAACAGCTGAGAGATCGAAAATGAACCGGCCCGGAGGCGTGAATCAAGGTGCGATGTCAGAGAGATTTCGAACAGTAACACCATCATGATACCCGATCCCTCTCCCTTGCGCCTGCGGGAGGGGGTGCCTTCTTAAGTGCGCGAGGCTCGCACGAGCGATGAGTTGCCCGTGGCACGATGCCGCGCAGATACCAAAGCACGGGCACCCCCTAAGCCCTTCTTCAACGCGTCACGATCACGGTGATCTCGGGCGAGATCAATCGCAGTCTTGGAGCACAATAGGCAGGCGGAATCTTCTCTTTCTCGGCCTCACCACTCAACCCCATCACCTGCTCGTGATACACGATTCGCAGCCGATAACTGCCCGGCGACAAGATGAATGCCGAACGAATCGGCGGGCTCTCACAAGCGAGCGACTTTCCCGGTGCGACCTGAAAGGCAGAGTTGCCATCTCGATTCCGAGTTCCGAATCGAGCCGCCCCAACTTTCCCTTTCGGAGACAAGCGGGCTCTCACCTGCGTGAGGGGGAAAGAATGCTCGCATCCGAGTCTAAGTATCGGCTTCTGGGGCCTAATGATTGAGGCGCTTTGGGGTTCTTTGGTGACTTGAAATCCTAACAATTCATCGCAGTTTCGCTGGCGGGGATTCTATCTATTCTATTCATTATCTCGTGTCTTGCCACATTCATTCTCTCAATTCTCTCCGTTCTCGTCATCATCTGTACTTTGCACGCTCCCGCGATTCTCGAACGAGTGGTTCGTTGAAGAGATTGAGGCGTGTGCGAAAACATCCTTGCAATGCACCTATAGTGTTGGAGGAGACAGGTTTTCAACCATCGGGAGGCAGCATCGAGGTCAGTAGTCAACGGGCAGCCGGTGGTACGAAGCGTGGTGCGCAAGGAAACCTGAGTCCGCGTGCATGGCACGGTTCGTTGATCACTCGGCGAATTCTGCTGTTCACTCGACAGAGGTTTGTCACTCACTGCTAAACCCTCCGGGCCTGTCAGCGCCACCCGCCCCCGTCCACGTTGGTAAATTCGGGTTATGAGAGTGGATCGAGACAAGTTGATATGGCCATTGTATGAGCTAGTTGGCCTCTTTGAAAATACCGGTCTGGAGGATGTTTTGCGCGCCTACATAGATGCAGGTAAAGCCACAACTTGGGATGGAGCGCTAATCGATTTTCACTTTGCCAGCCTGCACGAGGTCATTCCGGAGATCAACCAAGATGCCGGCAAACTCTTCACCTTTGATGACGCTTGGCAAGGCGATACCGCGGAACGAATGAGAACTTGCCTCAGACAGTTTCATCAGCAGCATCCCCCGACCCCTGCGTCGTTCCAGATCCAACTCGACATCGCAGACCAGTTCATCTATCAACCGATTTCCCAACCCGTCATTGAGAAATTGGGCCTTCCGGTCGCCCTCGCACTTGAAGTCATGCTCCTTCGGGCGTACGAGTGCCTTAAGTCAACAAACATTCTAATGCAGCATCCGCTGATCGAACATCGTGTGACGCTTGCCATGGCACAAGAGGCACTGATTCTCTGGAAGAAGTTCTGGAACGAACCGGCGACAGTTCTAGATTTTGAAAGACTGTCCCACTTTGGTAGGCTGAAAGATGACGAAGCGACGAAACAGTGGCAAGAAAAGACATTCCGTACTGTGGACCCTGACTTGCTGGGGACTATAGACAAAACGAAGAAAGTGCTCCAAGATCTAAATTGTGATCCGGACGACCCGGGAACAAGAAGGCGCATCAGGGCGCTTAATCCAGGCTTCCCGTGGCAAAAGATGGTGATCCTGGATGAACACGAAAAGGAGACGTTTGGGATCAGACCCGCCTATCGGTACAAAGACGTGTTTGGAGATCGAAACATCGTGGCGCATTCCCTCCCCCGCTGTTGGGACTCGTACGTCCGTATTGAGCAAGGAGAACTGAAGCGGGTGTGTGGGCCAACCGATGAGCCTTCGCCACCGCATTACATGGCGATGTTCATCTGGTCTGACTTCTTTGAAGCTCTGCGCGCGATGCGTGAGACACTGGAAACCGACTACGCTCTTTGGCACCATATCCTGTATGCACCCACTCTAGAGGTGAACACTTAGGCACATCCAGTTGCGGCTTCAACTAAAGCGGTGCAGACAAACCGCGATGCATTGTATCCAATTCACTCCGGCTTCCAAGATTTCCAGTACGCATCGTCCTCGATCTCGACCGCATTTTGCGTCAAATACAGCGGCCTGAACGTGTCCAGCATCACCGCCAACTCTTCCGTTCGCGTTGCGCCTAAAGATGCCTCCGCGATTCCAGGCTGCGGTCCATGCGGAATCCCCAAAGGATGCAGCGTGATCGAGCCTTCCTCGATCCCTTTGCGCGATCCGAAGTTCCCGTTCACGTAATACAAAATCTCATCGCTGTCAATGTTCGAATGCACATAAGGCACGGGCACTGCTTCGGGATGATAATCCAGCATGCGCGGGCAGAACGAACAGACCACATAGTTGCCAGCCTCAAACGTCTGATGCGTCGGCGGAGGCATGTGCAATTTGCCTGTGATCGGCGAAAAATCGTTGATGTTGAACGCCCATGGATACACATATCCATCCCATCCAACCACGTCGAACGGATGATAATCATAACTGTATTCGGTCAGATCGCCGCGCGCGCGCACTTGCACTTTGAAATCCCCTTTCTCATCGTGCGTTTTTAGTTCCACGGGCGGACGGATGTCCCTTTCGCAATACGGAGCGTGCTCCAAAAGCTGACCGTAGTTGTTGCGATACCGTTTTGGAATCTCGATGTGCGTGGCCGATTGAATGCAGATCATTCTTTGCGGAACGGAATCCATGCGAATGCGATAAATCGTTCCGCGCGGAATTACCAGATAATCGCCTGGCTTGTAGGGCACATCGCCGAACATGGATTCCAAAACGCCGCTGCCATCGTGCATAAAAATCAGATCGTCGCCGTCGGCGTTCTTGAAAAAATAATCCATCTGTTCGGCTGCAACGGCTTGCTGCCAAAGCACATCGCTGTTTCCCATCAGCGGAATGCGTCCCGTTATGGGATCGCCGCACGGCTTCAGCCTGGCGGTTTTCAGGTGCCTGTGCCTCAGCGGTTCGTGCTTCAGATAGGTGGGCTCCACGCTGCCGAGCGCTTTCCATCCGCTCACGCGGGTGGGCATGTTGATGTGATAGGCGATGCTCTGGATTCCGCTGAAGCCGTGAACGCCGAGCACCTGCTCGCTGTAAAGCCCTCCATCGGGCTTGCGGAAGGCGATGTGCCGCTTGGGCGGCAGTTTTCCAAGTCTCACATATCGCGGCATACCAAAAAGAATTATGACTCCCCCTCCCTTGCGCTTGCGCGAGGGAGGGGGCAGGGGGAGGGAGTGCGAGCCTTGGAGGATTCCAGCATCAGAAGTCGTGTCCTTCTATATCAAAGTGACTCGGTGGTAGTTGGAGATCACGACAATGCGCCAGAATTTGAGACTTAGGCAGGGGCTCGTCGTTGACCAGCACGATCAGGTGCAACTTGCGGTCGCCATATTGACGGGAAAGCCGCCACATGGCTTCTTCGTCGCATGTTATCGCGAGCTTTTCAATATGCGCAAACCCCTGGGCTCGCTCGAAAAACTCACGGATAGTCACCCCTCTACGCGACTTTTAGCACAAATCCAACTCGATCGTCCGGCGCCTCGCAGTGATCGTCTAAATATCTCCCAGAAGCCACCGCTTCGTTGAACCGCTCTCGAATGTCGTCAGGTGCGGGAGGAATCTTCCCTATCAAATCCTCCTTCAGCCTCTTTGACTCCTCCCGATACGCACGAACCAAAGCGTTGATTCGCTTCCGGACGGTTTGTAACGTCGGGCCCGAGGTAACCAGGTTGTGCTCGATCCCGTGCGCCACCCAAACCCCCTCGTCCATGAACACCACGAAGTTAACCCTGCCGCTCATCTCAACTGCCTCCAACCACATTATATAACAAAAACGTTTTCCGGCCAAATACCCAATTTTCTTAGGCATTTGGACTCATTTCTTTAGAAATCCTAAAACCTGACTTTAGAATCCTGCATAATCTCCACCGTCTTCCCCGGAAGAACAGGGGAGGGTATGCCAAATGACACAAACCATAAATTCGACCGAAAGAGAGTTGATTCAAAAGGCAGCCGCCGGCTGCAAACCCGCCTTCGACCAGCTGGTCGAAGCCCACTACCGCGTGGTTTTCGCCCACGCCAACAGGCTGCTCCGCAATCCCGACGACGCCAGCGACGCCACCCAGGTGACCTTCATGAAGGCGCACCGATCGCTCAAGGAGTTCGACCAGCAGAGGCCGCTCAGGCCGTGGCTGCTCCGCATCTGCACCAACGCTTGCACCGACATCCTGAGAACCAGAACCCGCGCCGCCGACCCGATCGAGGCGCTGGAATACAAACTCCAAAGCGATGATAAGCCCGCCGAGGACGCCGAACGGTCGGAGGTCAGCGACCAAGTCCGCCGCGCCGTAAGAAGGCTGCCTGAAAAGTATCGAAAGATCATCCTGCTCAGGCATTACGAGCACATGGAAGTCGAGGAGATCGCCGAGAGGCTTGGAGCGCCGGAAGGCACCGTAAAAAGCTGGCTCTTCAGAGCGCGTGCGATTCTGAAGAAAGATTTGGAGCCGACGCTCGCAAGCGCGGCGGCGTAAGTTTAGGCTTGCGCCTGGTTGAGGATTTCATCCCACAAGTCCAGCAACTCATACTGCCCAAGCCACTTCGTTATGTAATCAACTTCCAGATCATTCCTTCGCACCTCATATAATCGCATCAGATCGTTCCACTGTCGGTCGCTCACCCGGCCGCCGAGATCGAACCAACGACACTTTGCGATGATCATGTCTTCCGCCGATGAGAACGGAATCAAGACTCCCTGTCTCAAATCTATGAGTTTGGAACGATTCAACCGTTCAAAATCCCAATCTTCCACAGCCACGAAGTTATCAATTTTGAACACCAGCGTCAGGTGAATGAGTTGAAACGTTGAAAACACCTTCCTTTCGTTGAGCGCTTTGTAATACTCGTCTTCGATGATTTGAAACTCATTCGGCAGCCGTTTCAAGAAGAGTTCCGCCTTCTCAGGGGGTATGTCCACCAGGAGGTCTGCGTCGTTCGTGTGCCTCTGTTCTCCCCACGCGCTTGACGCCAGCGATCCCCCAACCAGGTGCCTGATTCCCAATTGCGCTAAGAAATCACTGTAATTTGCCAGGAGTTCCAGTTCTGTCATGTCTGTCGGCTGCTGCCTGGACCCGACGCACCACCGAAATCATTTCGAACGTGCGCAAAAGTCTTTTCTGGGGAGAGAGACCCCGCAACAGCTGGATGAGCGTTCGATGGGCTTCGAGGCTGGTGTCGGCTAAATCGGTTCGCTTGAGAACCTTTCGATGCGGCATTTTCATTCAGGATACCGGTTTCATTTCAGCGTCTTGCAGACTTTCCACCTGGGACAATCCACCAAGTGATCGTTTACCAATCCCACCGATTGCATGAACGCATAGACGATCGTCGAACCCACGAACTTAAACCCGCGTTTTGAAAGATCTTTGCTCAGCACCCTCGAGATTTCGGTTTCGGAAGGGACCTGGTTCAACGCTTCCCACGCGTTTTGAATCGGCTTGCCATTGACAAACGCCCACACGTAGGCGTCGAACGATCCGAACTCCTTTTGAATGCGTAAAAACGCCGCAGCATTCAAAACGCTCGCTGCGATTTTCGCGCGGTTGCGAATGATCCGTTCGTCATCGAGAAGTTCTGCCTGCTTTTTTGCTGAAAACCGCGCAACCTTCTGCGGATCGAACCCTCCATACGCTTTGCGATAGCCTTCTCTGCGGTTTAGGATCGTAGACCAGCTTAATCCTGCTTGGGCGCCTTCAAGAATGAGCATTTCGAAAAGATGCCGATCGTCGTGGCTTGGCACTCCCCATTCGTTGTCGTGATAAATGCGATACGCATCGCTCGATTCGGCCCACGCACATCTCGGCACGGCTGGAGTCTACTTCGTTCGGCAAGCCCTGGCGGGTTATCTGATGACTGAACCGGCGGCGAAACTAACGGCGCCATTGCCCTCAAGGCCAAATCTGCTAAGATATCTCCATGATCGCGTTTGCGCTTTTGCTTGTCGCGGACCCGGCCATAAACTATAGTTCGGATGCTGTGCGCCTGGAAAAACTGCTTGCGGATATCGGCAAGCAAACGGGTCAAACGCTGCGCTGCAGCGCGAACATCGCGGCCGAGCCGATCATCATTGACGTGCACGACGTTCCCTTTTCCGTTCTAAAAACAAAATTGGCCGACTTCATCGGAGGATCGTGGAAAGACAACGAACTCACCTTGTCCTCTGAAGATCTGCTGCGCCAGCAGCGCGCCGATCAAAAACGCATCGAAGACGATCTTAATGCGGAAATTGAAGAAGCCGCAAAAGCCGCAGCCAACTTTCCGGCGTTCGACGATGCCGAGGCCAAAAGGCTGATGGGAAATGAGCGCATCAACCAGCTGCCGGAAGCGGATATGTATGCCGAAGTGAACTATTTATCAAAGTCGAATCCCGCCGCACGATTCGCGGTGAAACTGTTGAAAAAAATCGGCGCACAAACGCTTGCACAAATCGGCATTTCAGAACGGGTGGTTTATTCCGACAAACCCACGAGAATGCAGCGCGCGATCCCGATTACAGCCCTCGAAGATGTCGCCCAACTGCAAAAAGACGCGGCATTGATGTCGGCGGTCGCAAAACAGATGAAGTACGAACACTCCTATTACGGCGGGCTGCCGGGCGTGGGTCAAGGCGATGCGGAAAGGCCGAACAAACTGCTGTTCGCCCTCACCCGCCGATCGCCCGCCATCATTCGCTACACCTTAGTTTTGGCCGCTGAGGACGGCACTACGATCCTCGATTGCGAGAACGCACTCCCCAGCGATTGGACCGCCAACTCACCGAATCTCGGCAAAGGAACCAGGCTTCAAATAACCGACGATCTGGATTCCCTTGCGAAACTGCAATCCGAAGTGGGCGTTGCGGCGGCTGGGGGAGGTTCCCGAAAGGCTTCCGATGGCACGATGATCAGCTTCGGCACCTACACACTTCAATCGGAACTTGATGGAGTAACACAAGACCGGGGTTTCGAAAAAATCCTTTCCGACCCCGTTGAAAACGATCCGATCGGACTCGTATGCGGAGAACTGATTCGACAATGGGCGAAGAACAAAAACTGTCAGCTGTTGGCAACGATTCCGGATGACAGCGTCTTTCAGTTTTGTTCGCTGTTCAAATGGCGCCGAATTCGTACGGATAACGACGTTCAACTTTACTTTTCTGATCCAACTGTAGGTCATTCTGGAGCGCCCTATTGCGACGTTGCATCCGACAACGAATGGCTGATCATGAAGCCGAGGTATTACTCTTGGGTGCGATCAAGCAGGTTCGATCGCGCCGCTGCACGCAATATGATTCAGTCGGTCAAGTCGAAAGGCACCGCGACAGTGGACGATGGAGTTCTGTTCTGCACAAAAACGAATTACTCCTCGTCTGGTTTTGGCCTTGCGAAGCTGTCCATTTCGCACGCAAATCCTTCGGTTGATCGCATCCAGGTGGAAACGGTGCTGAGATCTCCCGTAAACTTTTTCGCCGCGTTGGGTCAGTCGCGGTGGAAAAACGTTGTTGGACAAAGCCTTCGGCTGGGGAGTCTGCCGCCGGAAGCGAAAGCGATTGTTGTTCGGTGGGTTTTTTCCGCCAGCGGAATGCGAAAGAGTTCTCAAGATTGGTATTCCTATGAAAGAGTAACACCGGCCACATCCGATCCCACAGAAATCTTTGCAGACGGAATCCCCGAGAGCTGCATTGTGAATGTAAGTGTGGTGCAGCGCCCGGCAATGATCGCAAAAACAAACACCCGGCATGTGATCGGGATGAGCGTCTTCGACTACGCAGAATTCAGTTCGAGAAGCTCATACAAGTTGAACGAAAGGGGCGACGTTCGAACCATCGAATCGGTGATGCCCGTAACTCAGAACTGGTACACGATTACGGTCTCGCTGCCCGGCGATTACGTTGTCGAACGGACGATGACCGAAATGGTTCCCGCGCCTGGTGCAGCGTTTGTGGCGTTAGACCAGATTCCGAACGAACTGAAAAAGGCGATTGAATCTGCCAAAAAAGACCTCGGCATCGGCGGCTGACGTTCACCTGCCGCGGCGCGCACGAAAGGCTCAAAAACAGTACGACCAAGCTAAACAAAGAAAAAACCGCTCTCGTCATTGTTTAACCTTCGGCATCATCGCTCGAACCGATAACATCGTGTCGTCTTGCGAAACGTAGTATTTTTCGATTCCACGATTCAGCAGCCACGGACCCACCTCGTGCCATGCTTTTTCCAAGCGTGCCGACAAGCCAGGCATCACGTCGGGGTACTTCAAATCGGCGTACGCAAACATCATGGCATCGAACAGCGGAAATCGCATTTCACCGTTTTCGACGAAAGCCATACAATCAAAGGTTGCGGTCGTTCCGTCGCTTTTTGAAATCGTGATGGTGATCACACCTTTGTTTGCTCCTGCGTACACCGTGGCCGCGGAGCCCGCCTTCGCACCCGATAGCAGCGGGCGCAAAAACTCATCATAGAACGCATTGAAAAGACCAAGATTAAAGTCAGTGACTTTGCGGTCCTTTTCCAGTGAACGATCATAGAGCCATTCCAACTCTCCCGCAACAAGGTGATCGCCTAAGATTTTGGCCGCGTCAACCGGGGCGGGCGGCCTCTTGACTGCCCACCACAAAACAGCCGCCGCCACAAGAACACAAAGGCCTGAAATGATCTTGGTTCGCTGCGATGCGAACTTCAAACTAACCCCCGCTTCCGTTGCAAGGATTCGGCTTGCAAGTGTGGTGCTGGCTCCCAGGCGCAAACAAGCAGCAGAAATACCCGGCTTTGTAGTCCGTGTACTCGTCCGGCTCCGTTTGCGGTTCACATCCACTGCATTCACCGCCGGAGCAAGTGAAAGTGTGATACAGCCATTGGCAACAGCCGCCAGTAACGTTCACACAATCGGAAATGCCAGCCCCGGAAGTTTTGGTGCAGCCGTCGGGACAATCGTAAGCGACGACGTTTTGGCAGGGAACGGGAAAGTAGATCCTTTGCCAGCAGGCAGCAAGCACCAGCCTTGCGATCACCGCTGCGCTTACGATCACGATTGTAACTCTTAGATACGATTTCATTGCTGATTCCTCCTATTTTTCCGAATCCAGATTGAAGATGTTGGAATCGCAAGAAGCATACGCAGACCAGAAAAACGTCTGCAACAGGCCCCCGTTCAAATCAATGAAAGCGATACGTTTTTTCACTCTCGGAGCATAAAGGTTCACGCTCCCCCAATCGTTGTGATTGATGTCGGCAACTAACGGCGCACGGGTTCCATAGCGTTCAACCAACTGTTGGTACCAATTCGGACCACAACTCGGGTTATATCCCGCTACGTATTCATACTGCGGCACATAACGATCGCTGCCCGTTCGTTTCGGGGCGGGGCAGCGCCAGGTCTGTTCGTCGCAAATCAACCACCTGCCGGTTTTGATATCTACCGGCCACGAAGGCAAGCCGAGCCGCGCCAAGTCACCAGCAAACCCTTCCGATCCGCCGTTGTTCAATCGGTAAACCATCATCGCGTTCCAAATTTTGCTCATGTGCGATGCGCAGATTCCTTCCTGCGATTTGCGCCGAATCGGCCCCGCAACCGCAACAATCAGCGCCGCCAAAACCAGGATGATCGCAATCGAAACCAACAGTTCGATCACCGAGAAACCGCGGTTTCTAACGCTTCGCATAATCCTCGACCTCCTTTAGCGAAGGGCTGTCCTGTTTCCAAATCAGCCTTAGGTTTGAATCGTACACATAAACTCGGGGGATAAACGCCGCATTCAACGCCTTATGAATTCTGCCGCCCAAATCCGACACGAAATCCACCTTCGCCTTTGCCGAAATCGCTGCCTTCGCAGCTTCATCCGGTGCCTGCAAGTAAACCACAACCACGCGTACGTCCAACTCGGCCAGCCTGTCCAAAACCGACAGCAATGACCGGCGCACGCACGATTGGCAGTCGCCGCTAAGAATCACAGCTAAACGCCGGCCGCTGAGGGGGGGGGGGGCGTGAACGAGAGGGAGAAGAAAGCCCAAAACCGGGTCTTGAAGGAGGGAAAGTCGGGGGGGGCGGGAGCCAGCCGAGGGGCGAAGAAACCCCAGGC
>JAJPJR010000021.1 GCA_021324165.1 Armatimonadota bacterium
CGCATGGCATTCCACTCGCCGCTCACGCTTTCCGTGCCGTTTCTGAGCGCCCTCGAAAGCAGATTCAGTTCCGCAATCCGTTCCCGTGCGAAACTCAGCGCCTCGCGAAACGTCTTTGGAAGGCTGTTTTCGGATGCGGTGGTTTCGGGCAGGTGCAAAAGAGTGCACGAGGCGCTCAGCATCAGCCGCTCAGGACTCGCAGCGTCCGCAAGCTCCTGCGCCAATTCAAGGGCATGATCGAGGTCGGTCCGCCAAACATTCCGGCCGTCTACGATTCCTGCCGCCAGAATTTTGTCTTTTGGAAATCCAGCGCGAACAGCGGCAAGATTGCGCCCCCGATCGCGCACGAAATCGAGTCCAATTGCGGCCGCCGGAAGATTGCAAAGCATCGCATAGCAATCGGCAACATCTCCATAATAAGTTTGAATGCACAGCGGGGCTGATGCGCACAACTTTTGATACGCGCTTTCGAAAACCGTTTTTTCTTCGCCCGAAACGTCCATCACCAGCCACGGCTCATCTATCTGAATCAACGCTGCACCTTCTTGAACCAGATCGCGCAGCACCTGTTCATAAAGCGGAACGATTTCGGCGATGCGATCTGAAAGTTCTTTGCCCGAAAGCCGCGCGAGTTTCAGAAAACTGAACGGGCCCAACACCGCCGGCTTCGCCTTATCGCCCACAACGCGTTTTGCGAACCGATATGCCTCGACGGAAAAACCCTCAGCAAGCGAAAACTTATCCGGAAGTTCAGGAACCAAGTAGTGATAATTGGTATCGAACCATTTGGTCATTTCCAGCGGCTGAATGCCATCCCGTCCGCGCGCGATTGCAAAATAAAGGCTGGGATCAATCTTCCCGCCGATCCAGCCGAACCGGCTCGGCACGCACCCAAACTGCAGCGCCGTATCCAGCACGTGATCGTACAAACTGAAATCGCCCGCAGGGATCAGGTCTAACCCGAGCCCTGCTTGGGTTTCAAGCCTTTCGCGGCGAAGCGCAGCAGCGCCTTCCTCGAACTCCTGGGCCGAAATTTTTCCCGCCCAAAACTTTTCAAGCAAGGTTTTGTAAACGCGGCCCGAAGCGACGCGGGGATACCCAGGAGCGGTAGTGCAAAAAGGGGCAAAGTTTGGTGTGATCATAACGGTGTTTGAGCGCTGCCGGATGGAGGCGCTTTTGGCGGGTCAATTTTACCAGGTGAGACCTATTGGCAGGCTTCGCACGATTCGCCGCTGCGCATCGCTTCGATCGAGCACGCCGCCTTCTCTTCGGTCGTATAAACTTGCTTCTTCACGCTCACGGTGGCTTTTTCGATGTTGGATGCGCCAAGCGTGCGCAGATAGTAAGTGGTCTTCAGGCCCGCGTGCCACGCTCTTCGATACATGTGCGAAAGGGCTTTCATGTCCGGCACACCCATGAACAGATTGAGCGACTGCGATTGATCAATCCACTTTTGCCTTCGCGCGGCTGCGTCAATCAGCGCTTCGAACGGAAGCTTGAACGCCGTAACATAACGGTTTTTCACTTCCTGGGGAATCTCCGGAATTCCGTCGAGGTCGCCATCGTAATATTTCACTTGATCAATGATTTCGGGAATCCAAAGCCCCAACGCTTTCAGGTCTTTTACCAAAAACGGATTGACAACCAAAAAGTCGCCCGAAAGGTTGCTTTTGGCGAACATGTTTCGGTACATCGGTTCGATGCACGGCGAGGTTCCCATGATGTTCGCTATCGTCGCCGTTGGAGCGATCGCGATGACATTCGAATTGCGCATTCCCTGCTTCTTGATTTTTTCTCGAAGCGGCTGCCAATCCATTTTGCCTCCGCGCGGCACTTCAATCGGTTCGCCTCGCTCGGCCTCGAGCAGATCGAGCGTATCTTGCGGCAACAGCCCTCGATCCCATTTCGAACCTTTGTAACTTGAATACGTGCCGCGTTCCTTGGCCAAGTCGCTGCTGGCTTCATAGGCGTAATACGCGATCGCTTCCATAAACTCGTCGTTGAATTCGAGCGCTTCCTCTGATGCGAACCCGATGCCTTTGCGGTACAGCGCGTATTGCAGACCCATCACCCCAAGACCGATGGGGCGGTGCCGCAAATTGCTGGTCTTTGCGGCTTCGGTTGGATAGTAGTTGATGTCAATCACGTTATCCAGCGCACGAACCGCGATGCGAACGGTTTCGCGCAGTTTTTGATGATCAATTTCGCCTTCCGGCGTCAGGTGCGTATCCAAAACGATCGAACCCAGGTTGCAAACTGCGGTTTCTTCGGCATTGGTGTTGAGCGTAATCTCGGTGCAAAGATTGCTGCTGTGCACCACTCCAACGTGGTCTTGCGGGCTGCGGATGTTGCACGGATCTTTGAACGTCATCCACGGATGCCCAGTTTCGAAGATCATTTGAAGCATGCGCTTCCACAAATCCAGCGCTTCGATTTTGCGGCCATAAATCTCGCCGCGTTCCGCCATTGCCTCGTATTCCAAATACCTTTTTTCAAAAGCCTTGCCATAAAGGTCATGCAGATCGGGCACTTGGTTGCTTTGGAACAGCGTCCAATGCTGCCGCGCTTCCATCCGTTTCATAAACAGATCAGGAATCCAATTCGCGGTGTTCATGTCGTGCGTCCGCCGCCGGTCATCGCCGGTGTTCCGCCGCAGTTCCAAAAAATCGAAAATATCGCTGTGCCAGCTTTCAAGATATGCGCAGCCTGACCCCGCGCGCTTGCCCCCCTGGTTCACCGCCACCAACTGGTCGTTGTGCATTTTCAAAAACGGAATCACGCCCTGGCTTTCGCCGTTGGTTCCACGAATATACGCCCCAGTGCCGCGGACCGAAGTCCACGAACCGCCAAGCCCGCCGGCCCATTTCGAAAGCATCGCGTTTTCGGCGATCCCGCGGTTCATGATGGATTCGAGCGAGTCGTCAATTTTGTACAAATAACACGACGACAGCTGCGAGCGGAGCGTGCCCGAGTTGAAAAGTGTGGGAGTGGAATTGCAAAACCTACGCTGCTTATAGAGTTCATACAGTTCCAAAATCCGATCTTCTCGGTTCGATGGCTCCCGTTTGAACAGCCCCATCGCAACCCGCATCCAAAACATCTGAGGCGCTTCCAGGCGGCGCGTCTTTCCACGGCTCTTGTCGCACACCAAATAGCGATCATAAATCGTTTGCACACCCAAAAAGTCCAGCTCCAAATCCGCCGTAGGATCGAGGGCAGCAGCCAGCCGTTTCACATCGAATTCCAGCAGGTCGGGTGAAAGGCGCTGCAGTTCAATCGCCCGCTTCAAATACGGCTCGAACTTTTCGGCGTGCATCTGCCGCAGCCGCCTGGGGCCGTCTTTTACGATGTCCCATTCAAGGCACTCTTCATAAATATACGTCAACAGAATCCGCGCGGCAAAAAATGCGAAATCGGAGTCGCGCTCCATCAGCGTTTTTGCATTCATCACAGTCACTTTGCGAATATCGGCCAGCGTGATGTTCGCGCCTAACGATCGGCGAAGCTCCTGTTCCAATTCGAAATCCGAAAGCGAAAGCTCCAATCCTTGTTTTGCGAATTCGATCCGATGCCGAAGGTCAGAACCCGTCCACATGAAAGGTTTGCCTTCATCATCGAACGCTTCGATCGGCGCGAATGTGGATTCAATCCGTTTGGGTTCTGCAGCCTCCTGTTCGCGCAAAAATGCGCGGCGGGCCCGATAAACGATGTACGCCTCGGCGACTTTGTAATGCCCCGCATGCATCAGTTCGGCTTGAACGATGTCCTGCACCGTCTCGATGTCCACCACCGCCTTGCCGAGCGCCCTCACGCGTTCTTCCACCTGCGCGGCAACCGCCACGGCAGGATCGGAATCCATCTCCAACGCCAAAAACGCTTTGCGAACGGCCACTTCGATCTTGTTGGTGTCCCAATCCACCACCATTCCGTTGCGCCTGGTGAGCCTGAGCGGCAGGGGCGCCGGCTTGAGGCGCTTTCGAGGCGTGGTGGAGTCGGCTGCCGGCTCTACGGCCAGATCAATCTCATCGAAAGGAAGCGTTCGGTTCAAAGGAGAGATTTTCATTTGCAATCCTAAAGTTCGTCATCGCTCACATGCGCAAGCGCTGAACTCTTTTGATAGTCCGTCACCCGGCCCTCGAAAAAGTTCTGCTCCTTTCGCAAATCCATCAGTTCGGCAAGCCACGGCAGCGGATTATTGATGCCTGGATTCAAAGCGGGCAATCCCACGCCTTCAAGCCTTCGATCAGCGATGTAATCAATGTACGTCGAAAACTCATCGGCGTTCAATCCCACACCGCCCACAGGAAGGCAATCGCGAATAAACTCCTTTTCTAAAGCAACCGCTTCCTTCATCAAATCGGTTAACTGGTTTTTGTACTCCTGTGTCCACACATCCGGATTTTCTTCCACCAAACTCACAAACAGCTGCCGGAAAAGTTCGATGTGGTTGCTCTCATCGCGAAGCGTGTATCGGAACATCTGGCCGATGCCTGGAAACTTGCCTTGACGATACAAGGAAAGAACCATCCCAAACAGACCGTAAAACTGGGTGCCTTCCATGCACTGACCGAATACGAAAATGTTCGTTGCCAGCAGCTGCTTGTTTTCGGTCTTCGTCAAGTCCAAATCGCGCCGCAGCTTTTGGCTGATCCGCGTCACGAATTCGTTCTTCTTTTTTATCGTTGCGATATCTTCAAACATCGCTTCGCATTCATGAGGATTGATTCCCAGCGAAGAGATCATATAAAGCAGCGAATCGGCGTGAATGTTCTCTTCGTGCGCATGTCTGCCAAGCACAAGTTTCAGCTCGGAAGCTGTTACCGATTCGCGGACCACATGCAAAATGTTGTCGCCCACAATCCCTTCGGCCGCAGAAAAATAGCCGATTCCCATCCGCACGATCCAACGATCAACATCGGTCAGCACGCGTTCGCTCCGCCACTGCTCGATATCTTTTTGCATTGGAATGTCTTCAGGCTCCCAATGGTTTGACTTCATTTTCCTATAAAGGTCATACGCCCAATGGTATTTCAGCGGCAGCAAGTTGAAGGTCATCGTCTCGCGCCCGTTAATGACGCGCTTCGCATCGAGCGCTTCTTTCGCCTTCACTTCGTCTAATACGAACTTTCGGCCGCCGACTTCAAAAACAGTGCTCACAAACTTTTCACCTGCAAACCCGAAACTGCGGGAAACGAAACGGGATCCCGTGCCTGCATCGCCCGTTCGGGCAACGGCGATAGGATCAGATTTTACCAGTCATCAATGGACGGAATGAACCCTATCGGGGGATTCAGCAAGTTCCAAGGTATCTTTTCCGGGCTTGTTTACCACGTTCCGCAACGCAGTGTTCCTCTCGATCTTCCTGCAGGCCGCCGCCGCCGCTGCACAAGGCGGGCCGCCGCTGATCACCGATGACACCGAAACCGTTCCCAAAGGCAGATGGGAACTCAATTTAGCTTGGTTCTCCGAATTCGATTCCAAACAGTGGAGGCACGAATTCCCAACGTTCGATTTGAATTACGGCATCAGCGATCGCCAACACATCAACGTTTCCGTGCCGTGGGTTTTCGTCTCCACCAATGGCGAACGCCTCGACGGAATCGGAAGCGCCGAGGTCGGCACCAAATGGCGGTTTTTGGAAAACAAAGCAGCGCGCCCCGCACTCTCGATTCACCCCGCCATCGAATTCGCGTTTTCTTCGCGTTCGAACAGGCTGGGTTTAACCGACCCGGGAACAAGCGCGGTTTTGCCGATGGAGCTGCAATGGGAGTTCCACAATCTGGGTGTGAACGCCGATGTCGGAATCGGACTTTCTCCCGGATCGCTCCCTTCCTGGCTGATGGGAGTTGCCGTGGGCACAAACGCCTTGGGCTGCGAACTGCTGGCCGAAATTCACGGTGATGGTCTGGAAGATGGATCGGAATCCGTTTGGATCGCGCAAATCGGCTTGCGCAGAGAGTTCAGCGAAAGCGCCAGCCTGCTGTTTGCTGCCGGAAAGTCGTTTGCTTCACACGGCGCCGATCCGGTTCGATGGACGTCTTACTTCGCAATGCAGTTCAGGTTCTAAATTCTAATGCATCAGCCCGCGGAACAAACCGTTCAAACCCCAACCATGGCAGGCAAAGTTGCAGCCGTGACCGTTGCGTTTTGGGCCATAAAAATCGTTGCCACAACGCTCGGAGAAACCGGCGGCGATGTGCTTTCGATGCCGCCCATCGCATTGGGCTATCAAACCGCCACCTATCTGTTCGTTGCGTTTTTTGTCATCACGGTCGCCGCGCAGGTCATGGCAAAAAAATATCATCCTGCGCTGTATTGGTCGGTCATCGTCTCCACCACGCTGCTCGGAACAACCGTGTCCGACAAACTCACCCGAGAAGTTTTCGGCACGCACGAAGTTGAAGCATACGGCCCCACGGCGTTGGCAATTTTTCTTGCGCTGGTTGCAGTCCTAACCGTCTGGCACTTTTCAACCGGCTCGATCGCAATCAAACGGATCACCACCCGAAAATCGGAGTGTTTTTACTGGCTTGCCATTCTCACCTCGAACACGTTGGGAACCGCCCTTGGCGATTGGCTTGCCGACCGGTTGGGAGAGCAGTACGGATTCGAACGGGGAGCGCTCGTTTTCGGCGGCGCGCTGATCGTGGTGGGAGCGCTGTATCTGTTTACAAAAGTTTCCCGCCCGATCCTGTTCTGGTCGGCGTTCATTCTCACTCGGCCGCTCGGAGCCACGTTGGGGGACATTCTCACCAAACCGTACTCTCAAGGCGGGCTGAATCTTTTGCGCCCGACGACCGCCGTAATCATCGCCGCCGCGCTCGTGCCGATGATCGCGTTTTGGTCACGCAAGTCCGAAATTCCTGAAGCTTTCGACGTCTAATCTCACCCAGCAGCCGGTACACTCGCGGGTGATGATTCCCTCATTCGATGGCCAAGTCGCGCTGATTACGGTAGGAGGAAAAGGAATCGTCTGTGTCATCGCGAGTGCCCTTGCAAAACTGGGCGCAGATGTTGCGATCGCCGGCCGGCACAAACAAACGCTCGAACACGCCGTTTCCACCCTCGGCGGACGCGGCTTCGCCGTCTCTTGCGATGTTCGCGATGAAAACTCCGTGCGCGATTGCATCGCCGCCGTTGTGGAACGGGCCGGACGGCTCGACATCCTTGTGAACAACGCCGGAATCGGGCTGCTGCAAACACCGCTTTCCGAAACCCAGTCCGATGCTTGGCTCGATGTGATTGACACCAATCTAAACGGCGCGTTCTACGCTGCCAAAGCCGCTTGGCCTCACCTCGTGTCCGCCAAAGGTCAAATTCTCAATGTGAGCAGCATCGCAGGAACTCAAGGCTTCAGCGGCGCGAGCGCCTATTGCGCTTCGAAGTTCGGCCTCCTCGGCTTGACCGAAGTTCTGAAGATCGAAGGCGCTCAGGTCGGCGTGCGGGTGCTCGCAATCTGTCCCGGCCCCGTAGATACCGACATTTGGGGCAGTTGGGCCACTGGAAACGAACGCTCGCGAATGATGCGCCCCGATGACCTTGCTCGAACCGCCATTTCGATGCTCGCCGCCCCGCGCAACACTGCGCTCAGTCCGCTGGTCGTAACCAATGCGGTCAGCCCTTGGAACGAGTAAAGGAGCGCCTGGGGTGTCATCCTCGGCGCGCCGCTTCGATCTTGGCGATGTCAATCTTGCGCATCTCCATCATCACCTGAAACGCCCGTTTTGCTGCCGCCCTGTCAGGATCGGAGAGTGCATCGGTCAATGCAACAGGAGTGATCTGCCAAGAAACTCCCCATCTGTCTTTGCACCAGCCGCACATGCTTTCTTCACCGCCGCTGCCGACGATCGCGTTCCAATAGCGGTCGGTTTCTTCCTGATCTAGGGTTGCAATTTGAAAAGAAAACGCCTCGGTCTGTTTGAAAATCGGCCCGCCATTAAGGCCGATGCAAGGAATTCCCATCACGGTAAACCTGACTACGATCGGGTCGCCCTCTTTGCCCGAAGGGAAGTCGGCGGGAGCGCGCACAACTTCGTCCACACTCGAATCTGGAAACGTTTCTGCATAAAACCGCGCAGCCTCTTCGGCATTGCCGTCATACCAAAGGCAAACCGTGTTCTTGGGTCGTGAACTCATCTTTTTCTCCTGCTTCGTTGGACGGTGCATGGTACCGCCTCCGGCCGTACCGAACTTGAGACGCCCTCAAAAGGATGGATACTCGCGCCGCAGTTGGGGTACCAAGAGTGAAATGTGGCACGTTCGCATGTTGGGCCGATTCGAAGCGGTCTCAGATGAAGCAATTCCCGCTGTCTTTCGCTCGCGAAAGGTGGGATCGTTGCTTGCGTTCCTCTCTCTGAATGCCGACCGGCCGATATCAAATGCCGTTCTGCAGGAGATGCTGTGGCCCGAATCCGACGGAAGCAGGCAATCTCAAAGCCTCAGGCGCGCTCTTTCTGACCTCCGCGATGCGCTTGAGGACAGTGGAAGTAGAGGTGCAATCGTGCAAACCGAGCAGGGGACGACGAGGCTTGCCGAAGGTTGCATCAAGACGGATGTCGAAACGTTCACTCGTCTGCTCAACAGACCCGTCGGCGAAGAAGGGTTCGACGTTCGGGCTGCCGAGGCGGTCGGTCTCTATGGGGGCCCACTGTTAGCCCCGCTGGAAGACGACTGGGTGTTTGCCTACAGACGGCAATACGAACAGACGTTCTGCGATGCAGTGATTGATTTATGCGGCCTGCTCTCCGCTCGGGGCCAGGCAGACGAGGCCGTTCGAATCGCGCTTTCGGCCAGCGTTCTTGCCCCGTTGCGCGAAGAGCCGTTTGTTGCCGCAATCCGTGCATACACTTCCACAGGCGAGATAGCGGCCGCGGTTCAGCAATACGAAGCGCTCGAACGAATGCTTGATTACCATTTCGGAGAAACCCCTTCGGAAGCGGCGCAGTTGGCATTGGAATCTGGGCCTGTCACTCCCGAAGCAAGCGCCAAGGAGTCCAACAGCACCCTTGGCGGAGCAATTGCGTCTGAGTCGCGGTTCTACATAGCTCGCGAGGCTGACAGAATTGTTGACGAGGCACTTGCAGCAAGTGATCCGGTCGTGCTCGTTTTTGGGCCGCGCCAAACCGGCAAGACTTCGCTTCTCGCTCGATCGGCATCTCGTCTTCGCCGCGAGGGAGTCAGTGTGGCGGTTACCGATTTTCAATCGCTCAGCAAGGCAGAATTCGAAAGTCCAACGACCCTATACCGCGCATTGGTGCATGGGCTGTCGGCTCAACTTAGGCAGCCCTACGAGCCCTCTTGGAACGAGTGGCTCGGACCGAATTCAAACTTCGATGAACTGACTGGCGGCTTGATGCAACAGACCGAAGGCCGCATATGCTGGGTGATGGACGAAGTTGATCGCATCTTTGGGACTGCCTACGCCGACGACTTTTTCGGCCTGGTTCGAAGTTGGCACAATCGGAGAGCCCTCGATCCAGCCGGGCCGTGGAAGAGGATCACCTTGTTGATGAGCTATGCCACTGAAGCGCATCTGTTCATCAAAGACCTCAATCAGTCGCCTTTCAATATCGGCATTAGAGTCAACGTCACCGACTTTACGAAGTCAGAAGTCACCGAGTTAGGTTCTCGGTACTCGGAACAACTTGCAGGGTTGGCTGAGGAAGTCTATGAAGTTACTCATGGACACCCATTCTTGGCGCGTCGCGCATTCTCGTTTCTCGCCGAAGGCCGATCTGTTGCCGAACTGAGTGAAGTCGCTCCCAAAGCCGACGGCCCGTTCGGTGACCACCTCAGGCGATTTCACGAAGCGGTCGAGCGAGACCACGAACTCGCTGCCGAAGTTCGGCGGTTCCTTCGCAATGAACCACTTTGCTTGCCATCTACGGCCGACCGTCTCGTAGCATCTGGGCTCTTGGCTAAGTGGACTAACGGCCGGCTGGAGTTTCGTGTGCCGGCTTATCGCGACTACTTAAGCGAGGTGTTGATTTAGCGGATTTCCAAGGCAAGGTATTCCACATCCGATCGACGCCATCCCAGCCGACTGAAACGATCCGCGTTCCATCTGCTGAGAAGTTAGGTGTAGCGCTGGTTTCCTTTCGCCAATCGAAGTCCGGCAAACGCGAGTCGAGCTCGAACTTCAAGGACAACAAGTCAACCCCAGTCCTTCCGTCCCACAAATGGAGTTCGTTGATGTGCTTCTGCCAGATTGTCGCATTGCTTGGGATTACGATTGCCGCGATTCTCTCGCTATCAGGCGACCAGGCGACAGTGACGATTCTGACCCCTCGCCCGAGTTCGGCCACCAATTTGCGTTCCTCGATATTGAACAGGCTCGTTTCGCTCATACTATTCATCGCGGTCAGGAACCTACCGTCAGGCGAATAGACAAGCCTGCCAAATGGGCCTCGATCTGCCTTCAGTTCTCCTTTCTTCTTTCCCGTGGCCGTATCGAACAGCGCAATTGGCGAGCCGGAAATGTCGTAATCTTTCTTCGCGCTCCGGACCCCGACGGCCATTTCTGTTCCGTCGTAAGTCAGGGCAACGCCAACCGCTCCGTATTCGAATCTCCATTGCTTGAGCACCTTCCCGTTCTCAAGCGAAATCAATCTAATGGTTCGACCTTCTGCTCCCACCGACGCGATGGTCTTGCCCGATCGGGCGATCGCCCACGTGTAGAAATCTCCGCGAAACCTGGCTGTGACTTTCTTCGTCCGCAAGTCCAATACGGCACACTCCTGCGAGTAGAGCGCGCTGCTGTCAGCAGCAGAAGTTATCCAGCGCCTGCACAACACTTTGTTTGGCACGTAGGTGGTGACGCAGCTGATGTCTCCCGACGGAAACACCCGTATTTCCTGGACGTCTCGAAACGTTTCGCGATCCAAGGCGAGCACACACCCATTCCGTTCCAGGGCGAGCGCATAGTCCCAGTATCGAGAGAGCGCCAGGCCGCCCCCAGGTTTAGACAGCGACTTGTAGCCCTCAAAACTCCTACGTATCTCTTGACCCGTTTCCAGATTCCGGCGAACAATCGAATTGTCGCTGAGAACCGCAAAGAATTCCTTGCCGTCGTTGGAAATCGTGTGGTAAGTCACCGTTGGTCCGCCAAATTCGAGCTTCTCCATTGCGGGTCGGGGCGAAGTTTGCCAAATGACGAAATCGCCGGCGAAGGTCAGGCTCGCCAGCTTCTGTCCATCGCTCGAAAATGCGATGTCGCGAATGGTTGCCCGCTGCCCCAAATTGGTTCGAATCAGCTCTCCCGACTCCGCTTTATAAAGTTGCACAACGCCATTAATCCTGCCGACAGCGATCTGCTTTGAGTCGGGACTGAATTTGAGCGCGGAGGCGTTTTGAGAAAACGCTGGCAGCCTCGCCTGAAGGGTCAAATCTTTTGTGCGTCGAATTTCCACCCAGTTCGTCGGCTGCGCTCCGTCCCAGTAGATGCATGCAAACAAAGAGGAGTCTGGGCTGATCTCGACGACGTCATATTGGACGAAATAAGGCAAGTCCACGCTGCAGATCGTCACTCCAGTTCGATTCCAACGATGGATTTCGCAGTGACCTGCCGCATCTACCCGAAAAGTTGAAACGATTGATCCATCTCCCAGGAAGCGGCTGAGATGGGCCGGTGACTTTCCTGAGTGGTGTGCCAGCACTTTCCCTTCGATGGTCAACAGTTCAAATGTGTTCTTATCTCGGATGCCGTCGGCTATGTAATCGCCGGTTATTGGATTTACATCGCTAATCCCTGTTCCGGGACGATAGGGAACCAACAGCTTATTTGTTCTCGTGTCGCATATCGCCATTCTGTTGTCGTGCGCGCAAAGCCACACTCGGTAACGGCCCCTTGTCAAGAAAACGTTGTCAATCAACCCAAATCCGTAGTTGCCAGCTTTTCGCAAAGCCTCTACTTCGGGGTCTTTGGGGGGCGACATCTTTTGACGGAGAGTCGGCTTTCCGTTTCTAACATCGTAGAGGCCTTCAGGAGAAGCGATCCGAAGTTCGTCGTTCTCTCCTCGTTCAAAACTGGCGAGCCGTTCGACCCAGCCGGTTGCGATTGGAGGGTTAATGAGCAGCTGCAAATGTCCGTACTCCCAATTGCGATATCGAATGCCTTGCAGTTGATCGAACGTGTTTGCTACGCGTCGTGAATCTTGCACTTCGAGTGCAAGATTCAAATTGCTGATCTGCGTATTGTAGGCCTGTCTGTCAAGCGCGCTCGACTCGGCAGACAAAGCCTGAATGGTTCTCCTTCTTTGCGTCGAAACTCGCGCGAGATCGGACGCCGTGCGCTTCAGATCCGAAAGAGATTTTTGCCGCTCGACCGAAACACGCTGAAGCTCCGCTGTGCGAGACTGCAGCGCCCGAAGCGCCGTCTGTCGCTCATCGGACAAGCGGCCAAGATCTGCATTCTTTCGCTCAAGAGTATCCAGTGCGGACTTCCGTTCCCGCGAGGTCTGCGCTAACTCATTGCTGCGTCTTCCTAATTCGGAAAGCGCTCGAGAACGCTCGTCAGCAAGCCGACTCGTATTTAGAGCGATTGCAGTGACCACGAGAACCACGACGCCTGCCGCGGCTGCTGTCCTAAGCAACGCGAGCCGAGCAGCGCCGGCCTGACGTCGAATTTCCGCGTCAGGGAGACTCTGCCTCCGCCATTTCTCGTTGAAAACCACTCGGTACAGTCGGTTGCGGATTCGCAACGATTGCCGGTCCTCCAACCCGACGCCTGCGAGCCGCAAGGTCGCTACAATCGGATTCTCTTGTGACGCGCGAACTTCCCGCTTCCGCAACACCTGACCATAAAGGTCAAGCACTTGAGTCCGCTTCTCATCCGACGGTAACCCTGGGACGTCTGGATCCAGCATACGGCGCTCGACGTCAGCCAAGTTTGGCTCTTGCTGACGACCTTCGGGCGCGATGAACAGCCGATGAATTAGCGCATCTACGTCGCGTCTGGATCGAATCGAGGGATCACCCGCGACGCAGCAGCAAACGACCTGAGTGAGATAGGGGTGGCCGTTCAACCAGTAATGGATACGCTCCATCAGTTGAGCGCCGTTCCTATCGCTGGAATCAAGGCGCGCCCCAAACCCAGACGTTTCCTGAATCGTGAAGTCCGTGATGTCAATGCGTTTGCCAATGTTGAATGGAGTGACCTGGGGATTGCGAATGAGCTGGCCAGGCGTCGCTACGCCTACCAGGCAAAACGTGAGACGACCGAACTCCCGCACTTCCGATCGGCGGTTGTAACAGTCGCGGATTCCCGCGAAGAACTCATCCGTTGGAAATGGAAGAGCGCGAACAAAGTCAATTTCATCAATGAACACCACAACCGGCTCTTCGGTGGTGGCGAGGAGGACCTCTTGCAGGGCTCCGATCCACCGGGCAAGTGGTCCCACATGCTGATGCTCTTCCCAGTAGGCGAACAGTTCCTTTGTTCTGCCTAACTCGTGCCCGATTTCCGAAAGCAGACCTGCGTACCATTGGTCAGGATTCACGTTCGCGCCGATTCGCTGCAAATCGAGTTTGACTGTCGTCACACCGGCTTCCTTCAGCTTGACGATCGTGCGCGCAACCATCGAGGACTTCCCTTTTTGGCGCGAGTCGAGCAGATACACATACTCCTTTGCCAAAAGCGCGGCGAGAAGGGCTCCATCAGCCTGTCGCTCGATATAGCTGGGGGCCGAGGGGTCCATGGTTCCCCCGGCACGAAAGAATGTTGAGTCGCCATTCATGCAGCCATTGTACGAGAGATTCTGTGACCGATCTCGTCACGACTTAGTCACATGCCCCACATCACACTAATCCCGATCACAACCGCAAGGGCATCTTGCGGGGGAGGAAAAAATGAAATCAAGGCTAACTTTCAAGCAATCCATGATCGTCACCGCAGCTGTCTCGTTTGTGTGCACAGCCGGCGTAATCAGTTCCATTGCTGCAATTGGAGTTGTGGCACCGCCACTTCCCGACCTGCTTTTCGTGAGCAACCGAACCGGAAGCAACGAAATCTACTCGATGAAATCGAACGGTTCGAACGTGAAGCGGATTACAACCAACGCCGCCGCGGAATGGGAACCGCACTGGAAACCAGACGGCTCGAAGATAGGATTCACAAGCAACGCAACGGGGAACTGGGATATCTATGTCATGAATCCGAACGGCTCAGGCATCGTGAACTTGACCAATAACCCCGCGTACGACTTCGGCTGCACTTGGTCGCCAACGGGAAACAAGATCTCCTTCATGTCGGATCGCTCGGGCAACTTTGAGATCTTTGTGATGAACGCGGACGGCACCAACCCGGTGAACATAAGCAACAATCCGGCTACGGAAGGCCATCCCGATTGGTCTCCGGATGGTTCGAAAATAGCGTTCTACAGCATGCGCGACGGAGATGAGGAGATCTATGTGATGAACGCCGACGGCACGAACCAAGTCAGGCTGACAAACTCCCCGTCAATTGACTTTCTGCCCGACTGGTCGCCAGACGGATCGAAGATCGCCTTCACGTCGAATCGAGACGGGAACTACCAAATCTACGTAATGAATGCGGATGGGTCGAACCTGGTTAGACTCACAAACGATGCGGCATACGACTCAGAGCCGATTTGGTCGCCAGACGGCACCAAGATCGCATTCGTCACCAACCGCAACGGGAATTATGAGATCTTCACGATGAACCCGGACGGTTCGAACCAAGTTCGCCTGACGAGCAACGGAGCAGGTGACTACGACCCTTCTTGGAAACCCTAAGACTCTCTAACCCACTCCGCGCTGCACCATGCGTGCAACTTAAGAAGAAATGGGCGAGCGGAATCCACCAGGGATCACTGCTCGCCCTCGTCAATCAAGCCTCTCTCCCCTCACGAATAAGATATAGTGTCGCAGGGGTTCCATACGGCAAGAAAATCGCGCGATCGAAGTACGCCGAACGGACTGTTAACATGTATGAATTAATCGCAAGTTGCAAAGAGAGCGCGGTGTGGGGGATGGAGCATTTTCTGAAGGTGTTATCGTTCGTTCCCGAAGATAAGCTGGATTGGAGCCCGTCGCCCACAGCAAAATCCGCACGCAAAATCGCTGCGCATACGGCGGTTTATCCCAGCGCGTTTGCCAAAATGATCCGCGACCGCCGGCTTCCACTCGGCGACGAAATCCCTGCATTCGTTGCGCACATGGCGGACGCGCAAAACTCCCTGACAGATCTTGCCGAGATCGAAGCGCAGTTTCGCAGCGGCACCGAAGAGCTGCTCGCGGCGTTCGACGGCCTGACGCCGGATGCGGTTGGTCTAATACTCGATTCCGGACAAGGCTGGACGATGCCGATGACGTTTCTGATGCGCCTGCCAGGCGTGCACGCCGCCGGCCACGCCGCCCAAATTGATTACCTGCAAACCTGCTGGGGCGACGAACAGGTGCACTTTTGATAAAAGATGGCATTCGGTGCCGCGTGAGTGAGGCGGGCTCACTCGCGCTTCGGGAAAGCACCCGGATCGTCCTTCAGAAACGTTGCTCGGAACCAACGTAACAGGTCGTCAACCATCGCGTGCATGATCGGAATGTCGAGCAGCGAGAGCGTGGTTCCAACAAGCAGGCCGCCGATGATCACCGTCCCGAGTGGCTGGTAAGCGTCCAAACCCGATTCGGGCCAGAAGGCTATTCGCGCCATGACGAACACCGTGATCATAGAAGTCATGAGGATCGGGCGCAGTCGCTGAGAGCACGCCTTTGCGATCGCCTCATTACGTGCAATCTTCGACTTCCGCGTTTCGAGAATGAGATCAATGAGGAGAATCGCGGTAACGATATCCATGCCGCTGAGAATGATGACTCCCAAGATCGAGACCGTCGAGAAGGTTTGATGCACAAGCCACAGCAGGAAGAACACACCGCTCAACTCGAGCGGAAGGCTGAACACCATTTGGAGCGGCTGAAGGAAGCTCCCAAACTGAGCCGCCAGCACGAAATACATCAGCACCAGGGCCAGCGACAGACCTGAGATCATGACCCGGAAGCTGCCCATCATTTGGGTCATGTCACCACGTGGTTCGATGCCATAGCCGGGCGGCCAGTTCAGTTCAGACTCAGCTTTCATCTGAAGCTGCATGGTCAGGTCCATGCTCGGTCTTCCATTTTTGCGGTAGTAGCCGCCAAAGCTGACAACCCGACGCAACTGATCGTGCTGAATGAGACTTGGAGCCGACTGTTTTTCGAGGTGAACCAGTTCAGACAGCGGGACCTGTTCGCCGCCCATTCCCGACACGAAAATTGATGACAAAACCGAGGGGTCTGACCGCTGATTTTCCTGATAGCGAACTAAGATTGTGGTCTGCCTCTCGTTTGGGATTCGGTAAAACTCGTTTGTGAACCCGCCGCGAAGTGCGTAGTACGTCTCGTCCGCAATCCTCGCCGGGGAAAGGCCGTGACGGGCCGCCTTCTCCTGGTTGACCACAATCAAATACGATGGTTTGCTCATTTCCCAATCGAGGAACGGCTGTGCAATGTCGGCCTTCTTCGTCCGCGGATCAATGACCTCACGCTTTGCAATGTCGAGAACCCCGTGCCCCAACTGATCTAACTGTGCGAAGTCCGTTCCGTAGATGACAAGGGCAACCGGGGCGAGCGATGTAGCCATCACGTCGCTTCCCATCTCCTTGATCTGCAGCCTGCGAATGCCAGGAATCTCCGATAGCGCCCGCGCTTGAATCCTATCAATGATCTTCCACACGTCGGGTCGGCCTGAATCCTTATCGCATAGCGTGAGCATCCCGCTTGCGCTATTCACGGCGTTCATCGCGTAGCCCGTGAAGTACGCACCGCCGGTCATGCCCGGACCACCCTCTACCCCGATTTCAAGACTCGCTTTTGAAACCCAACCTTGTTTTCCTCCTTCCTGCTGAATGATCTTCTCCAAACTCGATACGGCGGCTTCAGTTGCCGTGTACGAGGTGCCTGGTTGCATCTCCAACTGCAGGCTCGCCTGGCCAACGTCGCCCAGCGGCATCATCTCTGACCCGATGAAGTAGTAGAACGTAAATCCAATGAGGATTGTGATTCCGATCCGAAGAAAGTTGGATGCAGGGTTACGAAGCATCCAACGAACAAGCCTTTCGTAACTGCGTTCGAGGCGGGCGAGACCGTTTTCAAATGGCTGCAGAACCCGTTGGCGGAACCACGTTGGTTTCCTGCTTTCCGGCAGCACCATGAAGTGTGAACAAAGAACCGCCGTCAACGTCATCGAGACCAAATAGCTGAACACCAGCCCGAAGATGATCGGCCAACAAAGCCCAACGAACATCAGCTGCGTGAGCCCGCCGCTCACCATCAGCGGCACAAGCGCGATCACCAGCACGCATGTTGCGGCCAATACCGAACGACGCACTTCTGTGATGCCATCAATCGTTGCCTGCCGGCAATCCTTACCCATGCGCATGTGTCGCTCCACCGCATGAATATCTATGATCGCATCATCTACCAGCCGGCCTATCGCGATAAGGAGCCCGATAAGCGTGCTGGAATTCAGGCTCATTCCCAGCGCGGCCATGGCGAGCAACGACATCGCCAACGCAACAGGAATTGCGGTCAACGCGATGGCAGTACCTCGCCATTCACCAAGGAAAAACAGAACCGCGAGCCCGGTCAAGAGAATTGCGAGCACCAGTTCGGAACCCATGTTCCGAAACAGGGTGTTGACGAATCCCGCGTTGTCGTACGCGACGGAAAAATGAATGCCCGGATACTCCCTCTCAAGTTCACGAACTTCTTTCATCACGGACGCGATCGTTTCTGGCGAGCTGGCGTCAGGGTTTTGAAGAACGTCGAGGGCAATGGCATGATCCACTCTGCCATCGTGAAGAAAGTGATAGCCTGAGCGTCTCTCGGCAAACGTGTCTCGAACCTCTGCCACGTCGCCCACATGAACGATCTTATCGCCGACTGTCTTTACCGGATACGCGGCTGCGACTGACGCTCCGGTCGCCAGCGTATCCACCCGGAATATCGGTTCGTCGGTGGCGTTTGTGGTCTGGCCAGCGGGTTTGGCAACGTTGTACCGATCAATTGCGTCTCGCACGTCCAAGATGGAGAGACCGTACGCCAGCAGTTTGCTGCGATCAACTCTTACCTGCAGCTGACGCCGGTAACCGCCGAACGGAGAAACCGTGTAAATGTCCTTGCTCGAAGCCTTGAGCCGATTGATAACCTGGTTGTCCGCAAGCTCTCGCAAGCGAGCGAGGTCCCACCCTTTGTCAGCATCGCCTGTTAAGCTCAACGTCAGGACAGGCAGATTAAGGGGATCAACTCTGAGAACCCAACTCGGTTTCAGGTTTGCTCCCGTTGATGGCAGGTCGGCTTGGACGACATTCAGCAGGCTTTGCACTTCGACCTGAGCCTTCTGCATGTCCGTCCCGAACGGGTACTCCAGCACAACAATGCTGAAGCCGTCCTGACTTGTGGAGCGGATGTACCGAACCTTTGGGAGATTCACCATCCGTTGCTCGATCGGAGACGAATAATACGTCTCCATTTCTTGTGCGCTCATGCCGGGCGATTCGGTGACGATTCCGAGCATCGGGCTCTCGACATAGGGCATCAGCCGCCTCGGCATGTAGTGCCAGATTGCAATCGTCCCGAGGATGAGCTGCGCCAAGAATAGTGCCGCGACCGCGTGAGGATGATCCACAGACCATCTCACAACATTGAAGCGCCGCGGGCTTTCGAGTTCGCTGCTCACCGACAGCCCTTCTTGGGAACGAGGTCCATTCCGCACTTCGGGCACTTTCCAGGCCGGTCTTGCACGACCTCCGGGTGCATCGGGCACACGTACAGTTGAACGAGCTTCGCCGAACGTTTCGGCTCTGACTGTCTTGCTGCGGCCGAGCGGATCTTAGACGTAGCAGATTCGTCTGACTTAATCAGTGTGGTTGAGACAGGACTGCCTTCAACCAACGTGGCGAAGCCGTCCACGATCACCTCGTCCCCTTCCTTCAGCCCAGACAGGATCGCAGTCAAGCCTCGGCCGCTGACGCCGATTGTTACCGGGCGCCTCGTGGCGACCGTTTTGCTGCTCCGCGTCCTGGGAATCAGCTCCATCTTGCAAATGGGGCAGCGCCCCGGACCGGGCAGACTAACTTGCGTGTGCATCGGGCAGGTCCAGTCGGTTTGGGCTCCTGCCTCACTCTTGATTGCAATCCAGACGTAAGGTTCCGCCGATGCCGAACTTTGTACTGCCGACGATGGGACAGCCAGGTGCATCGCCCCTGCTTCGGTTTGAACATCCACCGTTGCGAAGCTCCCCGGAAGCAGTTCATGGTCAGGATTGGCAATCAGTGCTTCCACAGTGAACGTTCGTGTGCTCGCATCTGCAGATGGAAAAACGCTCGTTACCCTCGCTTGCCAACTCTTTGTTCCCTGGTTGACGCGAACAGGCGTTCCGACCAAAACTTTGCCGCTCAGGGTTTCAGGAACCTGCGCTTGCACGCGCGCCAAGCTTGCGTCGTGGAGCATGAGCAGCCTTTGGCCTGCGCTTACGACGCTTCCCGGGCCTACGAATCTCGCGACAACGATGCCTGGCCCAAGAGCCTTCAGATGGGTGTAATCGGCAATTGTGCCGCTGGCCGAAGCTTGCTCCTGCGAGGCAGAAGCCTCCGATGCCTTCGCCTTTGCTTGGCTCATCGCAACCGAAACCTGTGTTTCGGCAGCGGATACGGCCGCACGAGCGCTTCGGCTCATGGCGTTAGCCTGGCGCACCTCCTGTTGAGCGGCAAGAACCTTAGCCTCGGAAGCCTTATTAGCCTGCTCACTCTCCGCGAGCTCGGCCATCGCGCGATTGAGCCTTGCCGCGCGAGATGCTTCATCGGCAACCGCGGCCTGATATTCGTTGAGGGAGATGAAGTCCGCTTGGTACAAGGCACGCTTTCTTTCCAAGACCTGCTTGGCGAAAACTGCTTCTGCCTTGCGTTCGTCAACCATCGCCTTCTTTGAGTCCAACTCGGCAAGCCTTACGCGCTGATCAGCAATCGCCGCATCGAGGTCGGCTTGTGCTTTGGAAATCGCTGAGTCGGCAGCGTCGGCTGCTGCTTGCGCCTGGGCCCGTGCACTTTTCGCTCGCTCGATTTCGCGGGCTGCGACCACAGCCTCGTACTTCGCCGATGAGGCCATCAGTTGTTGCCCCCGCGCTTGAGCCAAATACTCTTTGGCATCAATTTCGACCACGACTTGGCCCGCACTCACCCGATCACCAGGGTAAGCGATTTTTGTAACGCTCCCCGGAATGCGCGCCACAATCTCTTCGTCGCTCAGGGCCATGACCGTGGCGGGAAACGTCGAGAAACCACTGACAAAAGATGGTCGAGCTATGACTGTCTTTACGGGCTGTGTTCCTCGCGGAGGTTTCATCGCGCCCATGTCCATTCCTTGGGCTTCAATAACGGTGATTGCTCCGGGGGAGCGCTGGGTCGTAACGATCCATCGGACGACGAAGAAGGCGGCGATAAAGCCGATGAGCGTCAATGCGACGCTGACATTTCTGCGCAGTTGTGCGCTATGCGATTTTGCCACTGGACCCTCCAAGAGATAGGACGAGCCCAAAAGGTGGGGTGAGATTCATTGTTGTTTCCTCCTGCGATGGGGCGTGAACGACAAGTCCGGATAGAACCGGCTGACTACGCAACAGGAGGCGCTCGGGGACCAGATTTGCAAATCGAGGGTCCGGGTGGCCCGCGAACGTCGAGTTGCGAGAGTATCGCCTTACCCTCGACCCCAAGATTGAGCTCAACGGCAGAAGTTGTGGGAAGCACCGCCGGGATCAGCGGCGATTCCAGGAGAGCCTTTCCAAAGGCAGCCGGAGGATCGGCCTTCTTACTTATCCAGGCACAGCAGCTCGGCTCGTTTTGAACTATCGAGAGCCGGTTCTTTGCGCTTGGCTTTTGGTATTTGAGGCAGCACGCCCGCTCACAACTCGGTGCCTTTGAAGCGGCCGCGTGAACCGATTTCGGGCAGCAAACCTTGCCCAAACAGAAGGCAACGCAAACCCCGCCGCCGACCGCGTTGCCAAACAGCAACGTGGCCAGCACCATGCTGAACAGGTTTCCAACAGCTTTGTATCGCTTCACGCCCGTCTACTCACTGGGCCTTCTCACTGGGCCATTTTCTTGGCCTTGTGCCGATGAGGTCGAATCTTCTGTTAGAATACCGGCTGGACTGACACGGTTTTCATGCCAAAAAAATGGTACTCCGGACGGGATTCGAACCCGCGACCTTCGCCGTGAAAGGGCGATGTCCTGACCGCTAGACGACCGGAGCACGCGAACCCACAGTTTGGACGATTCAGCCTAAACGAGTCAAGGACGACCCGCCTTTCGGCGGGTCATCTGCCTTGAACCTTACTTTGAGGCCGACTTCTTTTTACCGCTCGACGATCGGCCCGACGACGCCGACTTCGTTTTGCTCAGCTTTGAATCGAACCTTCGCGCCACCACAAAGTTCCTGGCGAAATACGGTGAGTGCACATCGCTCACGATCACTCTGCCATGCGAACTGCTGGCGTGAATGTACTTTCCGCCGCCGATATAAATTGCGGCATGATTCACTCCGCCGCGCCTGCTGCCGCGGAAATAGATCGTATCGCCGGGTCGAAGATCGTTTCGATCAACCTTTTTGCCAAACGTAGACTGTTCCCGCGAAGTTCGCGGCGGCGTGATGCCTTCGGTCTTTTTGTACAAATAGCAAACTAAACCGGAGCAATCTACGCCGCGCGAAGATTCCGATGCGAACACATACGGCGTGCCCAACATCTTCTTCGCGTTTTGAACGATCTGCAAACTGGATGCGGGAAGGTTTTTCGCCGAATCATCCTGGCTCCAACTGCCGTGCGAGGCGTAGATTGCCGTATGCGACCTTCCGCCGCGAAGCGACCGGCCGACCGGGTTCAAAAAATCGCCCCTGATGTAGCCGACCGCGCCTTTCGCGAACCGCAGTTTGTACCACTGACCCTGACGATCCAGCACCGCGGCAACCGATCCTTTCGAAACCGATTTCACAACGCCTGCATTAGTGCTCGGCGACTTGCGCAGGTTAACGCCGTCTTTGTTCACTTTCACGCTCGAAGTGGAGATGAAGTTGATTTTCGGCGCTTTTTCCATGGGCGAGGTCATATCCCAACGAACAAAACCCACGGTTCCGCCCAAGAACTTGACTTTGTAAAACCCTTGGGCTTTTCCCAAGACTTTGGCGGTGGCGCCCTGCGCCACTTTGGCGATCGCCTTGCTTTTCAGCGTGGCGCTTTTCCTCACGAACACGTTATCGCGCTTGATGGAAACGGCAACCGGAAGGTTCGAACTGCTTTTTGCGGCTTTGGTGGTTTGCGATTTTGCTGGAACTTTCAGCTTGTGTCCCACCTGCAGCATCGCGTGCTTTCCGATGTGGTTTTTCGCTGCAAGCGCGTCGGGCGCAACGCCCAACTTCGAAGCGACTTTGACTAACGTATCACCTTTTTTGACGGTGTAGGTATCAACAGAATATGCTGAGGCAACCAAGATCAACGCGGCTGCCAGGGCGATAGTCCTTACTTTCATCGTGACATTTACTCCCTGTAGTAGCGTGACCGCCCTCTCCCTATTTTTCAGACGGCCCAGACAAGAAACGGCGCGAGTATACCAAAGATCGCAGCCCTCCGCCCGCTTCCCGGCACCTTCCCGCACAAAAGCCCCGTCCCAAGGCTGCCCCAACAGTCTGCAAAACTGCAACTAATATGTTCAAACTTATACTTTTTATAAAGTGCAGCGGGCCCAAAGACCCAATTTTCATTTTTTCCCGCTCCGGTAACCTTCCTCAACTTTTGACCCGATCGGAACCCATCAGCCTGAGCATTGTGATCGTGAACTGGAACACACGATCGCTCCTATCCGAATGTCTGAAATCCATCTGTGAATTTTCGCCCTCTTGCGCCTTCGAGATCATCATCGTTGACAACGCCAGCGCCGACGGCTCATCCGAGATGGTGCGCGACGCGTTTCCCAACTGCACTCTTATTGCATCCAAAACCAACTTGGGATATGCCAAAGCGAACAATCTTGGAATTGAAAAAGCCCAGGGCGAACTGATTCTGACGTTGAATCCCGACACACAGTTGATTGACGATTCGCTCGACAGATGCATCGCCTTTATGGATCAAAACATCAGGGCCGGCGCGGCCGCCGCACGCCTTTTGAACGCCGATGGATCGGTTCAACAAAGCGTAAGAAACTTTCCAACTCTGCCGAACATTCTTTTTGAAATCATCGGGCTTGCGAAACTGTTTCCAAAAAGCCGCCTGTTCGGAAACTACCGCTGCGGATGGCTCGACTATGCAAAAACCCAACAAGTTGAACAGCCGATGGGCACGTTTCTGCTGTTCCGCAAGGCCGTTCTTGACCAAATCGGCCTTTTTGACGAAGCGTTTCCGATATTTTTCAACGAGGTGGACTTGCTGCGGCGGATGAAAAACCATGGATTCGAAATCTGGCTGTGCGCCGACGCTTCCATCAGGCATCTTGGAGGCGCCAGCACAAGGCAGGTCCGCAAAAACATGATCTGGGAATCGCACAAAAGCCTAATGCGCTACCTGAAGCGATGGTGCCTTCGATGGTGGAACGCACCGCTGCTGTGGGCGCTGAACGGAATCATCTGGCTTGGAGCGTTCGTCAGAGCGCGGGGAGTGTATGCCGGATTTCGACCTTAGCGTCTGCATCTGCTCTTGGAACACGCGCGAAGATCTGCGCGCCTGCCTTGCAAGCATTCAAGAGGTACGCGGCGAGTGCGCCTTGGAACTGATTGTTGTGGACAACGCAAGTGAAGACCAAACTGCCGAAATGGTCGAACAAAACTTCCCGTGGGTGCGGCTTTTCAAAATGGATCTTAACCTTGGCTTCGGCAAAGGGCACAACATCGCTTTTTCCAAAGCGCAAGGAAACCTTCTGATGCCGCTCAATTCGGACACTCTGGTTCATCCCGGCGCACTCGAAGAGATCGTCAGTTTTATGCGCCAAAACCCCGATGTCGGCATTCTTGGTCCACAACTTTTGAATCCCGATGGGTCGTTGCAATACAGCTGCCGCAGATTTCCAACCCCGATGGCAGCGCTGTTTCGCAACACGCCGCTTGGAAAACTTTTCCCCAACACGAAGTTCGTCCGCGACTATCTGATGCAGTCGTGGAAACACGATGAAGTCCGCGATGTTGACTGGGTAAGTGGAGCCGCAATCTGCATCCGGCGGGAACTTTACGAGAAAATCGGCGGATTCGACGAACAGTTTTTTATGTACATGGAAGATGTTGACCTCTGTTTGCGCGCGCACCAAGCAGGTTTTCGCGTGGTTTATGATCCCAACGCAGTCATCACGCACGCCATTGGGCGCAGCACCGACCGCATGCCCGTAAAGATGATCCGCCAGTTTCACAAAAGCATGCTGCTGTTTTACAAAAAACATTATCTGCCAAAAGTCGCTGCGCCGCTCAAACCGATTTGGATCGCCATCGTCGGCGCTCTCATCTATCTCAGAATGATCACGCTCACCACCAAAAGCCGCATGGATTTGCGCCGCCAAGCGCGGAGAAAACGGTGATGCATACGCGGCTTGCCAAAAGCTTCGTTTTCGGCGCGGTCGCGCTCGCGATTTGGGCGGGCGGCCGCATCAGTTTCGATTTTGCGCCCGTCGCGCCGGGAGCGTGGGTTTATGAATCGTTTTGGCAAAGAATGCTCCCCGGTCCGGCCTATGCGCTCATCTGTGCGTGGATCGCCGCCGCCGCGCTCATCGCTCTTTTTCCCATTCGCGTTTCGATTCTTCCGGCTCCATCCATCGCCATTTGGCTGATTCTCTTTTGGTTTGCCGTTGCCGTTTCTGTGGCCGAAACTCCTTCGCTGCACTTTTCGCTTATCGAACTTTCCAAATGGTCGGCCGCGATTTTGTGTTTTGGTGCGGTGGTTGCGGTGTGCGGCCGCGTTCAAGGGCCGAAAGAGCTTTTGTTCACGATCTTCATCGCGGTGGTAATCGTCGCGCTTGCAGGAATTTGGGAATACCTTGGCAATTCCGATGCCGATCCCAACTATCGCATCTTTTCGGGCTGGATGAACCCGAACGCTCTGGCTTCGATTCTTTCTTTGGGGCCGGCCGTCGGTCTTGCCCTTGCAGCATCGTCGTCTTCAAGGTTGCCCGTGCGTCTGCTTTTCGTGCTCGGAATCGGGTCGGTGTTTGCTGCGCTTTGGCTTACCGGTTCAAAGGGCGGCGTCGTCTGCTGCGTCTTTTCGCTTGTAATGATGTTGGCTGCGCTGGCCGTGCATTTGCGTTCCGGCGCAATGCAAGCGCTGCCGCGGCTTTTCACACTCGCGGTGTTTTCGCTGCTGTTTTGCGCGGCAATTCTGTTCGCCTGCAAGCCGAAAGATGCCAAGCAGCCCAGCCGCATCGTCGCGTTCCAATCCGAATCGGCGCAATCGTTCGCCTTTCGCAAACAACTTTGGCTCGATACCGTTCAGATGATCGAAGCCCAGCCTTTAACGGGTCACGGAGCGGGCTCTTTTCCCGTCGCGTTTTCAAAGTTTTCGAAAACCGAAGGCTCTAAGCTCGCTCATCAAGGATATCTGCAGCTGGCGGCCGAATCCGGACTTCCCGCTCTGATTGCGTTTTTGGGTTTTGCCATCGCGTGGCTGACGCACACCCTGCGAAGGCACGCAAGCGCGCACAATGCGGCCGCGATTCTTTCAGCGGGAACGATCGGCGCAGTGATCGGCGGCGCGCTGAATGCGATGTTCGAATCCACATTCAGTTATCCCGGTTTTTGCATCGTTTGGTTTGCGCTGATGGCTGTCGGACTGACCCTTTCGCCCGACGGTGCGCGCAGCGACAAGCTTCCGCGTCGAGCCCGATTCGCCGCGCTTGTTCCGATTGCCGCCGTCAGTTTTGTTTATCCTCTGCTTGCGGCAATTTCGGAAGTCGAAATGTCCGAAGGCCTGCACGCGCTTTCGATTGGCGAACTGAATCGAGCAAAAACGCTGTTTCAATCAGCTGCCGGAGCAACTCCCGCACTCGCGGCACCCTATTCCAGGCAGGCCGAAATTGAACTTCTGAATCACAACGCTGCCGGCGCAATCCAGTTGCAATCCCGCGCCGCCGAACTGATGCCAACCTCAGAAAACGAAATCAAACTTGCCGAACTGTACGAAGCTGCCGGCAGCCTTGGCGTTGCGCAAGAGCATTTCAATCAGGCGTGCGCTCTTTCGCCCTACAGCCCCCGGCCGCTGGCAAAACTCACCGCGTTTTTCATCCGAAACAACATGGACGCCCTGGCCGAACCAACCGCGCGCAAACTGATCGCGATGGAAACAACACAGTTCTTTACTCTTAGGGCGCTCACCGATTTCGTGAACACCGACACCGTGGAAGCAAGGCTCTATTTGGCGCAGCTCGCCAAAAAGAACAACGACCGCAACGGTCAAATCGAAATGCTTCGCGGGGCGTTCAAGATTCTTCGCGAATATGTGAACGTCACCTATCGCTACATGAAAACCATGCACGATCGCGCCGTGAATAACGCAGGCATCTCCGAACAGCAGTTTCAACAAACCCCGTTCGGGCCCCAATTTGAAAAAGCCAAACAGGTGCGCGAACAGTTTCAATCGGTCGGAAACCAACTCATCCAGGCGCTGAACGCTTCAGGAAACAGCCGCGAAGCCGCCGAAATCGCGGTGGAACTCAACCAAACTCTAAACGACAATTAGCCGGATTTCAGATACTCTTCCACCAGCTGCTTTGCAAGCGGAGCCGCTTCCCTGCCGCCGCGGCCTCCTGCTTCCACAACAATCGCAAACGCGATCTGCGGGTTGTCGGCAGGCGCAAAGCCGATAAACCAAGCGTGCGAGCGCTGTTTGGCATCCCAATCCGCGCTTCCGGTTTTGCCGGCGATTTTTATGCCGGGAATCTGCGCCAGATGTCCTGTTCCGTTGTCCACAACGCTCACCATCGCGTTATGAATTCTCCGCCACCATTCCGTGTCGAGATTCACCGACCGAGCGACTTCGGGCTCCACCAGCTGCGGCAGCGCGTCCGACGGCATGGAAGGGGTTCGCGAAAGCAGAATGTGGGGCTTGAACAGCGTGCCGTTGTTGGCAAGCAGGCAGGCATAAGCCGCCATCTGCACCGGGGTTACCGAAACCATCCCCTGACCCACGCTCAAGTTCATGTTGTCGCCTTGATACCAGTTCATCTTACGCTTTTTGATCAAACTGTCCCACGGAAGCGTGCCGGTTTGTTCTCCCAAAAGGTCAACACCTGTTTTTTCTCCGAAACCCAATTCCGATGCAACTTCCATAATCTGTTCACGCGAAAGTTTCAGAGCAAGGTTCGCAAAAAAGATGTTGCACGAATCGCGCAGAGCGTGTTCGTAATCCACGCGTCCATGGTTTCCCAAACACCGAAACACCGTGTTGCCGATTTTCATTCTGCCGTTGCAAACGAACGTTGTGGAAGGCGTAACGATGCCGTTGCGAATCGCCGCGATCAAAGTGACGATTTTGAACGTGGAGCCCGGCCCGAACGCCCCCGAAATCGCGCGGTTGAACATCGGCAGATTCGCATCGGCTGAAAGACCGCGAAAACTTTTCCCTCGATCGGGCCCGATCAGCGCGTTCGGATCGTATGTCGGCCCGCTCGCAAGGCACAAAACCTCCCCTGTGCTGGGCTTCATCGCCACAATCGCGCCTTTGTGACCCTTCAGCAGCTCGGTCGCTTTCTTCTGAAGACGCAGATCAATAGTCAAAACCAGCTTGTCGCCGGGCGATCCTTTCCACGGCGTGGGTGGTGCGATCCGACGGTTGCGGCTGTCTACCATCACCGTTTCTCCGCCGGGCGTGCCGATTAGAAACTCGTCGAATTTGCGCTCGATGCCCGAATGTCCTGCAAACGACGGCAGTTTCAACTGCTTGGATTCATACCTTGCCAAATCTTCGGGTGTAACCGCGCCCACGTACCCGATCACGTGCGTGCAGGCTTCCCCTGCCGGATACGTGCGCGCCGTAACCGTTCCCACCTCAACACCGGGCAGAAACTGCTTCCGCTCTTCAATGGCGAGCGCTTGCTGCACGGTGATTCCCACTTTTGCTACGAACGGCAGCTGCTTGCGGAAGCTGTTATCTTTGATCGCCTTTTTCAACGCCGCTGCATCATCGCCCATCAGCGAAGCGAGCGTGTGAATCGCGTTCATATCGTTTGCGATCCCATCGGGTGTAACCATCACCGCCAAACGCGGCGTTACCGATGCCAAAGGCCGTCCGTTCCGATCTACGATCAACCCCCGAGGCGCAGGGATTTCTCGTCGGATTTCGTTGCGCATTTCCGCTCGCCGGCTCAGCTCATCTCCGCGGACGATCTGCAAAAACCACAAACGAAAAAGCAGCGCGGCCAAACCGATCGCCACCACGCTGGGAACGATGTTCGTGGGATCTATGGCGCTGTGTTGTCGGGGATCGCTCGTCGCCATAATTCAGGTGCGGTGCTTCGTGCAGATCGAAGTCGGTTCTTTCCCTTTTGGAAACGTCGCAACCCGTTTCACAGGACAATAAGGCGAAGCCAGCATCCCCGTCTCCACGCAGATCTCCACGGTTACGCTGGCCACCGGAGCGGTCTCCACGTGCGAGTTGGGAGGAGGCGTGCCGTTATCAGGGGGCGGCGCCTCGTCGGTTGGGGGGTTGTCGGGAACGTTCGTGTCGGGCGGCTGCTCGCCCGCGCCATGAAAACTGCACCGGCCAAGTTGGGCCGCTTCGTCTTTCGACAAGTACTCCATTTTTGTGTGCGGACATTTGCCGGGTATCGCCCTCTCGCCGCTGTCCTCGCAAATCAGCACCGCAACCTTGCCATCGTTCGATCCGCCCGCAAATGAACGGAACTTGCGGCCGTTGTCGGTCTCGCCGATCAACTTTTGAATCGGCTTCATCGCCGCGGAAAACATCCGAGCGCACACTTCACCGCCAAAGACTCCGTCCATGCTCCCATAACGATAGGGCGGCGTTCGTTTCGGGTCATAAGTCGCGTTCGATACCCACGTAACGCAAACGAGTTCATCCGTATATCCACAAAACCACGCATCTTTAAAATCGTTCGTCGTGCCGGTTTTGCCGCGCGCATTCGCGATATCCGACGCGGCAGTTCCCGTGCCCCGCGTTACAACCGCGCGCAAAAACGAATCCATCGCTTCGGAAGTGCTTGCGCTCAGGATGTTCGTCGCCACCACCGGCGAATACTCGCGCACCACCGCGCCCTGGTTGTCAACAACCCGCTTGATTCCAAACGGCGTTGCCCTCGAGCCCTGATTTGCAAACACGCTATACGCTTCGGCCATTTCGATCGGCTTCACCGAACTCGAACCAAGCGCGATCGGCAGCACCGGATACAGCTTGGATTTGAACCCAAACTGGTCGTTTGCAAACCGCACAACCGCCTGCGGCGTCACTTCGCTGCAAACCCACACCGCAGGAACGTTGATCGAACGCGAAATCGCGGTCATCACGCTCACCGAGCCGCCGTGCCCGCCGCCTTTCGGCTTCCAAACCCGGCCCGTGCTTGGGTCTTTCCACACAAACGGCTCGTTCGAAACGTAAGAATCCGGGCTGATCGTTCCCATCTCCAATGCGGCGCTGTAAACAAACGGCTTGAACGCCGAACCCGGCTGCCGCCTTCCTTGCGTAATCACGTTGTATTGCGAACGTTTGAAATCCAAGCCGCCCACCATAGCGATGATCCTTCCTTGCAGATCCATCACCATCAAAGCGCCCTCGGTAACTTTTCTTGAACGATATCTTTTGATCGTTTCACGCAGCGCCCTTTCTGCGGATGCCTGAGCATCCACTCGAAGCGTTGTGTAAATCTTGTAGCCGCCCCGCGCAAAATCCTCATCGGGAAACTCGCGCCGCATCTGCTCCAAAACGTACGTCACAAAATACGGCGCATAACGAAAGCCGCTGTTCTGCACTGGCTTCGGCCTCAGCTTGATCGGCTCTGCAACCGCCTGCCGAAACTGATCCTCGGTGATATATCCCTCTTCGCGCATGATCCTTAAAACGTCGTCGCGGTTCTCCTGCGCCGCCTTCGGATCAACGAACGGGTTCTCATCGTTCGGCCTGCGGGGACAGCGCGCCAAAAGCGCCGCTTCGGCGATCGTCAGCTTGTCCAAAGGCTTGCCGAAATACTCCTGAGCGGCTGCCTTGATCCCATATGCCCCCGCACCATAAAAAATCTGATTGAGATAGATCGTCAAAATCTGCTCTTTCGTATACTTGCGCTCGATCAGCACGGCAAGGCATGCATCTTCCAGCTTTCTGCGCCACGTCCTCTCGCCGCTGGTCAACAGCCGTTTTGCTACCTGCTGCGTGATCGTGCTCCCGCCCTGTTTTACGGAACCCGCGCGAAGGTTCGCCCACAGCGCCCGCAAAATCGCCCTTCCATCCACACCGCTGTGATTCATGAAACGCGTGTCTTCGGCGCAGATCGTGGCGTCTTTCACAACTTTCGGAATCTCGGGCCAGCTCACCGGCTCGCGGTGCTCGGTCGCCATCGTGTAAAGAACAACCGGCGGATCGTCCGCTGAAAGAATCTGCGTCGGCTCCTTGCGCAGCTCCGCAACCAGTTTCGGAAGCTCGGCGATGCGGCCCTCCAACCCGTTGGTGAACACCACCAAGAACACGCCGACCGCAATCGCAGCCGCCAAAAACAGGCTGAGGCCGCCGATGAGAATCCGCTTGGCCCATTTCCACCATCGGGGACTCGGTTTTCGGCCGTTGCGCACCGCTTTGCGTTTAGGAAGTCGCATCCTGCTGAATTATGAAGCCAGTCAACGGTTAAAGACGTCCGATCGGCCGCTTCAGGACGGCTCCCCAAACGAAAGCCGCTCCGCTGCGGTCAACCGCCGCCAGCCGCTTGCTCATTTCAACGCGAAATTCGGCACGCTCGGTTTCCGACAGCCTGCCGAAAACCGCGCTCACAGGACCTCCCAGCGCCAACACCGCATCCGCCGCCGCTTCAGCAGATATCTCCGCCAACAAACTGATTGCAACTTTATTGCAGCATATATCGCCGAACCCGGCGCTCTTCAGCATCCCCCGCACTTCTTCCTCATCAGCCAGCCGAAAAACGCCGGGTGCCGCAGGCGGCGGCGCGGGAATCCCATACCGCGCCTTCAGCAGTTCAGCCGGCTCCGAAGCCCAGAGGTTCTTCCCCGCATCCCCCCACACGCTGAACACGAACTTTGTGCCGTGTTGCAACACTCTTGCAACTTCTTCGAAAGCCCGAAGCGGATCAGAGGCAAACATCAGCGACAGCCGGGAAGCAGCTGCCCCAAAACTCTGGTCCCGGAAAGGCAGCCGGGTCATCACTCCACGCACGCAGCCCGTTCCGCCTCTCAGCATCTCTTGAGATAGATCAACCCCCACGCGTTTCCAACCTTCAGGAAAAGGCGTGGTCATCGCCCCGCAGCCCAGGTCGAGCAGCCTGCCCGTGCCCGGGCCCAGCATCTCGTTCGAAAGGGTGGTGATCGGTTCGAGCCAGCTCTCGATAAACTCAGCCCTGCGCCGCCACGATTCCGCCACCCCTGACCAGACCGCGTCCTGCTTCTGGTCCGCCGGATTCGGAAAGTCGTACAGATGCAGCCGCCTGCCGCCCTCAATTTCAACGTCCGTCCGGATGAATCTCACGTCTGGGCCTCAAAAGCCAGCGCCGCGGCACCCAAAATCCCCGCATCGTCAATCTGCTCGGCAATCACGATTTTGGTGTCCGCAAACAACGTGGGGATCGAATACCGCTCGGCCGATCTTCGCGCGGGCTCCAAAATCTGGCTGCCGGTCTTCGCGATCTGGCCCCCCAAAGCCACGATCTCGGGCGCAAAAATGTTGATGATGTTCGCAATCCCCACACCCAAATACTCGCCGGTTTCGGCAAGCGCCGCCGCTGCCGCTGGGTTCCCGGCATCGGCAAGTTGAGCCAAATGCCGTGGAGTGAGCTCAGCAGGCCGCCCTTCGGTGATTTCCGCAAGCGCTTCGGGGCAGTCGGCAGACAGCCGAGCCGCGCCCCTTCGAACTATTGCATCTTTGTTGCAATAGGCTTCAAGCGTGCCTCCCACCGCTGAAGGATGCGGGTCGCCGTCTTTCACAATCACCATATGCCCAAGCTCGGCGCCTCCGCCGTTGCCACCGATCAGAACCGCCGCCCGCGCCAACCCTCCCGAAACGCATCGGGGAGCGAGCACCACCCCGCAGCCGATCCCAGTTCCCAGAGTGAGCAGCACGAGGCCGTTCGCGGAGTTCTTGCCGACTCCGAACCGGTATTCGCCGAGCGCCGCAAGGTTCGCATCGTTCCCCATCACCACCCTGAGTCCGATTTCCGCCTGGACTCTCGAACCCAGCGGCACATCCTGCCAATGATGGAACCTCCCGCCGTCCCACCTCCCGAAGTTGGGCGCCCAACGGACGATCGGGTCTTGAATGTGGCCGGGAACGGCCAGTCCGACCGCTTCGGCGTCTATCCCCTCTCTCGCCTCGGCGATCGCGCGGCAGATCGCATCCACGCAAGCATCAACTCCCGCCTGCGCCATGGAATCCATCTCGAGGCGATTGCCCAACCGTTCGCCGCTGGGTCCGATCGCTTCGGCGCGAACGTTCGTTCCGCCCAGGTCTACGCCGATTACCGTTCTCACGCATGGCGATTGTATCGAATGCGCTAATAAAATGAACCAGCCATGCTCGACTCCAGCGAACTAAAAGCCTTCGCTTTCGAACAACGGTTCGAACTCGCGGGAGTGTGCGATGCAGTGCCCCCACCCCACTTCTCGGCTTATGTGGAGTGGATTTCCAAAGGGCTGCACGCGGGAATGAGCTGGCTGCAAACAAGCCAAACGCTCCGCTCCGATCCGAACTGTTTGCTGGAAGGTGTGCGCTCGATTTTGGCCGTCGGCCTGAACTACCGTCAGCCGTCAGCGGGCCGAGAGACAACGGGCAGAGTGGCGATGTACGCTTGGGGCAGGGATTATCACAAGGTGATGAGAAAGAAACTTCGGCGCGTCGCCCGGTGGGCCGAGGACCGGCATCCCGGCCTGAAATCCCGCATCTGTGTTGATTCCGCGCCGATTCTCGACCGCGACTACGCTTTTTTGGCCGGGCTGGGATGGTTCGGCAAGAACACCTGTCTGATCAACACGAAAAGGGGGAGCCTGTTTTTCATCGGGCTGTTGCTGCTCAGTCAGCGGTTCGAGCCCGATCTGCCCGCGATCGGCGGATGCGGAAAATGCACTCTGTGCATTGATGCCTGCCCCACGGGCGCTTTGGTGATCGAACCAGGCCTTTCCGTTGCGAGATTAAATTCCAGCCGATGCATCAGTTATCTCACGATCGAACACCGCGGCGAGTTTTCCACCGAACAGGAGCAGATGCTCAACGGCTGGCTTTTTGGATGCGACATCTGTCAGGAAGTCTGTCCTTTCAACCAGCCGAGCAGAAACCAAACTCTGCGCTCGAGCGTTACGAGCGAGCCCGACTTCGATGACCGCAACGCGAAGATTGACCTGCAATGGCTCGCACGCGCAACCGATGCGCAGATTCGGGAAAGGTTTGCGGGCACCGCGCTTTTGCGGGCCAAACCTGAAGGCTTGCGTAGAAACGCCCGCGCTTTACTAAAGCGCCGATCTCAGTACTCCTGAGAGCCTTTTCTCCAAAACAGTTTCTTTAAAAGTTCGGCCGTGATCACATACGCTGCAAGGATCGCAGCGATGAGCGCGGCAGCTCGCATCGAAAGCGGCGTCATTCCGAAAACCGGGGCAAACGGCATAAACGGCAAAGCGGCCACAACCAACGCGCACGCGGCAGAAACCAAAAGGAGCGCGCTCGCGGGACGGCTTTTGAAAAAGACTTGTCGCGTGCGAACGACGAACAGAATCAACAGTTCGGAAATCGCCGATTCGATAAACCAAGACGTTTGAAAAAGCGATTGACCTGCCCGCAGAATCCAGATCAATGAACCGAACGTCAGCATGTCGAAAACCGAACTGTGCACGCCGAACACGATCATGAAAGTGCGCAGCGCGTTCACGCTCCACCTTCTGGGTGTTGCCAGCGTCTGCTCATCAACGGTGTCACCGGCAAGGCACAAAGCGGGAAAATCCGTGAGGAAGTTGTTGAGAAGGATTTGCGAAGGAAGGAGAGGCAAAAAAGGCAGAAACGCCGAAGCCGCTGCCATGCTGAGTACGTTTCCAAACATCGCGCTGGTGTTGATGAACACGTATTTCATAGTGTTTGCGAAGATGCGCCTGCCTTCGGTAACCGCATCGCACAGAACACTCAGCCCCCGTTCGAGCATCACAAAATCCGCGGCCTCTTTCGCGACGTCGGCAGCCGACGAAACCGAGATGCTCACATCGGAAACATGCAGCGCGGGCGCGTCGTTGATTCCATCGCCGATATAGCCCACTACAAATCCGGCATCGCGGCATGCTCGGATGATCCGCTCTTTTTGCACGGGATCAATCTCCGCGAATAGATCCACCGTGAGAACTTTTGCGGCGAGCGATTTCGAAGATAACGTTTTCAGATCGTCGCCCACAATCAACCGGTCTGAGTTCATTCCGATGATGTTTGCGATGTGGGCCGCTGTGTGACGGTTGTCGCCGGTAATCAGTTTGAGTGTGATTCCAAGTTCCCGCAGTTTCGCAACAGTTTGCGGAGAGTCCTCCCGCAACGGATCTTCGAACGCCACAAACCCTGCGAACTCCATGTCGGATTCGATGGACGCGTCGAGTTTCGTGCCAGCGGGGACGGTTTTTCGCGCAACTCCCAACACTCGGTATCCCTCATTGCAAAGTGATTCGAACACCGCCTGCGCTTGCGAGCGCGGTTCGGATCCGATTTTGCAAACCTCGAAGATGTTAGCAACCGCGCCTTTGGTGACCAGGCTGAGTCCGTTTTCTGATTCGACAACCACGCTCTGCCGCCGTCGGATAAAGTCATAAGGAACGGATGCTGCAATTTTGGAGTCGTGAGCAAGCTGTGCAGGGGCAGATTGAACCAGCGCCGCATCAACCGGGTTGTTTTTATCGCTTGCGCCAAGCGCGTTCAGTTGAGCCAGTTTCAGCAGTTCGGCGCTTTTGCTGCCGCTTGCATCGAACGCTCCGGTCAACGTGAGCGCGCCTTCGGTCAGCGTGCCGGTTTTGTCCGAACACAAAACGTTCATGCTGCCGAAATCTTCGATGGATTCCAGCCGTTTTGCGATCACCTTCTTTTTGGACAACGAGCTTGCGCCGCGGGAGAGCGTGACCGACATGATTGCCGGAAGCAGCTGCGGCGTCAGCCCAACGGCAAG
>JAJPJR010000028.1 GCA_021324165.1 Armatimonadota bacterium
AAGGTGGGTTTTCCCCAAGCCGGTTTTGCCATAAACAAACAACGGGTTGCACAGTCCGCCCGGATTCGACGCCACCTGCCGCGCCCCGTTGAACGCCAGTTGGTTGTTCGGCCCGGCAACAAAGTTCTCGAACGTGTACCGCTCAGACGCCGAGTCGCTGATCGGCGGCGCGATCGCCGCGGGTTCCTCGACGGCCTCGGTGCGCAGGTTCAGCACGCTCTCGACCTGAACTTCCATGCGCTCTCCACACTCGGCGGATAGGTGGCTCGAAAGAACGGCTTGGTATTTGTCCGAGACCCAAGTTTGGATAAACCTGCCTGGGGCGGCGAGCACCACCACGTTCCCGTCGAGCTCCTTCACCCGCAGGGGCAGGATGAACCTTTCGAACGGCTGGGTCGGCATCTGTTTGCGGAGCCTCGCTTTGACGGCTTCGAACTTCTTCCTGATGGAAATAAGTCGGGGATCGTCGTCGAACGTGAATTGATCGTCCATGGTTGTAGAATCCCGGTGAGTGCGAAAACCGCTTCCTGCGCCCAACCCCAAATGCGTTTGCCGTCGTGCGAAATCCGCGTAGGAAACTATCCACCAGTTCGCCCAAAAATTGCTCGGTTCCTGCATCTTTTTTCAAAAAAAATCAGATATTTTTCGCCGGTAGAATAGATTTCACATCCGCTCGTCTTCATCCCGCGTGCCGATGAGCGCATCGAAGAGGTGCAATGGTATCGTGCGAGCCCTTATCGTTCTGAACGGCGGTCTTGAATCTCCGCAGCAGTTGAAGCATTGGGCCTCCGGTTGCGATCTGTTAATCGCGGCGGACGGAGGCGCCAACATCGTGCGTGCCGCGAACCTCCACGCTGATATTGTGATCGGCGATATGGACAGCATCGAACCGCCGATTCTTGCATCGCTGCGCGCAGACCAACTGTTGCGCGATGACCTTCAAGATCGGACCGATTTCCAAAAGGCGCTCGATTATGCCGTTCGTTCGGGAGCAGCGCAGCTTGTCATTTTGAACAGCGAAGGCGACCGGCCCGATCATTTCATCGCCGCAATCGGATGGGCGCGAGCGTTCGCCGCTGAACTCGAAATCCGATTTGTGATGCAAAAAATGATCGTGCACCTTGCAACATGTGAAACGGAACTCAAATGCCCCGTCGGCACAACGGTTTCGATCCTTCCCATTCCCTCGTGCGTTGTGCGGGAAACCGTCGGTTTGCGCTGGCCGCTCACAAACAGTCTGCTCGAACTTGGCAACCTGCACAGCGTTTCCAACGAGGCAACGAGCGATCCGATACGCATCCACATTTCCGAAGGGTGCGCCGCCGTGTTCATCCACAGGTTCGAAGGCGACATCGCGTGGTAACGTTCACCGGGCTCGATTTCTTTGTGGTCGCGGCAGTGTTCGCCGCGACGATTACGCTCGGATTTTCTGCAAAGCTTCGCAACAACACATCCCTGCAACTTTTGGCTGCAGGACGCAAACTCACATTGCCGCTATTTGTCGCCACCTTAGTCACCACTTGGTACGGAGGAATCCTGGGCGTGGGCGAGGCGTTCGACGCATACGGCTGGTCATCGTGGATTGCGTTGGGAGTTCCTTATTACGTATTCGGCCTTGTTTATGCGTTGATGTTTGCGCGGCGTGTGCGCATTGAAGAACAGATCTCTCTGCCGGAACGGTTCGAACGATGCTACGGACTTCCGTCGCGTTTATTCGGCGCGGTGTTGGTGCTGCTGCTCGGAATTCCGGCGGCGCACGTTTTCATGCTGGCTGCGCTCACCCAAGCCGTAGGAGGACCGCAGATTCCGCTCGCAACCGCTGCGGTCATCGGAGCGGCGATAGGCACAGCGGCGTTGTATCGAGGCGGCCTGCTTGCCGATGCGCGCGCAAATCTGGCGGCTTTCGTCATGATGTATGTCTCGTTTATCGTGATTGTGATCGAATCCATCGTTCACCCTTCGCACGCTCACCCGCTTCCTGCAACGCATACCAGCTGGGATGGGGGGCAGGGTGTGTTGTTCGTTATCGGTTGGTTTTTGATCGGATCGTGGACGCTGGTTGATCCAGGGTTTCATCAGCGGGCCGCATCTGCCGAAACTCCCGAAGTTTCGCGGCGCGGCGTGATCGTCAGCGTCGCATTTTGGGTTTTGTTCGATGCGCTCACTCTCACCACGGCGTACTTTGCGTATCGAGCCTTGGGCCCCGGTCTCGGAGCGAAACTGTTCATCGCGTATGGCGATGCAGCGCTGCCCAACGGCTTGAAAGGCGTGTTTTTTGCCGGAATGTTGGGAGTGATCTTGGCGGCGATGACCGGCTATTCGCTGGTTTCCGGAGGCACAATCGGAAGAGACATCTTCGGACGCGTGCTCGGTATCCAAACGGAGAGGAGCCTTGCCAACGCCTCTCGCGCGGGAGTGGCGGTCTCCACAGTCTTGGCAATCGTTCTTGCGCTGACGGTTAAAAGCGTGGTGTACCTTTGGTATGACGTTGGAGGATTGGCGATTCCTGGGCTGCTCGTTCCGACGATCTTCGCTTACAGCGGACGGGTTGCGATATCGGCCGGCACGGCGCTCGCCTCGATGATCGGCGGCAGCGGCGGAGCGGCGGCGTGGCTGATCCTGAAAAATGAGGGATGGTTGTCGAAACTCGGCGAATATGGCAAACTTCATCACATCTATGCGGGCCTCGGGGGAGCCGCAGCAGCGCTGTCAATCGGAATGGCAATCGAACGGACAAGGAGAACGCGATGAGCGATCAGCAAATTGAGTCAACCGAACAATCGCCGAAAGCGGAGTTGAGACTTCTGCGCGGCGGCGAACCGACCGGAGATGTGTTCAACATCGGCCCGGTCGCCATTGTCGGCAGGTTCGATCCTGCGGTTGGGCCCGTTGATATTGACCTGGGGCCGATGCCGGAAGGGGTTTATGTTTCCAGAAAGCACGCCGAAATCCGGTTCGAAGACGGAAAGTGGATCGTGCGCGATCTCGGTTCCAGCAACGGCACTTTCATTTTGAAGCAGGGCGAGGATTTCTCTCGAATTGACGGCGAAGCCGAACTGCCATCGGGTGGACAGGTGGCATTCGGCAACGCACGGTTCGAGTTTTGCGCTCTTGCCGAATCCGATGCCGATGAGCCGAGTGAAACTCCCGACACAAGCGACGGAGCCAACATGGTGAGCGAAGGCGCTCCCGTTCCAGAGCCCGAGGAGGAATCGTGAACGGGAGAACTGCAAGTTAGTGCCCGAAACGATCGAAGCCCTGCTGGCAGAGGAGCGGACATTTGATCCGCCCGCGGAGTTCCGCGCAGCTGCGAATCTCAACGATCCCGGAATCTGGGATGAAGCGGACCGCGATTTTGAAGGTTTTTGGGCGGCGTGGGCAGAACGGCTGGACTGGCACACGAAGTGGACGAAAGTTTTGGATTGGCAGCCGCCGTATGCGAAATGGTTTCTCGGCGGAAAGATCAATGCGTGTTACAACTGCGTGGACAGGCACGCCGAAGGCGCCCGCGCAAACAAAACGGCGATTCTGTTTGAAGGCGAGCCCGGAGACACGCGCACGATCACCTATCGAGACCTTCGCCGCGAGGCAGCTAAAACCGCCAACGCGTTGAAGTCGCTCGGAGTGAAGCGTGGGGACATCGTCTGCATCTATATGCCGATGGTTCCGGAACTCGCGATCGGGATGCTTGCGTGCGCACGAATCGGCGCGGCTCACTCGGTGGTGTTCGGTGGTTTTTCGGCGGACGCCCTTCGGGAGCGGATTCAAGATGCGCAAGCCGTTTGCGTTCTGACCGCCGACGGAGGATGGAGGCGTGGCAGAGAACTTCTGCTCAAGCAGATTGTGGATGAAGCCGTGGCCGACTGTCCCAGCGTGAAACGCGTGATGGTTTTGAACCGCCTCGGTAAATCCGAGCAGGAGCTGAACTGGGTGGACGGAAGAGATGTCCATTGGCGCGCGCTGGTGGACGAACAGTCGGAAGAATGTCCGTGCGAGTGGATGGATAGTGAGGACGTTCTGTTCACGCTTTATACGAGCGGGTCTACGGGCAAGCCGAAAGGGATCGTTCACACCACCGGCGGCTATCTTACTGGCACTTCGGCCACATTCCATTGGGTTTTCGATTACAAAGAGAACGATCTTTATTGGTGCACGGCAGACTGTGGCTGGATTACCGGGCACAGTTATGTGGTGTACGGCCCTTTGGCCAACGGAGCAACGGTGTTGATGTACGAAGGCTCACCCGATACACCGGACAAAGATCGTTTCTGGCGGATTGTGGAAAAGCACAAAGTTACGATTTTGTACACAGCGCCGACCGCGATTCGAACGTTTATGAAGTGGGGCGAGGAGTACCCCGGCCGGTGCGATCTGAGTTCGCTCAGGCTGTTGGGAACGGTGGGCGAGCCGATCAATCCCGAGGCGTGGGTTTGGTATTACAAGTTTATCGGCGGCGAGAGGTGCCCAGTTGTGGATACATGGTGGCAGACCGAAACCGGCCAGATCATGATTTCGCCGCTGCCGGGTCTTTCAACGTGCAAACCGGGTTCTGCAACGCGCGCGCTGCCAGGGATCAAGGCGGAGGTTTTTTCGGAAACCGGCGAACGGCTGGAGGGGCCGCACGGAGGTTTTCTGGTTTTGACCAGACCTTGGCCTGCGATGCTTCGAGGGATTTTCGGCGATCCTGAGCGGTACGTTCAGCAGTATTGGAGCCGGTTTCCGAGCGTTTATTTCACCGGAGACGGCGTGAAGCGCGATGCGGACGGGTTCTTGTGGCTTTTGGGACGGGTGGACGATGTGATGAACGTTTCGGGGCATCGCATCAGCACGATGGAGGTGGAGAGCGCGCTGGTGGATCATCCTGCCGTTGCTGAGGCGGCGGTCATCGGGCGGGCGCACGAGATTAAAGGTCAGGCGATCAGCGCGTTCGTGCTGATCCGCTCCGGCCACGAATCGGACGGATTAGTGGAAG
>JAJPJR010000031.1 GCA_021324165.1 Armatimonadota bacterium
AAGATCGAAACAGAACCCGTTGTATTCGCCCGACGGCCGAAACATCGCGTACACAGGAACCGAAGGACGCGAAGATTTGTGGTCGGCAAAAAACGAGCACCTTTTTGTTTGCGACGCGAAGCGCGGAAACCCGAAAAATCTGACGAAGGGCGAGGATTACTGTATGGCGGCGTCAACCCTCAGCGATACGCGCGATGCGGGATTCAGTTCGAACTTTCGCTGGAGCGCCGACGGCAAGAGGCTGTACGCCGCGATCGGCTGGCATGGCGAAGGCCAGATCGCCTCGATCGAAGCAGCCGGCGGAAAAATCAAGTTTCTCACCGGCGGCAAGCGCGAGTACGGATTGGGAAACGTTTCAAAAGACGGCAAGCGGTTCGCGCTGGCGGTGGGAGATGTTCATTCACTCAACGAAATCTTTTTGGGAACGCTCGAAGGCGCCAAGATCGGAGCGAAAAAACTTACCAAATTCAACGACGAACTTTTGAGCGAAGTTCAACTCGCCGACGTCGAGGAGCATTGGATCACGACTCCCGACAAAACCAAAGTGCACGTTTGGGTGATGATGCCGCCGGGCGCTTCAAAAACCGGCAGACACCCCGCGGTTCTCGAAATTCACGGCGGCCCGCACGCGCAATACGGCGTGCCGTTCTTTCACGAGTTTCAGGTGCTCGCGGCAAACGGTTACGTGGTGTTCTACAGCAACCCGAGGGGCAGCAAAGGGTACGGCGAACAGCACTGCAACGCGATCGCGGGAGATTGGGGCAACAAAGATTGGGTGGACATTCAAGCCGTCATCCAGTTCATGAAATCGCGGCCCTATGTTGACGTTAAACGGATGGGAATCATGGGGGGCAGTTACGGCGGATATATGACCAACTGGGCGATCGGACACACCAACGAGTTTGCCGCCGCGATCACGGATCGCTGCGTTTCGAACATGCTCAGCATGGCAGGCAACAGCGACTTTCCGATGTTCCCCGACAAATACTGGAAAGGCGCGGTTTATGACCGGCCCGAATCGCTTTGGGAGCAAAGCCCGATCAAGCATTTCAAAAACGTGAAAACGCCCACATTGATCATTCACAGCGAAGGCGACCTCAGGTGCAACGTTGAACAGGCCGAACAGGTGTTTTCCGCGCTCAAAGTGATGGGTGTGCCAACCAGGTTTGTCCGATACCCCGTTTCGACAAGCCACGGAATGAGCCGGTCGGGCCCGCCTGACCTTAGAATTCACAGGTTGCATCAGATTCTCGATTGGTGGGGAAAATATTTAGGCAAACCCTCCAGGGGCAGAAAACGATGAGATTCCGACGGCTTTATTGGGTAACCGAGCAGATCAGCCCTTCGGGCGAAAGCGAAATTCGAGGCGTGTTCACGTCCGTTCCCGACCTGATCGAACACTGCCTGCAGGTGCTCGGCGAAACCTCCGACCTTCGGCTTTCCCTCGTGGAACTCGACCGCGTGGGCAAACCGCTGCTCACGTGGGTCTCAAAAAGCGGAGACGACATCGCCGGCCTTCTCGATCCGTTCGTGAAGACCGGCGAACTCTCGCGCGATGAAGTTCAACGCGTGATTGACGCCGTGACCGCCATCAGCCGCTAACTTCCCGCTTTGCCGGTTGTCGCAGGTTTGGCTGGCGCAGGCTGCCCTGCATCTCTTCCCTCGCCGAACAGCATCTCGCCGCGCTGCTTCAGCTCCTGGAACGCCTGTTCCCACAGGTATTTCAGATAGTCAGGGCCGATGTCAATGGTCGCCGTAATGACTTTTTTGTAAAGTTTTTTATTGATGTCGTTCAGAGGTGCGCCTTCCTGCACCCGCAGCTGCTGGCGCAGAATCTCCTTCACGGCGTTCGAAGGCGGCTGAATCGTTTCTGGGATTTTGGATTCCACATAAATCTTCAGCCTTTCGTTGCCGTTGGCGATCCAGTCCGACTCCTTCCGTTCGCCGGTCTTCTTCACCACATCGCGCAGCACCGGCGTGAGCGAATCAATCACCACGGGCCGCGGCTGGGGAGCGCCCGGGGGAAACGCACCGTTGTTTTGCGGCGCGCTCGGCTCTTCGCTGTACTGTGCGGCCACGGCCGCAAACGGCTTGCCGCTCTTCAAAGCGGCATCCACCAACCCCGTGCGGCTTGCTGCAACCCGAATAAACCGGAACGACGCCTGCGCGGGCTTGGTCTGCAACTCTGGATGCTTTTGAAGGTAATCCTCCACATCTTTGAGCGTCTTTTCCGGCACGCCTTTGGCCGACAGCCCTTCGCGCGCGAGTTCATAAGCCACGCTGCGATCAATATCTTCGTTACGCCAACCCTGTTGTTTGAGCCTCGTTTTGAAGTCCGGAGAGATTTTCTCTTGAAGATCCTTTCGAGCTTGTACATCTTTTTCAGATGGGGCGACCTTTTCGTCCTTAGCCAGCTGCATCACCAGCTGCTCCTCGATGATGGATCGCATCGCCTGTGTGCTGAGCGGTTCGGCAACTTGAGCCGTGATCACTTGGCCGTTCACGCGCACTGTAACGGTCTGCATCGTCTCCAGCCTCTTGAAATAGTCCTCTTTGCTGATGGCTTGGCCGTTGATCGTGGCGACGACCTCGTTGGCGTCGGCGCGGTTGCGGCATCCACAGCCTGCGGCAACAAGGCTGAACGCGATGATCGGGATCCATGCGAGATTCTTCAAAACAGGTACCTCCTGGGTTTGGGACCTTAACGGCGAAAGAAGATTACCTTCCGGCGTCCCGGGGCAATTCAACGTGCAATTCGCGTGCCATCGTTCCCTTCGGCAGGGGTTTCCCTGGCTCAGGCAGAGAGATCGAGGTGTTCTTCGGTCAGTTCCTGGGGGTTTTGCTGGGGAGGTTCGGCGGGTTCAGGTTCATCGTGGAGTTCGAGAACGTCTTCGGGCTGATCAGATTTGTCGTGATCCGACCCGCCGTGCTTCTGCCGCTTCTGATCTCGATGGTCGGCAGGTCTAACGCGGTCTGTAAGGCTTGAATACTGGTTGACTCGCTCGATGTCGGGCATAGCGCCCTCCTGAGGCATCAAAAGGCGGCGTACACGCCCCCTTCGGCCTGCATGTGTGCCCTGATTCGCGTCATGGCTTGGGTGTGAAGCTGATACACGCGGCTTTCCGAAACTCCCAAAACCCTTCCGATCTCTTTGAAAGTCAGCCCTTCGTTGTAATACAGCGCGATCACGAGCCGCTCGCGATCGGGGAGTTTGTCCACGCTTTCACCGAGAATCCTGCGGATTTCGCGTCCCTCGGCCTCCTGCTCGGGGGAAGCGTTTTCATCCACCAGCAGATCCAGGAAATGAAGGTGCTCCTCGCCGTCATATCCTGCCATCGCATCGTCGAGCGAAAGCACTCCCGTTCGGGCTGACTGCTGAAGCAGGTGGTGGACATCTTCGACGGGAACCTGAAGTTCTTGTGCCATCTCTTCGGGGGTCGCGGGCCTTCCGAGTTTGGCTTCCAGATCAACGACCACCTTGTCCAGCGCCTTCAGTTTTTCGCGCACCGAGCGCGGAACCCAATCCTCGCCTCGGAGCATTTCGAGGATCGCACCACGGATGAGCGCGATCGCATACGTTTCGAACTTGACTTCCCTGCCCGTGTCGAACTGGTCAACCGCTTTCACGAGGCCTATGGTGCCTGCGCTCACGAGGTCGTCGCGGTCGAGGCCGTTGGGCATTGAACTCACCACGCGTCCGGAAGTGATCTTGACCAGATAAGCGTAATTCTGGATGAGAGCGGATCGCGCCTCACTCCTGCCTTCGACCTTAAAATCGTGCCACAGCCGTTCGACTTGAGATTGAGTGAGGTGCGCCATTGTGCTCTAAATTCTCCCCTTACGCCGCCCGGCGTTCTTCTGTCTCCTGAAACTCCGCGTCGGGAGGTGCATCCGTAACCCGCGCCGCGATGAGAACATACCACGCTTTGGTGACCATGGATCCCGCGATGAATGCGAGCAGCGCCCGCAGAAGCGACACGGCTGGGTCAACCTTTGCCAGCACGCATGCCGCCAGAGCCACAAGCGCACAAAGAAGCCCGATTAATTTCGGCAAAAACTGCCCCCGGTTCCGCAGCGGTTGTGCATGTTCGACCATCCTGTCGAGCGTTCCCACCCATCGTCTGGTGGTATGGGCCCCTTTCGTTATATTGCGGCAGATTCTTAAGTTTTCTTTAGTGGAAAGCTCGCGCAGATCGCGCGGTTTTTTGAATCCGCCCCCGTAACGGGACGAACGACTCGGGCAGTGAGTCGCACCCAGCCCTGCGTTCTTCCGCCGCGGAATCAGGGGGAGGCCCCGTGGGCGAGGCGAACGGTGAAGGGGGTGTGCAAGAAACTTCAACCCCCTTCCGGCGCTTCGCGCCACCTTCCCCCTAATGCAGGGGGAAGGGTGGAAAGCAGACTAATCACCGCCCCCTTCCGGCGCTGCGCGCCACCTTCCCCCTAAATGCAGGGGGAAGGGTGGAGTCTTTCAATCCACGCTGCCCCCTGGAAACAGGGGTAAGCCCCGTGAGCGGAGCGAACGGTGAAGAGGGTGTTGCGCATGGCACCGACCCCCTTCCGGCGCTTCGCGCCACCTTCCCCCTAAATGCAGGGGGAAGGGTGGAAAGCAGACTAATCACCGCCCCCTTCCGGCGCTGCGCGCCACCTTCCCCCTAAATGCAGGGGGAAGGATGGAAAGCAGACTAATCACCGCCCCCTTCCGGCGCTGCGAGCCACCTTCCCCCTAACGAAGGGGAAGGATGGGAAGCGGAAAGCACAAAGCCTCCCTCGCCCTAATTTCAGGGCAGGCGACAGGAAGCCAAAACCGCCTTGCAAGTGTCGCGCACTTCGCAGACCGCGACCCTATAAAGGGGAACGGATGGGTCATAATCTCCGTAGGAACTGTAAGGCCTCGGCAAAACCCGGCCAAAACCGCTGAACTAATAAGGAGATAAACCGCTATGATCACGACCCTCGCAATCGCTGCCGCCGCTTTTTCCGGAGCCAATTCCGGCCTGGCTGTGGGCGAAATGGTAACGCCATTCCACCCGAACCATATTTTCGGCCCCAACAAAGGCACCAACGCCTGTCCACCCTGCACCTATGGCAACAGGCCGGCGGTTCAAGTTTGGGTAAACGAGGACGATTCCAAGAACGTCGTCGCTATTGCCAACGACCTGAGTGATAAAGTGAAAGCAAGCAAACACGAACTGAAAGCGTTCGTGATTCAGATGACCTGCTGCCAGGAGTGCGTTGACTCGATCACGGCTGTCGCCAAGCAGGTGAAGGCCGACAACATCGGAATCGCCCACATCGCGCAAACCGATTCGGCCGTAAAGAACTACAAAATCAACACCGACAGCGAAGTGAAAAACACCGTGATTGTTTACAAAGACAAAAAGGTCGTCGCGAAGTTCGTGAACCTTAAAGCCGATAAAAAAGGCTTGGACGAGCTGAACGCGGCAATCGCAAAAGTAGACAACTAAGTTGAATGTTCCTGCCCTGCTCGATTTTCGAGCAGGGCTTCTTCTTTTAATTGGTGTTTACTTGCCCGGAATTCCAGGCTCGGTGAGAAGCGATGGGTCGAGAGCCTTATTGAGCGTCTCTTCGTCCAGCAGTCCGAGTTCGCGCACAACATCCGGAATGCGTTTGTTCTCTTTCAGCGCGGTTTTCACAACTTCGGCAGTTTTTTGATATCCAAGATAAACGTTCAGCGCCGTGGCGAGCGATGGCGATATCTCGGCATACCTTCGGCAGTTTTGTTCGTTGGCCGCGATGCCGTCCACGCACCGCGTTCTAAAAACGCGCATCGCATTGGCCAGAATCTGCAGCATAAACTGCGCGCTGAACGCCATTCCGGGCATCATCACGTTCAGTTCCAACTGTCCTGCCTGCACGCACAGATCAATTGTGTGGCATTGACCCAAGACTTGATACAGCACGAGGTTCATGTTTTCGGCGACTGAAGGGTTCACTTTTCCGGGCATGATGCTGCTGCCCGGCTGAACAGGTGGCAGAACGATCTCTGCAAATCCGGTGAGCGGACCGGAACACAACAGCCGCAGATCGTTCGCAATGCGCGTGAGTTCCAAACTCGATGCGCGCACCGCCGCGGCAAGCGCCGCCATGCAGAACTGCGACTGCATCGCCTCGACCATGTTTTGCGACGCGCGGAACGAAAATCCGGAATATTCGCCCAGAAGTTCCACCACTCGAAAACGGTATTTGGGATGGGTGTTGAGGCCGGTGCCCGCCGCGCTGCCTCCGATTCCCAACTCTTCGAGTTCGTTCGCGGCGAATTCGAGCAGTTTTTGCGCGCGGCGGATCGCTCCGCCGTATGCGTTGAACTCCTGACCCAATCGAATCGGCACCGCATCCTGCAAGTGAGTGCGGCCCGATTTCAACACGTGATCGAATTCGCGTCCTTTGGATTCGAACGCGGCTGCGAGCGATTCGGTCTCAACCATCAGCGGCTGCAGCATCATGCGCGCCATCACGCGCATCGCTGTTGGAAACGTGTCGTTGGTGCTTTGACCGAAGTTCACATGGTCGTTCGGATTGACCTTTTTGTACTCGCCTTTCGCGCCGCCGAGAATCTCTTCGGCCCGGTTGGCGAGCACCTCGTTCACGTTCATATTGAGACTCGTCCCCGCGCCCATGTGAAACACATCTACCGGAAACTGATCGCGCATTTTTCCGTTCAGGATTTCGTCCGCCGCTTGAACGATCGCCTGCGCTTGATCTTTCGTTATGAGGCCGAGTTCGCCGTTGGCTTGCGCGCACGCTTTTTTCAGCATGACGTAAGCATCAATCATTTTCGGATGCTCGGTGAGCCCGGAGATTTGGAAAAGCTGACGGGTCCGTTCGGCTTGGGAACCCCAATAGGCGTCCGCAGGCACAAACAGATCGCCGAGACTGTCGTGTTCAGTTCGATCAGGCATGTCAACTTCAGTCTACCGAAACCGAATCGTGTGCCTGATGCCGTTTGTTGATGTGCGCGGCTGCGGTCTGCGGCCATAATCAGCGCTGATGACCGATAGGTGGGGCGAAGTCGCGGGTCAATACCTAACGTCGCAGTGGCACTCAAACGAAGAGGCGCTGCAAAAACTGATCGGGATCGTTCAGCCCGAAGGAGGCCTGATTCTCGACGTCGGAACCGGCGCGGGTCATACGGCGTTCGCGTTCGCGCCGTTTGTGGATGGCGTGGTGGCTTATGACTCTTCGCAAGGGATGCTGAACGTTGCGATGCAGGAAGCCGAGCGCCGCGGTATCAAAAACTTCGAAACCAAACTCGGCGATGCGCACGATCTGCCTTTTGCCGACGGAACGTTCAATGGCATCGTAACGCGGTGCGCGGCGCATCATTTCAAAAATCCGCGAACGTTTTTGAGCGAGGCGTTCCGCTCTCTGAAACCCGGCGGGTGGTTTCTGCTGGTAGACACCGTGGGAATCGAAGAGCCGGATGACGATGAGATTCTCGACACGATCGAGCGGCTGCGCGATCCGACGCACGTTCGGAACCTTACAATAGAAACCTGGCTGCAGTTGGCGGCGGAAGCGGGATTCGAGCGGGAGAAAATCGAGACGCACGCCAAGCCGCTCAACTTGAAAGAGTGGCTGGACCGGCAGAACACCCCGCCGGCAGAACGAGCGCGCGTCGAACAGCTGATCGCCCAAGCGACTGGATCGCTCAAGGAGTATCTCAACCCGTTCGGAACCGGCGATGACCGGGTGTTTCACCTGCGGGAAGCCGCGATTCTGTTCCGCAAACCATAATTCCAAAACGATGGCACGCAAACCGACTTTGAGTCCCAGCAGGATCACCACGTATCTCGCATGCCCAGTGAAATATATGTGGACGTATGTTGATCCGCGGGGAAAATGGTTTGCGCGCGCAAAGTCTTACTACAGTTTTGGGTCGAGCCTTCACGCCGTGCTGCAAAAGTTTCACGACGAAGGAGAAACCGGGGTGCAGACGAAAGAGCAGGCCGTTGCCGCACTGGAAGAAAGCTGGGTTACGGCCGGCTACTCTTCGCCCGAGGAAGCGCAGGAGGCGCTGGCCGAAGGACGCGAACTGCTCGAGGCTTACATCGAGTCGCACCTTGCGTCGGCACCGGAAGCCAAAACGCTTTACGTGGAAAAGCAGCTGCGCAAAGACATGGGCGAATTCGTTTTGATGGGGCGGATTGACCGGATTGACGAACTCCCCGACGGCAGGATCGAAATTGTGGATTACAAAAGCGGCCGATCCGATACCGATCCCAACGATCTGCTGAACGACATCGCGATGAACTGCTACCACCTTCTTCTGCGCGAGTTTATGCCCGGAAAAAGGATGCTGAGCACCATTGTCGCCGTTCGAACGGGATCGCGCACGACCGTCGAGCCGACGCCCGATCATCTGGAATCGTTTCGGCAAGACATCATTGCGCTGGGAGCCGAGATTCTGCACCGGGATTGGGAATCGTTGACGCCCGTATGGAAAGATATCTGCCCGGAATGCGACTTCATTGAACTTTGCAAAAAGCACCCTGCGTTTGTTGAATCAGCCGGCGGGTCACTTCCGAAAGAAGATTTTTGAAATCAGCCGGCGGTTGGCAGCAATCCATCGGTAGCCGAGTTCCACGATCCAGATGAACGGCGGAACAGAGAGCAGTTTTGCCCAGAAGCCCCATCCGCAGTTTTCCAAAATAAAGAGCGCGGCTCTGCCGGAGCGCAGCCCTCGGCCATCCGGCGTGAACAGATAAACCGTGTGGGCGCACACATTGCGGATTTCGGCATCCGCTCTCGGATCGCGCGTGGTTTGATACCCTTCGATCTCGATCGGTCCGCCGCGATATCGGCGCGCCGCCCATTGCGCCGTGCGGGTGCAGAAAGCGCATTCCGCATCGTACAGCAGTTTCACCGGGTTGGGCACATTCAGATTCTACTATGCGGGGAATTGCGTCCCAACCAGTTGAACCGAAACGCCCCGTATGGAATCTAAAAATCGAAAGATGTTTGAAGATCAGGCAGGCGGAACCGACCGTCTGCGAACTTACATCGCCGAACGGCTGCGCGATGGGCTGCTGGAGATTGAAGGCAGCGCAGATGGCCGCGTGGAGCGGTATCTGACGGCGCTGTTGGTAGCGGGCGTCCGATCGAATCCTGAGCGGGACTTCGACCTGGGGATTGTTCGGCTTTCGGCAATGTTGTCGGCCGCCGAAATCACGCAAGGTGCAAACAGTTTCGAACAAGAGCGCGAAGCGCACAAGCGGATCGGCGACGCCGTGATGTTTTGGCTTGGACTGTTTCCCGAACGCGTGCGCAGCCGTTCGACGTTGAATCCGATTCGCATCGGAAAGTTTTCCTATCGGGTGGCGGGCAGTTTCGACACCGGCGCCCACGCCGACGAGGCTCAGATCTTTCGCACGCTCAGTGATCGTTTCGAGGCGTATCTTTTTGCGGTGAGAACGATACGCGAACGGTGGCATCCGGGCCTCGATGCGATGAACTAAATTTTTTTACATCCAACTTTGGTGTTGTTTCGTCTTGCCGTTTAGAGGCCGCGATGCCAGCCTGCTAAGGGGAGGACGAAAATGGCACGACTTGCGAACCGCGCATATGCGGCTTCTTTTGTTGCGTTGGTGTGCGCGCTGATTTCTGGAGGCGGGACGGGATCGAGGCCCGTTGCGGAAAAGCATCTTCAACCGTTTACCGACCGGCCGGGGCCGGTTTTTCTTGGCGCAAATCCTTGCCGCGATCCGATAACCCGCGGAGGAAGGTGGAGTTCACGCACCCTGCGAGACCTTGCTCGCATCGAGCGGGCCGATCTGCGCGAACTTCCGCTCGGGTTTTATGGCGTGGGCTGGGGATTGCAGTTTGGCGACGAGGGGGGCAGCGGAGGCGGCGGCTCGAGTCCGGGCGAGGGGTATTCGGGCGGCGGCGGGCCTTCGGGGTTTGCGGGAGCGCAAGGCGAAGCCGAATGCGGAGGCTCTTCGGGATCCATGCTCAACACCAATACCGGCAACCGGCTGGTTTGGTACTCACTGGTTTCTTGGATGGACCGCGCAGGATGCACGGTTGAATTCACGATTTTCCATAACTCGATCAGCAGTTATGATTCGGAAATCGGTTTCGGGGCATCGCACAGTTATGACATCCATCTCGATTACACTCCGAACTCCTCGGCGATCGTTCGATGGCCTGATGGAATGCTCCACCCTTATTCGGAAATTGCGCCGGGAGAGTTCGCTGCCCCGGGCGGCGTTTATGATCGGTTGATTCGGAATAGCGATGGCACGTGGACGCTGACAACCCACGACCAGGATCAGTATCGCTTTACGACGTGCGACGGTTCGGGCCGCGCCGTTTGCAACGCGATCCTTGATCGCTTCGGCAACCAGATCACGATCAATCTGAATGCGAACCGGAAAGCGACGTCGGTGGTGGATTGCAGCGGCCGCGCGCTCACGTTTTCTTATTCCGGATCGCGGATCAGTTCGATGACCGATCCGACCGGAAGGACATGGAGTTTCTCCTACGACTCTGCGGGAAATCTGCAGTCCATTGCGTATCCGGCGATCGGCGGTGTGGTGAAGACCCGCACATTCGCCTATGACAGCGCGCACAACATGACGCGCGAAACCGATCTGCGCGGAAACGATTGGACGATGACCTATGACCAGTATTCGCGCATCACGGGTTGGAAGGATCCGAACCTCAACCAAACTACAGTTGCGTACAACTATTCGAGCACGGTCATCACCAGTCCGAGCGGCCACACGTTGACCCACAACTACTCCATGGGCACGCTCGCGAGCACGGTAGATTCGGCGGGTTTTTCTGACAGCTTCATCTGGAGCAGCGGATTCAATCTGGTGCAGTACACCGATAAGCGCGGCAAACTTTGGCAGTACTCTTACGATTCCAACGGCAACAGGGTGATGTTCAAAAACCCGCTGCTGAAAGCCACCACATACACTTATAACGCCGCAAATGATCTGACGTCGGTTACCGATCCGCTTGGAAATACGACGAGTTTTAGTTACTTCCCTTCCGGAGCGTTGAAAACCGTCAGCGACGGCATGGGAAGACGCGTTGTGGAATGCGCCTACGACGCATACGGGCAGTTATGTTCGGTGAAAGACGCTTATGATCACACGTGGACGCTGACGCGGAATTTGAAGGGCGAAGTTGTTTATGCGACCGATGCGGGCGGCAACAGTTACAGCGCTGCGTATGACCCGCTCAGCCGAATGACATCGCTAACGACGCCGACGGGCGCCGTTTATTCCGCCGAATACGACGCTTGGGGACGGCCGTGGAAGTTTGTGAACCCCGACGGAACGTTCTTGACGGTGCAGCTCGACGGGGAATCGAACATCACTTCGGTGACCGATGAACTGGGTTGCGTGAGTACGTTTGCCTATGATGCCGCGATGCGGCTGATTGACGCGAACAACGCGAATTCCGAAAACACCCATTTCACCTATAACAACGATTCGCTTCTTTCTGCGATTCGAAACGGACGCGGGTTCACGCGCACGTTCACTTATAACGTCCGCGGCGAGATCGTGCGCCAGGATTATGCCGACGGAAGTTATGAAGCGTGGTCGTTCAACGGCAACGGAGACGTTTCGGCGCACACCAACGGTCTTGGGCAGACGATCGGTTTTGTTTACGACGACGCTTCCCGTTTGACGGCTGTGGATTATCCGACCGGAGTGGACACGGGATTCGTTTATGACGCCGCCGACCAGTTGGTGCAGATGACGGATGCAAGCGGCACAACGAACTGGACGCATAACGCCGCCGGCGATGTGATGTCCATCAGTTACGGATCGGCGAGCATCGCGTATCAGTACGATCTTGCGGGAAGAGTGAGCAGCTGCACGATCGCGGGCATCGGAACCGTAAGCTGGTCCCACGATGCGCTTGGCCGTTTGGCTTCGATTACCAATCCTTTCGGCGAAACGACCACGCTGGCCTATGATGCGGATTCGCGTCTCGTCCGCCGGACGTGTTCCAACGGGACGTGTGAAGCGTTCGAATACGACATTAATTCCAGGATTTCAAAAATATGGTTGAACAACTCCCTGGATGAACACTTAAAGGCGATTGAGTACGCTTACGACGCCGCAGGCAGGCCGATTCAAAAGTCGGAAGACGGAGTGTGCAAAAACTACACTTATGATCCGGCGGATCGTTTGCTGAGCGAGACAGCGCCCGGCTA
>JAJPJR010000057.1 GCA_021324165.1 Armatimonadota bacterium
CTGGAATCAGGGGGAAGCCCCGTGAGCGAAGCGAACGGTGAAGGTGGTGTGCACAAGACTCCACACAGCCCCCTTTTTCCACGCTGCCCCCTGGAATCAGGGGGAAGGGGGGTCAGGCGTAGCGCCGTTTGAAAAACTGCACTTGGCGTTCATGTTTTTCGGCGGCGGCGCGCGATTTGAAAGTGCCCAAGTTCCTTCTCTTTCCGGTTTTGGGATCTTCTTGCGGGAGTAGAGGCGGTACTCGCCTGTCTTCAGTTTTCTAATCACATGATCAGAGACTGGACTTGCGATGGGCGAGTTTCAACCTTTCAATTCGCTTGCCACGGCCGCCGCAAACTCCGAAGTCTTCGCGCTGCCGTGAAGATCGTAAGTCTTGATCCCTTTAATCAACGTTTTTTCGACCGCGCCTTCGATATCCTTCGCCGCTTTCTCTTCGCCGATGTGCCTCAACATCAGCGTCGCGCTTAGCAGAAGCGCCATCGGATTGACTTTGTCCAAACCTTTGTATTTCGGTGCGGAGCCGTGCACCGCTTCAAAAATTGCTGCCTTCGAGCCGAAATTTGCGCCCGGCGCCACTCCAAGCCCGCCCATCATTCCTGCCGACAGATCGCTCACGATGTCGCCATAAAGATTCGGCAAAACCAAAACGTCGAAGTTGCGCCATTTGGTTACAAGCTGCATGCACAACGCATCCACGATCACGTCCCAAGTCTCAATGTCCGGATAATCCTGCGCCACTTTCTGAAACGTGCGCAAAAACAGCCCGTCGCAAATCTTTTGAATGTTCGCTTTGTGAACGCAGATCACCGCACGGCGGCGGTTTTTTCTTGCATATTCGAATGCCGCTCGCGCGATCCGTTCGCTCCCTGCTTCGGTAATCACCTTTGTGCCGAACGCGACACCCGGCTGCTGCATGTATTCGATTTGCGAATACACGTCTTCCGTGTTTTCACGGAAAATCACCAGATCCAAGCCCTCGAACGGCGTGGGAACTCCCGGCAGCGTTTTCACCGGACGAACGCAAGCATAAAGGTCGAGCCGTTTTCGCAGCGTCACGTTCGGGCTCACCGATCCTTTTCCCACCGGTGTGGTCATCGGCGCTTTCAACGCCAAACCGACTTCAGCAATCTTTGCGATCGTTCGATCAGGAACGATCGGTTCTCCAGCCTCCACGCATTTCAATCCAGCATCCACTTCGATCCATTCAATCGAAACGCCCGCCGCATCAATAATCGAAAGCACCGCATCCGTAATCTCCGGACCGATGCCGTCGCCGCGAATCAAACAAGCTTTGTGTGCCAAATCTCTCTCCTAATAAGGCTGCGAATACTGCCTCTCTCCGTCTTGCATATAAAGCCGCTGCACTTTCGTCCAATGAAATCCTGCCTGCGTCAATCCCGCGATAAACTCATCAACTTCCTGTTCGCTCACGGCCCCGCTCGATTCGTACCGGCATTGAAAGTTTTCGAGCAGCTCCATATCGGGAGGTGGTCCGGGCCAGCACTTCGTGCCCCGATTCGAAATGAAAATCAGTTTGAAATTTCCTTTCTCGTGGGGAACGTCGGGAATGGACTTCGAATTCAGATAAATGTCTGCGCCGACGAGTTGAAACATCTTTGGGTTCTCCGGGAAACGGAGCGAATTATGCGGCCAGACGATGCTTGGAGTCAAGCCGAATCGTCTTCAATCAGACCGATATCCTAACGATGCGAGCGCAAATCCCAAAGCCTGGATCCGACCCGTGGCTCGATGCCGTCCTCAGCCAGGTCCGAACGCCGGATTGGCTCACGGGAGACGCCCCGCACGGCGATCTGGTCGTGAGCACCCGCGCCCGCGTGCTCAGGAATCTGTCCGGTTTCAAGTTTCCTCGCAAATGCTCCGAGCGCGACCTGAGGGCGGTCGAGGCTGCCGCCGCGCCTGTGCTTTCTGACTTGGGCTTCCAAAAAATCGAACTCGCCTCGGAAGCCGAACGCGCGATGCTGGTGGGAAGCCGGTTGGTTTCGCCTGACTTCCTTTGGGGATATCCGGGAAGATCGGTCTTTTTGGATGCGGGCCGATCCAGTTCGATTATGGTGAACGAAGAGGATCATCTCAGGATTCAGGCAGTTGCAGGCGGGCTTGGCATTCCCAGCGCGTCGGGCACCGCTTCGGATGTCGCCGAGGCTGTCGAAGACCGCCTGCCGATCGCCTGGTCTCGGGAGTTCGGGTATTTGGCATCGGATTCGCGCAACGCCGGGGCTGCCCGCCGAGTGGGTGTGCTCATGCATCTGCCATGCCTCACGCTGTTCGGCGGATCGAGCGGCATCCTGGAGGCCTGTGCCCAGGCGCAGTGCGAGGTTCGGGGTCTGTTCGGCGAAGGAACCGCGGGGATCGGCGCCTTCGTGCAGGTTTCAACCATTAGTCCCAAATTGGGGAACCTTTCGAGCCTGGTTGGACATCTGATTGATAGTGAACGCGCAGCCAGGCGGAAAGCTAAAGCGGCCTTCCTGGAGGCGGAACTGGAGAAAAGCATCTCCACGATTAGGCAAAGCGATGGAATAAACATAGAAGATGCAGTTCGAGCCCTGAGTTGGCTTCGGCTCGGAGCCTGCATGGGGCTTGCGGAGGGGCACCCGCGTGAACTGGACTCGATTCTCGCCCTAATCGTCATTCGCGAGACCGACGACCCGGCAATAGCAAGGCGGCGAGCCGGACTCCTTAGACATTACTTTGGTTGACCTTTCCCCGACGGAAGACCCACCCGATAATCTGATTTCGGGGCAGGTGGGGTAAGGTTTTGGCCAACTACCGGGCGGCTCGGAGCCGCCGAACCCCTCGTAGGAGCGGGGCAGAAAGCAGAAATGTGGCAACGATTTACAGAACGCGCAAGGAAGGTGGTGTTTTACGCCCAAGAAGAAGCGCAAAAGTTCGGCGAAGGCTATGTGAGCACCGAACACCTTCTTTTGGGATTAGTCCGCGAGCAGGACAGCGTCGCGGCGCGTGTGTTGGACAAACTCGGAGTGAGCCTTCAGAGGGTGCGGGGCGAAGTGGAACGCCAACTTCCCCGCGGAGATGCCAAAGCCACCCAAGAGATGCAGCTGACACCGCGCGCCAAGCGGGTGATTGACCTGGCCTATGACGAAGCCAGAACGCTGAACAACAACTACATCGGCACCGAGCATCTGCTGCTCGGGCTGATCCGCGAAGGCGACGGCCTTGCGGGAAGAGTGCTCGCCAAACTGGGAGTTGATCTCGAGAAAGCCCGCCGCGAAGTGATGGCGCTGCAAGACAACGAAGCCCCAGCCAAAAGCAGTTCACGCCACCGCTCGCAAACCCAAACGCTCGATGAGTTCGGGCGCGATTACACCGAGATGGCCAGGCAAGGGAAGCTCGACCCGGTTGTGGGCCGCCACAACGAAATCGAGCGCGTCATGCAGATTCTTTCTCGAAGAACCAAGAACAACCCATGCCTGATCGGCGAGCCCGGCGTGGGCAAAACCGCAATCGCCGAAGGGTTGGCACAAAGAATCGTGTCGGGAGACGTTCCCGATCAAATCAAAGACAAACGAATTGTGGCCCTCGACTTGGCCGCGCTCGTTGCGGGAACCAAATACCGCGGCGAGTTTGAGGAAAGGATGAAGAGGGTCATGGAGGAAGTCCGCAAAGCAGATGGCGAGGTCATTCTGTTTGTGGATGAGCTTCACACCTTGGTGGGCGCGGGCGCCGCAGAAGGCGCGATTGATGCTTCCAACATCATGAAACCCGCCCTTGCAAGGGGAGAGCTCCAATGCATCGGGGCGACGACTCAAGACGAGTTCCGCAAATACATCGAGCGGGATGCGGCTTTAGAGCGTCGCTTCCAACCGGTGCAGGTTCGTGAGCCTTCCGAAGAGGAGGCGATCGAGATTCTGAAAGGCCTGCGCGAGCGATATGAAGCGCACCACAAAGTGGAGATTCGCGACGACGCGATCGTGGCCGCCGTCCAACTTTCTCAGCGATATATTTCTGATCGAACGCTTCCCGATAAGGCGATTGACCTGATTGACGAGGCTTCGAGCCGCAAGCGGCTGATGCAGACGCTGCCGCCGCTCGACATCCGCCAAGACCGCCAGCGGTTGGAAAGAATGCGCGAAGATTTGGAGCACAAACAGCGCCATCAAGACCTGGACGGCAAAACCGAGCAGCTGCAAGCCGAACTGACTGAACTCGAACAGAATCTTGCCGAGCGCGAACAGAAATGGGAAAGCGAAAACACCGGCGATCTGGTGATCACCGAAGACGATATCGCTTACATCATTCAATCCTGGACGGGAATTCCGGTCGCCCGATTGGTTGAAACCGAAAGTCAAAAGCTTTTGAAAATGGAGGACGAACTGCACACACGCATCATCGGACAAAACGATGCGGTGGTGGCAGTATCGCGCGCCGTCCGCCGCGCTCGCAGCGGTTTGAAAGACCCGAAGAGGCCGATGGGTTCGTTCATCTTTTTGGGCCCCACCGGCGTAGGCAAAACCGAAATGGCGCGCGCGCTTGCGGAATACCTTTTCGAAAACGAAAACAACCTCGTGCGGATTGATATGTCGGAATACATGGAGCGCTTCGCTGTGAGCCGATTGATTGGAGCGCCTCCGGGATACGTGGGTCACGAAGAGGGCGGCCAGCTGACCGAAGCGGTGCGCCGCAACCCGTACTGCGTGGTGCTTTTGGATGAAATTGAAAAAGCGCATCCCGAAGTGTTCAACATTCTTTTGCAAGTGATGGAAGACGGCCGGCTCACCGACTCTCAGGGCCGCGTGGTGGATTTCCGCAACACCGTGATCATCATGACTTCGAACGTCGGCGTGAAGCCGATTGACGAGGATCGCAACGTGGGACTTCGCGACACGCGGTGGGACCCGAACGACCCCAAAGCGTACGAAGCGATGAAAAACCGAATGGTTTCTGAAATGAAGAAACTGTTCAGGCCGGAGTTTCTAAACCGCGTGGACGAAGTGATCGTTTTCACGCACCTTTCGCGCGAAGAGATTTTCCAGATCGTAGACCTGATGGTGGAACGCGTGAACAAACAGGCAGCGCGCAGCCGGCTGAAGATCACGCTGACCGATGCGGTGAAAGAGATGCTGGCCCGCGAAGGGTATCAACCCGATATGGGCGCAAGGCCGCTGCGGCGCGCGGTGCAGAAGTTCATCGAAGACCCGCTGAGCGAAGAGCTGCTGTATGGAAGATTCAGCGACGGCGATCATATCATCGCCGATCTGGACGATCATGGTCAGATCATCTTCCGCAAAGGCGACGGCTCGGCTGCGGCGGAGCTGATCGCACCCGAAGCAGCGAAGAATTAACCTGCGCGATTGGATATAATTTCGTGCGTTTGCGCAGGGCGAGGGAGCCCGCCATAACCGCCGCAGAATCGGGCTGATGGCTCCTACCAGTGGAGTTTGGCATGGCGGGCGTGCAGTAACGATGGAATCTTTTGCGAAATCCATGCTCATCGCGCTCGGAGGCGCGTTGGGAGCCAACGCACGATACTGGCTCGGCGGACTGATCCAATCCAAGTTGGGTTCGAGTTTTCCATGGGAAACGATGGCGATTAACCTTTTGGGTTCGTTTGTGATCGGCGGGTTTATGGAACTTTCGATCAGAGAAGCGTGGGATCCCCGCTGGCGTCTGTTCATCGCGGTGGGAGTGCTCGGAGGGTTCACCACGTATTCGAGTTTCGCTTACGAGTCGGTGAATCTGATTTCGGAAAAGACATATGGCTGGGCTGGATTTTATGTGTTTGGCACCGCGCTGTTTTGCGTTGCAGGCGCATGGGTCGGAAGGATCGTGGTACGAATGATTGCAGGAGGCTGATTTCCATGAAACTCGAGGGGCCCGGAAAATGTGTTACGGTTTTTATTGGAGAAACCGATCATTGGCATCACAAACCGCTGTATGCCGCCATTGTGGAACGCGCGCGCGAAATGGGGCTTGCGGGCGCAACCGTAACGCGCGGAATCATGGGGTTTGGCGCGCACAGCCGCATGCACACCGCTTCCATTCTGCGCCTTTCGGAAGACCTGCCGATTGTGATTCAAATTGTGGATGTGCCGGAACGGATTGACGCGTTTCTCCCGTTGCTCGACGAAATGGTTTCAGAAGGCATGGTGATGACCTGGGATGTGGTGATAGAACGATACGTTCACCATGAAAAAAATCAGGATTAGACGCACGCCAGCCATCTAAACCAGTTGCTCAGCCGCACGCGGCCTGTGGAATCGGCAACCGAAGCCGCCGCGTTTCGCATCGCGCTTACAACGGCTTCCTCGCCCACCATCCGCGACAAACCCACGATGATTCCAGGACTGCTGTTTGCCGAAACAAACTGTTCCACGCTCTCGAAGTCGAACACACACTCAACCTCGCCTTCCTGCCGAATCGTAAACCCGTTAGAAGTGATAAGATTGACAAGGTTTTCTCGAATTGCGAGCGATGGCGACGCGTCGGGCGGCGGCGGCGCAAGCTCCATCAACGCTTTGAATACGACCGACATTTCGCACCTTTCCGGCTCGCACCACATGCCGATGACGAATTTTCCGCCGGGCGCTTTGACGCGTTTCACTTCGGAAAGCGCGCGCGCCTTGTTTTCTACGAACTGCAAAGAGTTCGCGGCGAAAACCACGTCGAACTGTTCGTTTTCATAGGGGAGTTCTTCGATCTCGCCCTGGCGGAACTTCCCGTCGGGAACACGCTCGCGGGCGATTTCCAGCAGGTTTTCGCTTGCGTCAAAGCCCCACACTTTCGCGCCGCGGTCGCGCGCCAACACCGATGAGCCCGCCGATCCGCATCCTAGGTCGAGGAAGCGCGTCCCTTCCCGCACGTCGGCGGCTTCAAGCATTGTTCGCCACAAGGGCACGCTTACGTGTTCGCAGCGCTCGGCCCAGTCACGGGCCTTCGCGCCCCAGAGTTCACCTTCAACTTGTGCTGTTCCCATGCCTTTTCGTAATTCGCCGTTTCGGGTTTGAGTTCCCAATGACCAAGCGGCCCCGCGTCCGACTCATCCAGAGTTCTTCTCGATCTTCGCCAAAATCGCGTCCACGGTGTTCGCGATGTGGGTGAGCGCCTCGTGATCAGAATCGGCTTTCGCTTCGCGCTTTTTGTCGGCCTTCACTTGGGAACGCTGCAAAGCTGGCAGCGCCCACCATTGAATCCACGAGCCGGAAATGACGCCGAGCGTGATTTTCACGCTGTCGTTCATCGGGATGACGAGCAGCGGAACAATCAGCGCGATATCGAACATCAGCATCGAGGCAAGCACGTGTTCGGAAAGCCAGTCGAGCACCTTGTCGTTTTTGCCGACGAGCCATGACTGCCTTTCCAGCCACGCTTTTTTGTCGTGCAAGACGCGCTCTCTTGGGTGCCTTACGCGCGCATTTGGAGCCATGCCTTTGAGAATGTCCTGTACGTTTTTCATCTTTTCTTACAACCCTGCCATCTGGTTCATAGGTTCCCGTGGATGCGCATTTATGGGTTCGAAGCACGGGAGATTCGAACCACGGCCTTTTTGAATTCTGGGATTTTGCTCTCGGGATCGAGCGCGCGTATTGTCAAGTTGTTTGCACTCTTTTTTCCGGGCCAGTGATACGGAATAAAAACCGTATCGGGGCGGATGGTTGTTACCACTTTTGCGCGCAAACAGATTCTGCCGCGCCTGCTTTCCACGTTCATCCAGTCGCCGTCTTTGATCGCATATCGAGACGCCAACTCGGGATGAATCTCCACATAAGGCTCGGGACACAAATCCACCAGTCCGCCGATCCTCCGCGTTTGTGTTCCACTCAGATACTGCGAGACCACGCGGCCGGTTGTCAGAATAACGGGATACTCCTCGTCCGGCTCTTCTGCCGATGGCCGATAACTGACTGGGTTGAAATGCGCTTTGCCGTCTTCTTTATAAAACTTCAAATCTTCGAACAGCCGTGGAGTGCCGGGATGCCCGATTTCTGGGCACGGCCAGAAAACTCCCATCTCTTTTTGAATCCTTTCATACGTGATTCCAAAATAGTCTGCGGTTCCGCCCTTGCTGGCGATGCGAAGTTCATTGAAAATATCTTCGGAGGTTTTGAAATGATCGAAATACCTGCCTCTTCCAAGCCTCCTTGCAAGTTCCAATATGATTTGTGTGTCCTGCTTTGCTTCTCCGGGCGGATCAACAGCTTTGTTGATTTTGATTACGCGGCCCTCGGCGCTGGTACTGGTGCCCTCTTCTTCTTCGTGCAGCGAGCCCGCCATCACGACGTCGGCATGATGCGCAGTTTCATTCAAAAAGAAATCAATCGCTGTGTAATGTTCCAGACGCGAGAGCGCCTCGCGTGTGAAATTGCTGTCGGGAAGCGAAACGAGCGGGTTGAAGCAGATCGAGATGAGCGCTTTGATCTCGCCGTCGTGGATCATGTTCATGATCTCCTGCGCGGTGTGACCCTTGCCGGGCAGCTCTTCTTCTGCGATTCCCCAAACGGATGCGATGTACTTTCGGTGCTCCGGATTCGTGATGTCGCGGTTTCCTGGAAGTTGATCACACTTGTGGCCGTGCTCGCGGCCGCCTTGACCGTTTCCTTGGCCGGTGATCGTTCCATATCCGCATCCTTTGCGTCCGATGCGTCCGGTGGCGAGCACCAGATTGATGCAGGAAACCACATTGTCAACGCCTTTCGTGTGGTGCTCGATTCCGCGGGCGTGCAACAAGAAACTTGTGTTCGCCTGCCCCCACATCATGCCCGCTTTCTTGATGTCTTCGGCTCGGACTCCGCTGATCCGCGAGGCATCTTCCAATGAAAGCGCCATCGCCGCCGTCTTCGTTTCTTCCCATCCGGTGGTGTGCGCGTCAATGAAAGGTTGATCAATCAGATTCTCTTCGATCAACACGCGCAGCATTCCAAGGAGCAGGGCGCTGTCGGTCCCTGGGCGCACGGGCAGATGCAGATCGCACGTTCTGGCAAGTGGAGTTACGCGAGGATCAATCATGATCAACTTTGCGCCCTTATCGCGGGCGCGCCAGATGTAATCGGTGGTAATCGGCGAACACTCTGCGACGTTCGTTCCTGCGCACAGAATCACCTCGGCATGAAGGATGTCTTCCCAAGAGTTGGCTGCGCGATCAATGCCGAACGCCTTTTTGTTGCCGGTGCCGGCGCTCACCATGCACAGCCGGCCGTTGTAATCCAGTTCCTGCGTTTGCAGCGCAACCCTTGCGAACTTCCCGACGAGGTAGCTTTTTTCGTTGGTGAGTGAAACTCCCGAGAGCACCGCAACCGAATTCTTTCCATAGGCGGATTGGATCCGCTTGATTTCGTTCACGGTAGTCGAAAACGCTTCTTCCCAAGAAATCGGCACGAAGCCGACGCCTTCCGCGCGCTTCAACGGAGATAAAAGGCGGTCAGGATGGTTCCCCTGCAGATACCGCTTGACTCCCTTGGGACAAAGCTTGCCTTTGTTGAACGGGAACTCTTCCCACGGCTCGAAGCCTATGACCTTGTTCTGTCGAACTTTGAGTTGAATTCCGCACTGCTGTCCACAAAAGCAGCAGTGAGTTTTGACGAGTTTGTCGGGTTCGCCCCTCGATTCCCACCCGCCTGGAGGCTGATAGTTCAGGTGCGGCCCGAACTGCTTTTCCAGGATTTCGATCGCGGCGGGAAGCTTCGCCATGCCGATAACTTATACCCGAACCGCGAGTCTATACTCTGGAAAATAACGAGCGATGAGTTCTGCAAACCGCGTTTTGATTATGAACGCCCTGGCGTTCACGGTCTGCTTTGCGGCGTGGACGATGTACGGTGTTTTGGTAACGTTTCTGATGGATCACGGCGTCGTTTCATTAAACCGCGCGCAGGTGGGGTGGGTGATCGGCGCGCCGATTCTCACCGGTTCGGTGCTGCGTCTTCCTGTCGGAATACTCACCGACCGAATCGGCGGCAAGCCGATGTTCATCGCGTTGATGCTGATCTCTGGCGCATTCATGTTCGGCGCGAGTTTTGCTTCAAGTTTCGCAAGCCTTCTATCCTGGGGATTCGCCTTTGGATTGTGCGGCTCGACGTTCGCCGTCGGCGTGGCATATACATCAGTTTGGTTTCCGAAAGAGAAGCAGGGAACAGCGCTCGGACTTCTTGGAATCGGAAATGTAGGCACAACGGTTACGGCGCTCGGTGCGCCTTATCTTCTCAAACTGTTTACGAACGGAGGATCAGATCTGGAAGGCTGGCGCAGGCTGCCGCAGGCGTACGCCGTTGCTTTGGTGCTGATGTCCGTTCTGTTCGCGCTCATCGCAGTACCCAAAAAACCGGAAGCCTCCACAAGGAAGAAGTTTTCGGACATGGTTGCTCCCCTTCGCACGCTGCGGGTTTGGAGGTTCGGAGTTTATTACGCGCTTTTGTTTGGCGGATTCGTGGCAGTTTCTCAATGGCTGATTCCTTATTACGTTACGGTGTACGCCATGCCGCTGGCTTCCGCGGGAATGTTGGCCAGCCTGTTCAGCGCGCCGTCGGCGCTTACCCGCGCAATCGGCGGAGTGCTGGCCGATCGGATCGGCGCACGATCCACTCTCTACTTTGTGTTTGCTGGGGTAACGCTGATGTTTCTGCTGCTGTCCATGCCCAGAATGGACATCAACTCTCCCGGCGAAGGTGTGATGGCCGACCGTTCGGGAACCGTAACAGCAGTCACGCCTCAAGGCATCACGGTTGATTCTCAAACCTACGCACTGCGCCAACGTCCGCCTGTGCGGAATCTTAACGACAAGCAGCTGATCCTGCCGACGTTCGATTCTTGGCAGGAGCCTTTGGTGAAAGCAGGGGACAAAGTAAGCCGCAGGCAGTTGATCGCCGCCGGAACAACGCACATCTATTTTCAAGCGAACATGTTTGTTTTCACTGTGCTGTTGTTTGCGGCGGGCCTTCTAATGGGACTTGGAATGGCCGCCGTGTTCAAACACATCCCCGACTATTTTCCAAACGATGTTGGGGTA
>JAJPJR010000007.1 GCA_021324165.1 Armatimonadota bacterium
CAAGCGATCATGGATAGAAACTTAGGATTAGAGTTCGTTCGGGTTACCGAGGCCGCTGCGCTTTCCACCGCTCAATGGGTGGGAAAAGGCGACAGGCACGCGGCTGACCAGGCGGCATGCGACGCGATGCGCAACGCCCTCAACGAACTCGAACTCCACGTCCGCGTCGTGATCGGCGAAGGTGAAAGAGATGAGGCGCCGATGCTGTTCATCGGCGAAGAACTCGGAGCAGGAATCGGAGTTTCGCCGCGCGTTGATATCGCGGTTGATCCGCTCGAAGGCACAAACCTTTGCGCCAACGGTTTGGAAAACGCGATCTCGGTGATCGCCGCCGCAGTCGAAGGCGATGGCGCGCTGATGCACGCCCCCGACTGCTACATGGATAAGCTCGTCGTGGGCGAGCCCGCAAAAGGCGCGATAGATATCACACTTCCGCCGGCAGCCAACCTCAGAGCGATTGCAAAATGCCTCGGCAAAAAAATAGAGGAAGTTACGGTCGGCATTCTCGACAGGCCAAGGCACGAAAAAATGATTTCCGAAATTCGGCGCGCAGGAGCGAGAATCCGCCTTGTAACCGATGGCGACATCACGCTCGCCATCGCCACCATTGATGAAAGCACCGGCATTGACGCGCTGATGGGAATCGGCGGCGCGCCCGAAGGCGTGATCACGGCGGCGGCAGTCCGCGCCTATGGAGGCGATATGCAAGCCCGCCTCGTTTTCAGAAACGACGACGAACGAAGACGCGCCGAAAAAATGGTTAAGGGCGATATCAACCGTGTGTTTCATGCCGAAGACCTCGCGGGCGGAAACGTCACGTTTGCGGCCACCGGAATCACAACCGGCGATCTGCTGAAAGGCGTGCGATATACGCGCGACGGCGCCATTACCGAGTCCATCGTCATGCGCTCACGCTCGGGCACCATCCGCCGCATCCTCACCCGGCACAGGTTCGAAGACGTGCCGAATTACTAACATCCTGGTATCCGCTCCCCGCGCGCGCCTGCCGATAATCTGTCTCGTTGTGGACCTCGAAAGCCTCGCAATCAAGATCACCCGAAACGAGAATCTGGGCGCGCTTTCGCCCGTCATCCGAAAAATCGTGAAGCTTGCGCCCGACCCGATGGTCGGAGCGAAGGCCCTCGAATCCGCGCTCAATTCCGAGCCCGGCCTGACCGCCAAGGTGCTCAAAGCCGCCAACAGCAGCTACTACGCCTTGAAATCGCCCGCTAACACAGTGGGCAGCGCGGTTCTGGTGTTGGGAATGCGCACCGTGCAGGCGCTGGTGCTGAGCGTCGCTTATCAGCAGGGTCTTCAGGGTGCATCGCCCGCGCCAAATTTCAACCGGCTCAGGTTTTGGCAGCATTCCATCGCAACGGCGATGGCAGCCCGAAAACTTGCGCAGGCAAAGGGATACCGCGATCCCGATGAGCATTACACCATCGGAATGCTTCACGAAATCGGAATGCTTGCTTTGGAAAAATATTGCGCCAAAGAGTGGGATCGGGCGCTCGGGGGAGCGGCGCGATCTAATCTTCCGCTCAACTTGGTCGAAGAACAACTTCTTGGCTTTTCGCACCGAAACGTTTCAAGCGTGGTGTTGGAAAAGTGGGGAATGGATGCACGGATCGTTGCATGCGCCCTCCACATTCATGCGCCTCCGCTCCAAAACGAACATGCCGAATCCATCGCACTTCTTTCGGTTGCCGATCTGGTTGCATGCCACGCCGGGTTCGGAAACCAAGCGCAATCCACACCGCCGGAATTCGATCCGATCGTGTTAGACCTTCTTGGAGTGGAAGAAGCGATCATCGAAAAGGCGATCGAATCGCTGCCCGCAGACGTGCAGCGAGCCCAAGAATCGTTCAGAATTGCAGCGTGAACTGTGTCCGCATCAAAATCACCGGCAGCGTGCAAGGCGTCGGGTTCAGGCAGTTCGTCCTGATGTCAGCAACCTTGATGGGAGTCGTCGGCGAAGTCTGGAACACTCGTGAAGGAACCGTGGAACTGATCGCGTGTCACGATGAACAGTCGGTTCTCGAAAGGTTTGTGCAGGATCTTCGCAGAGGTCCGGGCAGAGTTGATTCCGTCACCGCTGTTCCCGAAGAACCCGCAGCCTGCTACGACCGGTTTCTTGTCGGCGCGACGAAGTAAGGGTACGCTCCCTCTTCGAGGCGATCGTTGCGGAGCAGACTGAAATTAGGCGAAAAAACCGTCCTCACCAGTTCGCGCCAAGTTCTTCCGTTTTTCCTCCCAATGGCGGCTTCGTGGACGTTCATGGCGCTCGAAGCGCCCGTGCTCACGTTTTTCATCGCCCGCCTGCCGAATACCAACGTTTCGCTTGCCGCCTTCGGGCTTACCGCCACGCTGTCGTTTGCCATCGAAACTCCGGTCATCGGACTTCTTTCCACATCCACCGCGCTTTCCACTTCAAAACAGAACTTCCGAATCGTGCGCAACTTTGCGTTTTGGATCATCGCTCTGGTAACGGTTTGCGCCGCACTCTTCGCCCTGACGCCCGCCTATCGGTTTGTAGTGAGCGATCTGATCGGTGTTCCGCATTCGGTTGAGGACGCGGCGCGCAGCGCGATGGTGATCATGATTCCGTGGAGCGCTGGTGTGGGGTTTCGACGCTATGCGCAAGGGATTCTTATTCGAAACGGCGTAACCGCGCCGATGAGTTGGGGCACCGTGCTGCGAATCTCAACAATGGCCTTGTGCGCCGCGCTGCTTGCCCGTTCCGCCAAAGTAACCGGCGCGCAGCTGGCGGCTTACGCTTGGGTGGCAGGCGTGTGGGCCGAAGCCGCGTATAACCAGATCGTTGTCCGCGCCGTCGTCCGCCGAACCCATGCGCTCGAGCATGAACATTCCGCCGCCCAGCCGCTCACCTATCGCGCCATCATCGCCTATCACTTTCCGCTGACGGCGGCGAACATGATCTGGCTCTTATCGCGGCCGATTTTCACGTGGGCGCTTTCCGCTTCGTCCCAGCCCGAGCTGAAACTTGCGGGCTGGGAGGCGTCGGGCCAACTGATGTTTCTGTTCCGCGGAGCGTCCTTTGCCATGCCCGAAGCCGCGCTCGCGCTTGCCGAGCACGATCCTTCGGGCCGCATTACTAAACGGTTTTCGTTGCAGTGCGGGCTTGCTATGGCTTGCCTTCAGTTTCTGGCGGCATCGTTTCAACTTTGCTGGCTGTTTTATTCCCACGTCGTTTCGATTCCTGAAGAAACCGCGCGGCTCGCCGTTTCGATTCTCATCATCTGTTCCCCCGTTCCGTTTTTCGCGTGCTATCAAGGGTATTTGAAAGGCAAGCTTTCTTACCTTCGAAAAACGGGAGCGCTTACGGTGTCGGTGGGAAGTTTCGTTTCGACTGTCGTGGTGTTGATCGCCGCGCTGAAGATTCTTGGAAGAGTGGGCATCGAAGCCGCCAGCATTGTGTTTGTGGCTGCAACGGTCGTGGAAACCTGGTACCTGCACACTCGGCTCGCGGCAGAATCGGTGCACGAACTGCCGGCGCGTTCAGACTATCCTCTTGCCGAAGAGCGAACTTAGCCATTCAGCGGCGATCAGCGCCGTTTCGTTGCTCTTGTCGAGCAGCGGGTTCACTTCGCAAACGTCCACCCCGGCAAGCTGCATTTCATTTTCGGAAGCGATTCTCTCAAAAAGCACCTCTGCCAACAGATGAGCCTCACGATAGGTCAGTCCGCCCCTCACTCCGGTCCCTACGCCAGGCGCAACAAACGGGTCGAGAACATCCACATCAAAACTGATCCAGAGATGCGTGATCCCTGCGGCTTTCATTCCGCCGCACAGTTTGTCGGCTGCCTCAGGCATCGAATCTCTGTCAATGTCGTGCATCGTGAAGAATCTTCCTTGGCAGTCGCGCCGCAGACGTTCGGCTTCGCCGGGATCAATCTCCCTAAGGCCAAGCCAAAAGCAGCGTTGTGTTGAAACCGGCCCTTCGGGGATCATCGCTTGGCGAAGTTTCTGCCACTGCTCTTTCGCGATGTTCGATCCGCGCTCGATTTCGTAGCCGCAAACCAACCCCAGCGGCATGCCGTGCAGGTTCATGCTGGGCGATGTGTCCGGCGTGTTGAGATCGGCGTGCGCGTCAATCCACAAAACGCCGAGGGTTTCACCAAACGCCGACCTCGCCGCAGCGATCGTCGCAATCGCAATGCTGTGATCTCCTCCCAGCACCAAAGGCGTTCGGCCCGCTCCGATGCACGCGGTTACGCGTTCGCGAACTGATGTGAGAGAACTCAGAAGCGGATCGAAATTGTTGATGCCTTCGCGCCTCACTTCGCCCGCGACGACCGGAGGAGCCGGAACATCGCCGCGATCCTCGACCTGATAGCCGATTGCGCGCAGTTGCCCCGCCACTTCCGCCACGCGCATCGCCTCCGGGCCCAATCGAGAGCCCGGGCGTTTTCCGCCCAAACCCACCGGCACTCCGATGAGCCCCACATGTTTCGAACCGATCACGCGCGCAGAATACCGGCTCGTAACGTCCAATCCGGCTATTCGAGCATAATTCCAACATGCCGCCTTCTCAGGAAACGACCGCCGAGTTCGAACGGAAGCAGTTATACAACGTCAAGCCGCTCGAAACCCGAATCAAAGTCACGGTCGCATGCAAAACCGATCTTGGCCGAGTGCGCGAAAACAACGAAGATAAATTCGAATACTTCATTCCCGAAGACGACGCGCAGCTCGCTTCCCGCGGAATGGTGTTTGTGGTCTGCGACGGAATGGGAGGACACGCGGCCGGCCAGATCGCAAGCGAACTGACCTGCAAAACGTTCATTGACGTTTACTTAAACCATCAATCGGAGTTTCCAGAAGAGGCAGCAAGAGCGGCGGTGAACGCAGCGAACCGATACGTTTTAGACAGCGGCCGCGCCATCCCCGACCGCCGCGGCATGGGCACAACGCTCAGCGCGCTGATGCTCGTTCAACAAACCGCTTATCTCACTCAGGTGGGCGATTCGCGCATTTATCGCCTTCGCGATGGAACGCTCGAACAGTTGTCCCACGATCACACATTCGTAGAAGAGCAGGTGCGTGCAGGGATTCTCACGCACGAACAAGCGGAATCGCATCCTTATGCGCACGTGCTCACCCGCGCGATCGGTGCTGAAGAGTCTGTCGTCCCTGATGTCGAAGCGTTCGACCTGAAGCCGCACGACCGGTTTTTGTTGTGCTCCGACGGGCTCACTGGCCATGTGGACGATCAAACGATCGCCGCGATGCTGGGGCAGGCTCCATCCGAGGCCGCGTGGCGGCTGGTCAACGCCGCGCTGTTGGGCGGAGGCCGAGATAACTGCACGGTGCTCGTTGTGCGCGTTGACGCGATGGAGCCTGCTTAGACGGGGCGCCGAACCGCGCTTTCTGCCATCAGCCGCAGCGCCCAAAAACCGCCGCCCGCGGCGTCGAGTTCTTTCATCAGCTCTGCACTCTTTGCTTCGGCATAGGCGCGCGCCGCATCCATTCCGATCACGCGCACAAGGTTCGGTTCCATTGCAGATGCATCCAAAACGTCATCCCAAATCTGAAACAGAACGCCGATTTTCCTGCCGATAGATTCGTGCGCATCGGCAGTTTGCTGATCGCAGCCCGCAAGCAGCGCGCCGAATCTGCAGGATGCCCCCATCAACGCTCCCGTTTTCTTCACGTGAATGGTTTCCAATTGCAGAGGATCCACTGACTCTTTTCCCATCTCGATGTCGAGCGTCTGTCCTTCGACCATTTCTTGAACCGCCTTCGAAAGGGTTCGAAAACATTCGGTTTTGATTTCAAAACCCGCGTTCATTTCGGCGAGCGCTTTTTGCGAGAGCGCGAACAGCGCATCGCCAGCCAAAACCGCGATTCCTTCTCCGAACGCGATGTGGCATGCGGGCTTACCGCGGCGCAGCTCGTCGTCGTCCAACGCTGGAAGATCGTCGTGAATCAACGAGAAGCAGTGCACGAGTTCCACCGCGCATCCGGCGTCTATCACGGCGGCGGTCTCGTTTTGCGGCGGCTCGCCTCCGCACGCGATGTGCGAAGCGATGACCAGCAGCGGGCGGAACCGTTTGCCGCCGCCCAGCGTTGCATAGCGCATCGCATCGAACAGCCGATCGGCCTGGGAACCTGCCGAGCACAGCAGCCGCTCGAGCCTCCGCTCGACGATCGGAACGTGCAGACTTTCGTAAGTCCGTCGGTCCACTTTCAAAGTATAGCCGCTTTGGGGTTATCCTCTAAAGGCATGGCAACCATTCGGCCTTTCACCGCACGACGCTACTCCGATTCGGCAGGTGCGCTCGGCGACCTTGTTGCTCCCCCATACGACGTCCTTTCTTCCGACGACCGCGAACGGTTCGCAGCCAAGAACCCGCACAACGTGATGTGGCTCACCCTTCCGGAAACGTGCGAAAACGATCGCAGCCAGTTCGTCAAGTACGCGCGTTCCGCCAGCCGATTCGCCGAATGGTCGCGAAACGGGACTATCGTCTCAGATCCAGAACAGGCGTACTACCTTTACCGTCAGAACTTTCTGAATCCGGTTACGAACACTCCCGCAGTGCGGACGCAGATCATGGTAACGCTCAAGTTGGAACCTTATGAAAACGGCGTGGTTCTTCCTCATGAACAGACGTTTCCCAAACACAAGCAGGATCGTCTGCGGCTTTTAGAAGCCGTGCGCGCTCATCTTGAAAGCATTTACGGCCTGTACCAGGATGACGGCGGTCGGATCGCACGAACCATCTCCGCCTGCGACTGGAAGCCGATCGAAAGGGTGCAGACCGACGACGGCATCGAGCACACCGTTTTCAGATGCGGCGATCCTGAGGCGAACCGCGCCATCACCGAATCGTTTGCCGACCAGAAAATCTGGATCGCCGATGGTCATCACCGATACGAAACGGCGCTCAACTTTCGTGCGTCTGCCGGCGCGCACGAATCCGAGATTGCCGAAGATTTCATGATGATAGGACTTTCGGCGATGAACGATCCTGGTCTTGCGCTGCTCGCCACGCACCGCATCGTCAATCGCTTTCCGTTCGATCTTTCCATGGCAGAAGCCAAACTTGAAACGTTGTTCAACGTTCGGAAGCAGCCGAACAGCATGCTGCCGCAAATCATCGCCGAACTTGCGAATCCCGATACGCGCGCATTCGGTGTGGCTCTTCCGGGAGGCGTAGGGATTTTGGCCACGCTGGATCGCCCGGAAGACGCTCTGAAGTGGATCGAAGGCGAAGGAAGCGACCAACTTAAACTTCTCGATGTGACCATCCTGCATTCGGTGATTTTGGAAAAACTGTTCGAGATTTCTGGATCAGAACGGATTGAATACACGCGCGACGCAAACGAAGCACTGAAAAGGGTGGAATCGAGCACAGATACGGCCGCGTTTCTGATGAATCCTCCAAGCGTGGCCGAAATGCGCAAAATCGCCGAAGGCGGCGAAAAAATGCCCCAAAAGTCCACGTTCTACTATCCAAAACTGCTCAGCGGTCTTCTGTTTTGGTCTCTGAGCGATTTCAAACAACCGTGAGAATTCTTCTAACCGGAACCGGCGCCGCCGACGGAATCCCAGCGTTCGCTGCGGAATCCCGCGTTTCCAACTTTGCGCGTGAACACGGAGGCAAAGATATCCGCACCCGCGCCGCAGTCATTGATGATCAACTCCGGCTCGACTTCGGCCCCGATACGTTTGCTCAAGTGCAAAAGTTGAACCTTCATGTGCGGGATTGGAAAGCGATTCTGTTTACCCATTCTCACGACGATCATTATGCTCCCAAAGAACTGCAGTATCTGTTTCCGCCGTTCGTCAACGGCGAGTTCAAGCCTCCGACAGTTTATGGCAACGCGAACATTCTCGACGGATTTGAAGGAAGTTTCGGCCAGGCTTCGCATCTGCCGCGTACGCTCATCAAAAGTTTCGAATCTTCCAAGATTCTTGGTTACACCGTCACTCCGATTCTCGCCTATCACAAACTGGATGAAGACAGCATGAACTTCATCATTCAAAGCGACAAGACGTTTCTGTACGCAACCGACACGGGCGTATATCAAGATGCAACGTGGGAGTTTCTGCAAGGGTGGAAGTTCGATGCGGCAGTCATCGAATGCACCGACGGCGTCCGTCCAACCGAGTATTGGGGACACCTAAGCTGCGACGAGCTCATCGGCATGGTGGGCCGGCTCCGAACCATGGGCTGCCTAAGCGAACGGTCGCGCGTGGTTACCACGCACCACTCGGCGGCAGGCATGGCCACCCACGCCGAGCTGGAAGCCTGCCTCAATCCGCACGGCATCGAGGTCGGATTCGACGGCATGCTGATGGAAATCTGAGATTCGGCGCGTCTTTTTTTCGCCCCGCCGCGTCTGGATATGCGGATTACACCCTAAGGTTTTTACCTACCCGGATGGAACGATGGGGAGCGTCGTGCGGCTTCGGCGCTCCCACTTTTATGCCGGTAAGCCAAATCCCGGCTCCTGCCGATAATTTCAACAGGCAAAATGGCCCTGTTCAACTGGTTCGAAAACCCTGGAGGCGACCCCTATCAGCAAGGCATCGCGGCGTTCGACAACCGCGACTACCCCGCCGCCATTCAGGCGTTCGGAGAGTGCCTCAAGCTGAACAAAGACCCCAACGTTCAGCGCCTTGCCCGGTTCTATCTTGGTGAGAGCATCGCCCATCTTTCCCACGACGCCTTGAAGGGCGGCGATCCCAAACAGGCCATCGAATGGTTCACCGCAGCCGTCGAGCAGTTTCCGGGCTATGCCGACCTCCGGTTCGTGCTGGCGTACCTGTTCGCCAAGTCCGAGCAGTTCGAAAGGGCTCTGTTGGAACTGGGACACGCGCTGGCGATTGACGCATCTTATGCCAGAGCGCTGTTTTTGAAAGGCTGGATACTGATTCGCACCGGAGACCGCGCCAACGGCTTGTCAATTCTGCACGAAGCGTGCGGAATCGAAACCGCGTTTTGCGGGCCGGCTCTCACTGAAGGGTTTGCTGCCGCCGAAGCAGGCGATTGGAACGACGCCATCGAGCTGTTCGAGCGCGTGCTTTTGGAAACCGATCCGCCAAGTCTGCACGCCATTCAAGCAGCAAATCGGCTTTTCAAACTGCAAAAGTACGACGCGGCCGCCTACGAATTCGAAAAGGCGCTTGCGGCGAATCCCGGCTTTGCCGATCTTTGGTGCCGGCTTGGCGAATGCCGCCTTAGGCTGGGACAGTTTCGCGAAGCCGAAGAGGCGCTCAACTGCGCCGTCGCACTCAACGACAGATATGAAGACGCGCTGTTTCACCTGGCCGAAGCGCAGCTCGCACTCGACAAGCCCGACGCCGCACGGCTGACGATCGCCGATCTGAGTGCAGCCAATCCGAACTATCCGGGCATCGCCGACCTGCTGAGCAAAACCGCAGCCTAAGTCGTATCTTCTTTCGGAACGTATTCGCCTCGCGAAAACGCAAAGCATCCGATGGCAAGAGCAAGGATGAGTATCACCGCAAGCGTGTTCCACGACGTTGTCATTGACACTGTTGAGTTGCGCATCTGTTGAACCAGTTCGGCCAAACCGTTCTGCTCCACCGGAGGCGAGTGCAAAGAGATCGTTCGGACGTACGTCATGATCGAAAGCTTGATGAAATCGCCAGGCACAACCCAAACCCACGTCTCGAACGCGAACACATAGGCGATCGCGGGCACCGACGGCCGCGTGAGCAGAGTGGATAAACAACAGAACACCGCCATATACACTGCCACACCCACCGGAATCACGAGCGCATCTCGCAAAATCGGTGATCCAACGATTCCCGACGGCCCATAAATGACCAGCGCCACCAACAGCGCGCAGATGATCGTCGCCGCCGAGCTGAAAACCGTTCCCGCGGCCCACTTCGAAAGAAAAATGCTCACGCGCGATGTGGGCCTTGTCAGAAGAAACGGAATCGTTTTGCCGGAAACTTCTGCGGCAACCGCGTTCGTCCCATACAAAATGCAAAGAAGAACCATCGCAAACTGCTGCACAGCAAGCGGAAAAACCGTATCATAAGCCACGCTTGGATTGAAGCCCGCGTGCGCAAAGTGGGGAATGATCGCCAAAAAAACCGGCACCGAGCAGATGACCGCCGCGCCGATCAGTTTGCGCTTCCGCGTGGCGTCCCACAATCCCCAACTCAGCAGTTCGAAAAAACTCATCCTTGCACCAGATATCCAAAAACGCTTTCCAAGTTGTTGTCGGGCGAACTCAAATGCGAAACCTCTTGATCTGCGGCGAGCACCAAATCGCCAAGTTGAGAATAAAACTCTTCGGGCGCCGCGGTCTCCAACTCCAGAACTCTTGGGTCGCGCCGGTCATATTGAACCGCCAAAACCGAATCCAACTCCAAAATGCGCGGGCCGATTTTGCGCGCGTTCTCCGTCTCCAGCCGAATGCGGTGCGGATGCTGATCAATCAAAGCTCTGATCTCTCTAATGTCGCCTTTCGCCAGCAGCCTTCCGCGGTGCAAAAGCAGAATGTGCTGCGTCATCTGCTCCACTTCATACAGGATGTGACTGCTCACAACGATCGCGCGGCCTTTGTTCGCATAATCCTTCATCAAGCTCATCAGTTGACGCCTGCCCAAAGGATCGAGCCCGTTCAACGGTTCATCCAAAATCAGAAGTTTTGGATCATGAACGATAGCCTGCGCAACTTTGATCCGCTGGCGCATCCCTTTCGAATAACTCGCAATCACCGTGTCGGCGCGCTCCACCATCTGCACCTGTTCCAGCGCGTATTGGACTGCCGATGCGAGGTCATTGATCGGCACCCGCGAAAGCCGAGCCATCAGCGAAACGAACTGACGACCGGTCATCTCTTCATAAAAACTGTCGGTTTCGGGACAGTAGCCGATGTTCTGCAAAACCTCGCTGCATGCGAACGGATTCCGTCCGAACACCGATACGGCGCCGGTGGTGGGCTTCAGCTGCCCGGTGATCAGTTTGATCAGCGTTGATTTTCCCGCGCCGTTTTGTCCGAGCAAAGCCGTAAGGCCGGTAGGAATCGAACAGGTAACGTCGTTGATGCCGATCACCTGTCCATACCAGCGCGAGGCTCCTACAATCTCGATCACGATTTCACCACGTCCACGGCGCGGATGCGGGCCCTTGCGGCCGCAAGCCCAAGAACGCACGCCACAATCGCAAGCGCCAGCAAAGGCTGCCAAGCGGGCAGCTGCGGCGGCAGATGCCTGTCAAAAAACTGCCGCGGCATCGCGCCGATCACGTTCTGTCCGAGCCCCGAAATGGAGCCTTGAATGCTGAAATAGTCCACAGTCCGCCGCATCTCGCGCGAAAGACTGTCGTGCAGCAGCGCGGCAACAATCTGCGCGAACAGATTCCATGCCAAGAAGATTCCCACGTAAATCAACCCGGCGATCGTCGGCGCCTTGTTCCATGCTGAAATCCCCAGCATCACGCACGCATGCACCGTCGCGGGAATCGCAGCAATCACGAAGATCTTCGGAAACAGCGTTCCATATTGGCGCATAAAATCGCCGAGTCCCAAATTGAACGCCGCATAACACGTTACCGAAAACATCGGAATAAACACCACCGCGAACATCACCAAAAAAATGGACATCCATTTTCCAATCAGATAGTCGCGCTTCGTAATCGCTTTTGAAAGATAAATCTGTTGAGCGTTAGAACGGTTGTCTGCCGCGATGCTTCCAGCCCCCGCCAAAAGCACGATGAAAAACACGAAAAACCAACTGCCGTACGCGTTCGACAGCATTTCGGGATACTTAGGCAGATCAATGAACCTTTCTGGACCGCGGACGTTTTCGGTTACCGAAGAGATGAACAGTTGGAAAACGATCATCACATAAGGCAGCCACGAAAATGCAAAGAGCGCCCAAAACACCGCTTTCTTGCGCAGCGTCAGCCTGATTCCGTTCCGCGCAATCGGCCACCACCGCGGCCCGCGCACTGATTTCGGCCCGTCGTAATTCCGATAGCTGAGATCGGCAATCGGAGGCGCGCCCGTATCGCTCACGCAATCGCCTCCATAAACGCCTCTTCCAAGGTCTGATGCGCAGGGAACAGCGACCTGACTTGCGCGCCCGCGGTCTTTGCCGAAGCGAAGATCTTCAACGACATCTTCTCTGCATCCGCAGGGAACTCGATGCGATAACGGGTGGACAGATGTTCCAAAACCTTTCCGCCGTTCTGCTCGATCGCAGCCGCAAAACTTTCCGATGGCTCTTTCAACTCCACGTCCCACGTGGCGTGCGCCGAAGCCGTGATCACATCAATCCGATCTTCGCGCCGCACTCTTCCTCCCTGCATCACAATCACGTTGTCGCATGTTCTCTCGATGTCGGGCAGAAGATGCGACGAAACAACAATGTTCACGCCTTTTCCGTGCGATATGTCGCGGATCAGATCGAGCATCTCGTCGCGCGCGGCAGGATCGAGGCCGTTGGTCGGCTCATCCAAAAACAGCAGCTGCGGTCCATGCACCAACGCTTGAGCGAGCTTCGCCTTCTGTTTCATTCCTGTCGAATACGTTTCCAAGTTGCGATATCGGGCTTCGGAAAGGCCGCAATAATCCAGCACCTCGTGCGCGCGGCGGATCGCATGTGACCTGGGCATTCCAGAAAGCTCCCCGGCATACGCCACATATTCCACCGCGCTCAGGCCTGGAATGTGGCAGTCCATTTCGGGCATCAACCCCACGTGCATCCGAATCTCCAGACCGTCGCGCGCGATATCGAATCCCAGCACCGAACCCGAACCGCTTGCCGGAGTCAAAAAGCCCAGCAGCGCCTTGATCAAGGTGGTTTTTCCCGCGCCGTTTGGGCCGAGCAGTCCGCTGCAGCCCTCGGAAATCGTGCACGTAAGGTCCGAAACCGCGACCTTCGATCCATAAGCGACGGTCAAATTGCGAATTTCAGCGACGGACATAAGCGGATGGTGCAGTATAACGCCCATCGGCAGCCCCGCGTTGCCCGCTTTTGGGTAGTTCCGCCTAATCTTTGAGCGATTTCAATGATGATCCGAACACCAGCGCCGACAATCCAACCGCCAAAACCACGCACGCTCCCAAACGAAATGCCGAAACCAAACCGATCAGGTCGGCCATCTTTCCCAAAAGCAGCGCTCCAAGCGGCCACACCCCTCCCAACGCCCACGCATGAACCGACACAACCCGACCGCGCAGTTCGGCAGGCGCAAAATACTGCAAGGCCGTATTCGTTCCCGCCATGTGCCCCGCGCTGAACAACCCAAGAAACACACCGCATGCCTTCGCCTCGAAAAGGGTGTGAGCAAACGAAAAACACAGCAGCGATGCGCCAAACCCTACAATCGAAATCAACGGCACCCATCCCTTCAGCGGAAGGCGGCTCACCGCCGCCAAAGCCACAAGCCCGATGATCGCGCCGATTCCAATCGTTGTCATCAAACTGCTGAGCTCGGATTTCGGCGCTCCCAAATGACTTTCGGTAAAAGCCGCAAGCTGCGAAAAATAACACAGCCCAAACAGCGAATTCACAACCAGCAGAAGAACCAACAAACGAAATGCCGCGACTTGAGCCACATACCGAACCCCTTCGAACAACGTTTCCCGCAGCCCGGATGAAAACTGCTGCGCCGCCGTCAAATCGGCCTTGATTCCAAGAATCGCAAAGATAAGCGCAAGAAAACTGATCGCATTCACCAGGTACAGCGTGGAGTAGCCGAGCGTCGTAAACAGAATTCCGCCGATCATCGGCCCGATCACACGCGCCCCGTTGAACGCGGCGGCATTCATCGGAATCGCGCTTGCGATATCTTCGGGCGGAACCACGCGGGAGATCAACGACTGCCGTGTGGGAATCTCAATAATGGAAGTTACGCCGTTCCAAAACGCCAAAACGCACATCAGTTCAAAACTTGCCCACCCGCCCGAAAGCGCGAAAAACATCACCAGCGCCGAAAGTCCAAGCGAAACCTGACAACATACAAGAACCACCCGCTTGTTGCACCGATCCGCAACCCAACCAAACAGCGGCCCGAAAAACATCGGCACCGCGCCAAGAAACGTGATCAAACCCAGCTTGAATTCGCTGTGCGTCAGGTCATAAACCAGCGCCTGTTGGCCGAAACTTTGCACCCAGCTCCCCGTAAAAGAAAGGAACGCCCCAATCCAAAACAACCGAAAGTCAGGGTGAGTGAACGCCGATAGCGCAGAGGGAACTTTCCACACTCTGCGCGTTTCTTCGACCGTGGGTTCCACTCATCTGAGTATGGCACGCGCGGTATAGTTTCAACCCATGCGACCTAACTATTTTTGGATTCCGATGCTCGCGCTTTCCGTTGCGGCAGGGCTTGCCTGCGAAGAACCAAAACCGCTGCCAGGCACCGAAGAGCCGACGCAAGTTAAGGGCCCGCGCGAATACCTCGCGCTGCTGAACGAATCAGGAATTGACAGGGCAAAACTTCCCCACGTCGAGATGGTCGTCAAAGGCAAAGGAAAAGTTGTGTTCGAACTCGTTCCTCAGCTCGCGCCAAAAACCTGCGCACGCATCATGCAGTTGATTGATCAACGGTATTACGACGGTCAGCGTTTCCACCGCGTAGAAAACTGGGTGGTTCAATGGGGCGATCCGCAATCGAAAGAGCCCAACTGGAAAGAGCTGCACTTGGGAACCAAAGGCACAGGCACCATCATTGACTTCGATGACAACTGGATCCGTCAAGATCGAGGCGTTCTGGCCATGGCGCGAACATCAGAAGAGAAAAACGGCGACTCGCAAATGTACGTTCTAAAACGGTCCACTCCGCAGCTCACGCACGACTATGTGGCATTCGGCTGGACAATCGAAGGGATGGATGTGATGGACAAAATCGCCGTCGGCGACGTGATCGAGTCAATGAAAATCACGCAACGCTAATCGCGCCACAACAGGTCTTTGCGCTCGATCATCGTCTGCTCCCGATCGGGGCCGATCGAAACGATCGAAATCGGAGTCTCGGTAAACGCTTCAATCTTCGAAAGCAGCGCTTCGGCCTGCTTCGGCAGCGACGAGCGCGAGGACAGTTTCGTCAAGTCTGCATCCCATCCCGGCAGATACTCCAACACCGGCTCCGCATGCTCAAGCTTCCACAAGTCGGTCGGAAACTGATCGCTCCTGCGTCCTTCGATTTCATATCCAACTCCCACCGCAATCTGAGAAAGTCCGGAAAGAACATCCAGCCGCGTAACGGCCAAACTGGTAAACCCGTTCATCCGGCACGAAAACTTCAGCGCCGTCAAGTCCAGCCAGCCGATTCTGCGAGGCCGCCCCGTCGAAACTCCAAACTCATTGCCCACCGAGCGGATTCTTTCTGCCAAGTCGCCGCATAGTTCGGTCGGAAACGGCCCCGAACCCACCCGCGTCGTATACGCCACGCAGACTCCCAACACGTTGTCCACCGCCCGAGGCGTCAATCCGGTTCCTAAACACGCTCCCGCCGCTGTCGGGTGGCTGCTCGTCACATAAGGATACGTGCCGATATCCAGATCGAGAAGTGCGCCTTGCGCGCCTTCCATCAGCACGCGCTTTCCGCTGCGCACGGCCTCGGCGACCTCCCATTCGGCCTCTCCTACGAACTCACGAAGCCGGTCCGCATACCCGCGGTACTCCTCGAACAGCGCGTCAAAACCGATCGGCTCCTTCAACCGCACGTTCTTAGCCGCGAGCGAACTCTTCAACCGCTCCCGCAGCCGCTCCTCGTGAATAAAATCCCACATCCGAATCCCGCTGCGAGCCACCTTGTCTTGATAGGCCGGCCCGATGCCCCGGCTCGTGGTTCCGATCTTGTTCTCTCCCCGCTCGGCTTCTTCGAGAGCGTCCAACTGACGGTGATAAGGGAACACCACGTGCGCCGAACCGCTGATCAACAATCGGCCGATTCTCGGGCGCTTGGCCAGCGTGGTCTCCAGCTCGTCGAGCAGCGCCTTCGGGCAGATCACCATCCCAGCCGACAAAACCGCGGTGATGTTCGGATGCAGAATCCCCGAAGGGATCAGATGAAACTTGAAACTTTCGCCATCTGCCTGAACGGTGTGCCCAGCGTTGTTTCCGCCGCTGTAGCGAACGTTGTAATCGGCCTCTTCGGAAAGAACGTCAACCAGTTTGCCTTTGGCCTCGTCTCCCCAAAGCGCGCCAACGATAATGAGCGATGGCATGGCGGGACGCCGAAGTGTACCCCTGCCGAACATTTCAGCCCCAAGGCCCCGTCCCCCTTGCAACAGGCGGGCATGGGTACAATGCCCCTTGGCATCTCGTGGATCCCCCCAGAAGGGGATGGAAAGTCGCCACGACAAAAGGGGACAGGATATGGGCAACTGGAAAGGATTCGGACTCACTGCGGCTGCCGCACTTTCGACGTTCGCTGTCGCATCGGGCAGTTCTTCACTTATCGAATACTTGCGCGACGTAAAAATCCTCCGCGCTTATGGCGAACCTGCGATCACCATCGCTTACGATCATCTGAACGCATCGCGGGTCGAAATCTATGTGAACGGCGCCAGCTGGGGAACACGCTCGCTCGATCCGGGAAAATCAGCCGACGAACTTGCGATCAACTTCAACTTGGCCGCGCTCAAGCCCGGCGCAAACCTCATCGAAGTCAAACTGTTCGATGCGGGCGGCAGACTCGTAGGAAAACAGTCCGCCGCGCTCGACGTTGACAAACAGCAAAACCAGCCGGTTTATATCCGTCTTCCGCGAAACGGCGAAACCTTGCAGGGCACAGTCGAGATTCAAGTCGGGCTCGGCGTGCAAGCCCGCGGTCTGTTCGTTTCGTTTTTCGTAGACAAACAGTTCAAAGGCCTGAAAAACGTCGCGCCGTACTCGTTTTTGTGGGACACAACGCAGGAAGCCAACGGCTGGCACGAAATCGAAATCTGGACGTACGACGAAACCCAGACCACACGAAAATCTCCGATCGCAAAAGTTTTCATTCAAAACCCGGGCGGACGCACCGATCGGCAGGATGATCAAGCCGAGCCGAAAGTAAGCGATCCGAAAGTCGGTGCCGCAACCGGCGCTCCCATCGAGGCAAAAACTGCGCAAGGCGTAATCAACAATCAAGAGATTCACGCTGCGGCAGCCCCAGCGATGCTGCCTTCGCTTTCGGGCAACCGCGTCAGCGCGCCCATCGGCCGGCAGGCCGACGCAAAAACCTCAGTCGGCGCAGGAGCGATCACCGTGTCGCAGCGCATCGTGGTTCCAAGCTCCACGCTGATGTCCAACCCCGTGGTCGCGGTCAGCACAACCAACGCCAACGGCGTAAAAACCAACGGCGCGAAAGTTTCCATCGCAACCGATCCGCGTATCAGCCTTTCATACGGAACGCGCGTCGCAAACGACGGTCCGTTCAGCATCTTCCTGGGCAGCGATAAGGTTGCCTTCGACGTGTCGCCCTATGTAGAAAACGGCGTGCCGTTCACGCCGTTTCGGCATCTGTTCGAAGCGGCCGGAGGCAAAGTTGACTGGGATCACATCGCAAAAGTCGTGAACGCAGTAGGGCAGAACGGCGAGGTGTGGCTGAAAATCGGCAACATGTATGCAAAAGTGAACGGCAAATCGGTTCAGCTGGAATCGGCTCCGTTCATCAAGCAGGGCCGAACGATCGTGCCGCTTTCGTTCATGCGCGATGCGCTCGAAGTGGATGTGGAGTTTGACACCGCCACCGGCCACGTTCTGATCACTCAGGCAAGCAATAGAAAGTAGCCGCGGCGGGCCGCCAAGTGAAGGAGTCACCGGCCCCATTCACGCCTATGGACGTGTGTGAAGTTTCTCGCGCCGGGGCCCTCTGAATCCGCTCTCCAAGCACCGAAAATAGCCTTAGGGGAAAGACTATGGAGAGGCTTACCGAGAAACGCCGCGCGCCGAGATACGAGATCATGGAGTTCGGCATGCTTTGGCGCAAGGGTCAGAAGGGCGACTCCGAGCGCGTGTGCCCTGCCATCATCACCAACGTCAGCCTTGGAGGCGTGCAGATGAAGACCCGCATGCCGATCGAGCCGTCGCAGGAACTCACACTCGAACTGGCGGGCGAGAGCGGCCCGGTGTTTCTGCCGGGTGATGTCCGCTATGCAAAGAACGGCTCCGCCGACGGCATCCACACCCTCGGATTCCGCTTCAAGCCCGAAACTTCCAAAGACCGCGAGGAGCTGGCGAAGTTCGTCTTATCCTTGCGCGAGCGGATCTCCGTCTCCGGCTGACACGCGTTTGCCGCTTTCCTTCGGGTTCACGAAATGGCGCAAAAACGCCGCGGATGAAACCACGCTGCCCCCTGGAATCAGGGGGAAGCCCCGTGAGCGAAGCGAACGGTGAAGGGGGTACCCAACACTAACCTCGCTTCCCCCTGGAATCAGGGGGAAACCCCGTGAGCGAAGCGAACGGTGAAGGGGGTACCCAACACTAACCACGCTTCCCCCTGGAATCAGGGGGAAGCCCCGTGAGCGAAGCGAACGGTGAAGGGGGTGTGTGCACATCACACCAACCCCCTTCCGGCGCTTCGCGCCACCTTCCCCCTAATGCAGGGGGAAGGAAAGATGCGGATAAACACCAACCCCTTCCGGCGCTTCGCGCCGCCTTCCCCCTAAGGCAGGGGGAAGGATGGTTATTTCAATCTACGCTTCTTCCTGTTTCGAACGGCATATTTCTGGTAAGAATCGAACGTGCTGCCGCTGATTGGACTATTTGCGCTCGGAATCGGCGTCGGCGTTTTCGGAACGTTGATCGGTGCAGGCGGCGGGTTCATTCTCGTTCCCATTCTTCTCCTTCTGTTTCCAAATCAGAATCCAAGCGTTCTTACGGCGGCTTCGCTGTTCGTGGTGATGATGAACGCCGGATCGGGCACCATCGCCTACGCGCGCATGAAGCGCGTTGATTACAAATCCGCTCTGTTGTTTTCGCTTGCGACGATTCCCGGCGCGGTGCTGGGAGCGGTGGCCACATCGCACGTCGAGCGGCGCGCATTCGATTTAGTATTTGGCGCACTGCTGATTTTGGTCTGCGCGTTTCTTCTAATTTTTCCCGAACGAAAAGTGAAACGCGCCGCGGCGCTGCACAAATCTGCGCACACAAAACGCACGATCACCGACTCGGCGGGCACAACCCACGAATACGTTTTCGATCTGCGGCTTGGACTTCTCATCAGCGGCTTCGTCGGATTCATCTCATCGTTTTTGGGAATCGGAGGCGGAATCGTTCACGTTCCCGCGCTTTCTCACCTGCTCGATTTTCCGGTGCACATCGCAACCGCCACATCGCATTTCATTCTTGCAATCACTGCGCTTGTGGGCACGCTCACGCATCTGGTTCAGTCGCGCGGCGCGTTCGAATGGAATCTTGCTCTGCCGATCGGATTCGGCGCGCTGGCGGGCGCTCAGTTAGGAGCGATTCTTTCCAACAAGGTGCACGGCGCGGGAATCATCCGCGCATTGGCAGGAGCGCTGGGGCTCGTGGGAATACGCATTCTGTTTATGAGTGCGCGATAGTTCAGTCGAGAAGGATTCGCTTGTTTCCAAAAAATATCTTCTCGAGCACGTCGGTGCCTGGTCCCCAGCAGATTCTGAAAAACTTCCCGGTCGCGCCTTTCGGCAAGTGATACGCGAGGGTGAACCTGCGCGATGTTTTCGCCGGCATAGGAGTCAAATCCATTTCCGCCAGTTTCTGCGATTGAGAAACGTCGCAAGAAACTTGATCGAAGTTCTTCGCGCCGATGACGGCCTGTTCGGGTTTGAAATTGAAATCAACGCGCTGTGCGCGGTTCATTACGGTCAGTTCTATAACGAACAGTTCCGTGTCAGTACCCGCGGAATCAGGCAGCGTCATGGCGCGATCCACTCGAAAGGCAAAATCGTCAATCTGAATTTCGCCGCCGAGTTTCACTTCGACGTCTTTGCGCAGAACTAATGCAACCAATCCAAGCATCACAACCAGTGACACGAATCCGCCGATCAGCCACTTGACCCAAACGCGAGAACCTTCGCCCATGCCTAAACAAGAAACGGTTCGGTGAAGCGAATCGTTCCGCTGTCAAGCGACTAAGTTTTGGTTTCAGAAAGCTCTGAAACTACTGCCAGCCGCCGAGAATCGCGCCGCTGATCATCAAAAACAGCAGTTGATACATCGTGTTGATGTAATACACGCCCACGTGCCGATTGGAGGAGATGTGGTCGGTCATTCCGATTGTCGCCGCGAATCCGATTCCGATGACCGCGCCAAGCGTTGCGCCCGCGGCGGCGGAATGAATTCCGATTGCATGAACGATCAGCGCGAACGCGATCGAAAGAACGAAGTAGCACAAGATCATCGTTCCGAAGAACTTGCCGGGATTCATCTTCGTCTTCATTTCGGCGAGCTGCGCTTCGGTGAATCCCATGAACGCGATCCACGCTTTGCCAAACAGCGGCTGATACCACAGTCCGCCAAGAAAGAAAACTGCGAGGGTGGATACGATGACCGCCCACCAGTTCATCTGTCCGAACAACAGTTTGAAGTCCATCTCAAACCTCCCGTACTGAAGGTTGAGACGGCAGGGAACCCAGTAAGTTTCTTCGCGCCACGGGCGTGATCCGTGCCACGGGCAACTTGTTGCCCGTGTTGAAGAAAACCCCGTGCCACGGGCAAGAAGGCGAGTAGAGTTTCTTAAAGGTGGTATGTTCATGCCACAAGTGCGTCGGAAACTGAAGAGAAGAATCGAAGGCGGCGGTTTGCCCCGGCTGTTAACGTTTTCGTGTTACAAACGCATGTGCCTCCTCGAAGACGACAAGTTGAAGGAGGTTTTCCTTCGCAATCTCGAATCTGTGCGGTCGAGATACGGGTTGCACGTCATGGCCTACGTTCTGATGCCAAATCATGTGCACTTGGCAGTTTGGTTGCCGAGTTCGGTTTCGATCTCCCTTGTAATGAACGCGGTCAAACGGCCGGTAACGGGTCGAGCGCTGGCCTACTTTCGTGAAGCCCGTCCCGAAGTCTTGGACTGTTTGCGAGTGAGCAACCCAGACCGTGAGGAAAGCTATCGGTTTTGGCAGGCAGGTGGGGGGCACGATCGTTTGCTCTCGAGCTCTGAAGAGATCTGGAACGCCATCGAATACATTCACCAAAACCCTGTAGCCGCGGGCCTGGCCGAAGATGAAGTTGACTACGTGTGGTCAAGCGCACGTACCTATCATGGACTGAAGTGCTTCATGTTCGAGTGCGACATGTGTGACGTTTGGAAGGGTGTATGAGTGTTGTCATCACCTTTTTGTGGCCTGCGCTGTAACGTGCCACGGGCAACTTGTTGCCCGTGCTGAATAACCCCCCGTGCCACGGGCAACTCGTTGTCCGTGTTGAAGAAAACCCCGTGCCACGGGCAACTCGTTGCCCGTGTTGAATAACCCCCGTGCCACGGGCAACTCGTTGTCCGTGTTGAAGAAAACCCCGTGCCACGGGCAACTCGTTGTCCGTGTTGAAAAATAACCGTGCCACGGGCAACAAGTTGTCCGTGTTGAAAAACCCCGTGGCACGAATTAGCCGTAAACGATAGAATCGTGCCGCGGCTTGCCTGTTAGCTGTGTTCGATCTTCTCAGGCACGGGCAACAAGTTGCCCGTGGCACGACGTGCTGCCCGCAAAGATTCTCAGATATGCGGTCGTTGCTAGTTGGTCATGATACCGGAGTCCTCGAATCGTGATTGCGGTTAACGAGATGGGGTCGCTCACCCGAAAGTCGTCGATCACCTGGAGATCGAAGTTGCGTATACCCCGCTCCGTTCGGAAACTCAAGGAACCCCCTAATGCATTACCGCCTCTAATGACGAAGCTGCCTCGCAGCGTGTCATATAGGATTGCGGCACTGGCCATATGCCAATCAGCTGCGAACACGGCTATCAAAAGCAATCGTTGCAAAATTGACTCACCTTCTTTATCAAGAACATTCGCCGAAACCGCCGTTCCAGCAACAGGGCCATAATCCGCTACCGACCTCTTCCGGGGCCGGAGGGACCACCAGGTGTGTTTCCGATCTGATACTGCGGGTCAATCGGGCCAAAGTCCTTCGAGCCTGGCCTCGGCGGCGGAGTTTTTAGCGATGATTCCTCGTCGCTCCCACCTCCGCCGCTCATGAATCGAACGATCGCAAACGCGATCAATCCTATGATAATGAGGCCGATTACTAACGCTGGCCACGTGCTCTGTTTCTTTATCGCAGATCCCACAGATAGTCCTCGCCATTATAGGCGGCCCCGGCAAAGCGTCTGAGAACGTCGCACCCTACCGTGAGCGAACTCAGCGGTACAACCTTCGCGTGCGTATCGCAAAAGGCCGCTGTGAATCTTTTGTGGTGGAAGGGCCAGCATCCGCCGAATTCCAACCAGGAATTGCGGTCGTTGGGAGCAGGATTAACTTCCCAACCGGTTCCGTAATTCTGCCAAATCTCGTCGCCACCATTCGTGATACGGTCGAGTGGTGCGAGGTACTTACCATTTTCATCTCGGACGCATGGCGCCTCAACCACCCAGTTCCCACCACCCACCGGAGTGCCGTTGGGTCCAGGTGTTCGATACCAGATCGAATCCACAAATAAGAGCGTCGCGGATGATGCAGTCATTTCTGATCGAAGTGTCGGCTTGGATCCCACATATCGCGTTCTCCGATTGTAGATCCAGGGCGAAAGAAAGTCGTAGTTCATCCCGAGATTGGATCGCTCCATCCAATAGTAGTAGATGTTCGGATCCGTGTGGGGGACAGGGTTGTCGTTCGGGTCCAAAGAGAGGCCGTCATCCGTCGCATTCGGGTCCGCTGGGCACCTGGGAAGGCGCCAAGCCGTGAAATAGGGCTGAACGAGTTCACCCCAAACATAGTCGGGGTGGCCGAATCCCCAGCCGGGGCCGCCGATGCTGCCGCTGTTGGAGAACGGATAGTAGTCGTTGTTGTCGCTAAGGTACATCTCGACAGCCTTCCCCATCTGGGAGAAGTTTTGAATGCACCAGGTCTTTTTGGCGGCCTCTTTCGCCTGTGCGAACACAGGGAACAGCACTGCCGCCAGAATCGCGATGATCGCGATCACCACCAAAAGTTCGATGAGCGTGAACGCTCTGCTAAGTTTCGTGCGCATGCCTCACCTTCCTAATTTCTTAGTATTGCTTCCGGCCGATTAAAGACCGGACGCTATATTGTATCAACTTTGACGCGATCTGAAAAGGTTTTTGCAAAAATCCCCCTTCACCGTTCGCTCCGCTCACGGGGCTTCCCCCTGATTCCAGGGGGCAGCGTGGAAAGCGTACATTCCGCCCTTCCCCCTGCATTAGGGGGAAGGTGGCGCGGAGCGCCGGATGGGGGTAGGTGTTTTGTGCACACCCCCTTCACCGTTCGCTTCGCTCACGGGGCTTCCCCCTGATTCCAGGGGGCAGCGTGGAAAGCGAGCAACGGGGAAATCGAGCAGCGTGGATTGCGTACATTCCACCCTTCCCCCTGCATTAGGGGGAAGGTGGCGCGGAGCGCCGGAAGGGGGTCGGGGCTTCATTCACACCCCCTTCCCCGTTCGCTTCGCTCACGGGGCTTCCCCCTGATTCCAGGGGGCAGCGTGGAAAGCGAGCAGCGGGGAAATCGAGCAGCGTGGATTGCGTATATTCCACCCTTCCCCCTGCATTTAGGGGGAAGGTGGCGCGGAGCGCCGGATGGGGGTCGGGGCTTCATTCACACCCCCTTCCCCCTGATTCCAGGGGGCAGCGTGGATTGCGTCAACCACCCCCTTCACCGTTCGCTTCGCTCGCGCCGCAGCGTGGAAACTTGGAGCCAGCGTGGATTCACGCGAGCCAAGGCGTCCCTCCGGCACGTCAAAACCGCGCCCTCTCGCAAACAGAAAAAAGTCCGGACTTTTGACCAATAAAGTAGACAAAAGTCTACTTTTCGTGATATTCTCGACCAAGCAGCCAAGTTCATGGTTGAAAAGGAGAGTTGAAATGCACTATCAGCAGTACATGATCGAACAGACGAAGGCCCTGAAAGAGGAGGCGTTCCGGCAGGCAAGGGCCGTTCCCGCCGACAAGGTCGAGTGGAAGCCGTCGGAAACCTCCCGCAGCGTGCTGGACATCTGCCGGGAGCTCGCCCTGTGCCCCACCTGGGCGAAAGACACAATCGAAGGCGTCGAATTCAAGTGGGACGAGGAGGAGTTCGCCAAGATTAAGCAAGAGCAGGAGCAGTGGAAAACCATCGAGGAGTGCGAAAAAGAGTGCGACCGCCGGCTCGAAAGCCTGTTTCAGCTGTATGGAAGCCTCTCGGATGAACGGCTGAAGAACACCCGGTGGCTGCCCTATGACGGCGGAAGGGATTTCACCGTGGCCGAGATGATGGACTATCCCAGGTGGAACTTTAACTGGCATGCCGGCCAGATCGCTTACATTCAAACGATGTATGGCGACAAGGAGATGCATTGAGCCGCCCTTCCCCCTGGCCCCTCTCCCCCAAAGAGGAGAGGGGAATTCAGGGTAAAATGACGCCAGCCGTAGGTGCTAAATAAGGATGGATGATCTTCGATTTTTGTCCCTCCGGCGTACACCAAAGTCCAATCAACAGGACGGAGCTGCATCCGGAATGGCTTACAGACCAAGCCGCTATGAACAGGTTATGAAGGCCTCCGAGGGCCTGGACACTCGGGCGCGCAAACTGTGGGGCGGCATGGGCGTTTATACCGGCGAAAAGATGTTCGCAATTCTGGTTGACGACCTGGTTGGGCTGAAGCTGTCGCCCGAGGATAGGGAAGAGGCTTTGAAACTTGGAGGCTTGGGAACGTTCAAGCCGGGACCCGATGCGCCGGAAATGCACGACTATGTGGTGATCCCCCGCGACATTCTGGACAACCAGGATCAGTTTCGGGAATGGATCGTGAAGAGCGCAAACTTCGTGCGCGCGAACAACAAGGTTGTGAACTAACCGAGCAGAGAAACAGGCAAGTTTTTCACTGAAGATCTCCGCCTGCCAGCCTGATGATCCGAATTGGGGCGGAAAGGCTCGTGTGCGGATAGATGCAAAGACTCAACTACGGGACCGTTGGAATCGTTGGATTGGGGCTGATCGGCGCCTCGATCGGGCTTCGCCTTCGTGAGTTCAAACTATGCCGGCGTGTAATCGGTTTCGACACCGACGATTCTGCCCGCAAAACTGCGCTTTCGATCGGCGCGGTGGACAAAACGTATGACACGCTGAACCATTTGGGTGATGCGGACATTTTGGTGCTTTCGGTGCCGCCCAACGCGATCATTCCCTGCCTGATCGAGGCTGATGTGTTTTGCAAAATGAACTGCATCGTAACCGATACCAGCAGTGTGAAATCGCAGGTGGTCGAGTGGGTGCAGAACTATCCGCTGCAGTTCGGCCCGCGATTTGTGAGCGGACACCCGATGGCAGGCACGCAGCACAAAGGCGCTGAGCACGCGAGCGCGGAAATGTTCATTGGCCGCGCGTGGGTGCTCACTCCAACCGAAACCACGGATAAAAGCGCGCTGCAAGGCGTAAAAGCGCTGGTGACATCGCTCGGCGCGAAACCGTTCGTGATGGGACCCGAGGAGCACGATCGTCATGCGGCGATTCTTTCTCATCTGCCCACGATTTTGGCGGCGGGGCTTGTGCAGTTGGGAACGAATCTGGTGCATCCGGAAGTTGCGGGCCCAAGCTGGAAAGATCTGACGCGGGTTGCGGAATCGGATTCTGAATTGTGGGCGCAGATTTTGATGAACAATCGCGAGCAGGTGGTTTCTGCGCTCGAGGATATCGAATTCGCGCTGAGCCAAGTCCGTCAGTTCATTGACCGCGAGCAGTACGAGTCGGTGCTGGAGTTTTTGGAAGCGTCGCGAAAGGCGAAGGCGGCTTGGCAAAGTTAGTCGTTGGCAAAGCGCGCAGTTTTTGGGGCGAATTTGCGCCTCCGAGTGACAAAAGCATCACGCACCGCGCGTATATGCTTTCTTCAATTTGCGAGCGGGGCGGCGTGGTGGAAAACCCGCTTCGCGCAGAAGATTGCGACGACACATTGCAAGCGCTGCGCGATATTGGCGCCGACGCGTCGGTTTTTCGTGATCGCGTTCTGTTCAAACCGTCTTCGTTGACGAATCCATCCAAACAGATTTGGTGCGGAAACTCGGGAACCACGATGCGTCTGCTTTGCGGTCTGCTGTGCGGAAGCGGGGTTTCGTGCGAACTCGCGGGCGATGAGTCGCTTTCGAAGCGGCCGATGGCGCGGGTTGTGAACCCGCTGAATCAGATGGGCGCCGATGTCGCCGGTGAATATCCACCGCTGCGCATCGCGCCCGCGAAGTTGAAAGGGATTGCGTATTCATCGCCGATTGCGAGCGCGCAAGTCAAATCGGCGCTGCTTCTCGCTGGGCTTTTTGCCGACGGTGAAACGAGCGTTGTGGAACCTGCAAAAAGCCGTGATCACACCGAAAGGATGCTGAAAGCGTGCGGGTGTTCGGTGAGCGTTGCAGGGTTGATGGTTCGTGTGAGAAGCGGCATGCCAAAAAAACTGGAGATGCGTGTTCCTGGTGACATTTCGTCGGCGGCGTTTTTTCTGATCGGCGGCGCGATGATCGGCGGCCCGGTTACGGCGGTTGGAGTGGGGTTGAATCCGACGCGC
>JAJPJR010000081.1 GCA_021324165.1 Armatimonadota bacterium
GGAAATTGGCAGAAATCGGCAGAGGGTCGGTCGTCGTGATGGGTGGAGGGGTTGGATATCAACTGTTCATTTCGGAGCGTTCGATGCGCAGATTGCCGAAGATGGGCGAGACCGTGGAGTACTTCACCCGGCAGATCGTGCGGGAAAATGAACTGTCGTTGTACGGCTTTGAGTCGGCAGGGGAGCGGCGGCTTTTCGATCTGCTGATCACCGTGAACGGGCTGGGCCCTAAGAGCGCCCTTTCGATTTTGAGTACATTGGATGAAGATGCGATTGTGGGAGCGATTTTGCAGAAAGACTGGAAGGCTCTGACGAGGGCGGCCGGCGTGGGCGCTAAGCTTGCCGAAAAGGTGTGCTTGGAACTTGTGGACAAAGTGCGCGAAGAGTCGCTCCTCGGCACGATCGGAAAAGGCAGAACCGCGGTTTCGGATGACGTCGTCGAAGCGCTTGTATCTCTTGGGCACAAACGCAGCGATGCCGAACGTGCGGCGATCTCTGCGCGCGAAAGCACCGATGAGACCGATCCAAGTGCACTCATTCCGATCGCGCTTCAAATTGCGAGCAAAAAATGAAGGATCGAATCGTGCAGCCGGAACAGCAGACAGACGAAGCGCAGTTTGATTATTCCCTGCGTCCCAAACGGTTGGAGCAGTTCATTGGTCAAGAGAAGATCAAAGCGAACCTGGCGGTGTTTGTGGCAGCAGCGCAGTCGCGAAGCGAACCGCTCGATCACGTGCTGTTGAAAGGAGCACCTGGACTTGGCAAAACCACTTTGGCTCATGTGATCGCCAACGAGATGAACGCTTCAATCCGCGTGACAAGCGGACCCGCAATCGAAAGGCCGGGGGATCTGGCGGCGATTCTCACCAACTTGGAACACGGCACCGTGTTATTCATAGACGAGATTCACCGATTGAGCCGTGTGGTGGAAGAGATTCTGTATCCGGCGATGGAAGATTTCAAACTCGACATTGTGATCGGCAAGGGGCCGGGCGCAAGAAGCATCCGGCTCGATCTGCCCAAGTTTACGCTGATTGGCGCGACGACCAGGGCGGGGCTGCTCACCGGCCCGCTGCGCGATCGGTTCGGAATCGTTCACGATTTTGAGTTCTATTCGACCGACGCTCTGGTGCAGATCGTGCTGCGTTCGGCTTCCATTCTCGGCTATGCGATCTCGGAAGAAGCCGGCGTTGAACTGGCCAAAAGAAGCCGGGGAACTCCGCGCATCGTGAACAGGCTGCTGAGACGCACACGCGATTTTGCGCATCATTTAGAAAAGCAGGAGATTGATCTTGAGACAGTTCGGTTCGCATTGAGCCAGCTGGAAATTGACGAAAACGGCTTGGATCGGATTGATCGCTTAATTCTTACGACGCTGATAGACCGATTTGGAGGCGGGCCGGTGGGAGTCGAAACGATTGCCGCATCGGTGTCTGAAGATGCCGGCACGATTGAAGATGTGTACGAACCGTTTTTGATGCAGTGCGGACTTTTGAAGCGGACTCCGAGAGGAAGAGCGGTTACCGAGCATGGCTACAAAATTTCGGGCAGGCCATATCAAGCGGCTCCGCCAGGCTTATTCGAAAACTAAGATTTGTTGCGGATATTGATGATGTCGCCATCTTGTACAACATAATCTTTGCCTTCGAGTCGCATCAGGTTTTGCCGATAACACTCCTTGACGTCGCCGATCTTGTCGAAATCCTTGTAGTGAACAACTTCGGCGCGGATGAACCCTTTTGCAATGTCGGTGTGAATGGTCGCGGCGGCCTTGAGCGCAGTGGAGCCTTTTCGCAGCGGCCACGCTCGAGTCTCCTTTTCTCCCGCGGTGAAGAAGGTGATCAATCCAAGGGCTTGGTACACGGCTTGAATCATGCTTTCGGCGGCTGAGCGCTCGATTCCGATCTGTTCAAAAAACGGCTGCCGTTCGTGTTCGGGCAGGCTTGCGATCTCCTGCTCGATGGCTGCGCATAGGCGAAAGACAGGCAGATTCGACGCGGCGAGCTGTTTTTCGAGTTCAGAGGGAGTGTTCAGATTGTTCTCGGCGCAGTTGATCGCCGTGATCAACGGCTTTGCAGTGAGAAAACGGTACGATTCGACGATCTCCTGCTCGGTTTCATCGAGTTCGATTTCGCGGATTGTGCATCCGTCGGCGAGGGAGTGTGCAAGGCGCTGAAACAACTGATTTTCCAAATAGTCGCGTTTGCCCGGCGACTTGGCATCTTGAGATTTGGCGAGCTTTTCCAAACGGTTTTCTGCGAGTTGAAGATCGGCAAGAACCAGCTCCGAAAAAACAGAATGATAATCTCGCGATGGGTTGGGAGCGTCGTGAAACGGGACGGCGGGATCGTCGAACTCTCGAATCACGTGAATGAGCAGGTCGAATTTGCGGGCGGCTTCGGCGAATTCGCTCGGCTTTGCGCCTCCATGACCGGGAAGCCGGACGGCATCGTCCTGCAGCTCGACGGTTGCATAAGTGCGTTTTTTTGGCTGCACGGCTTCGCACAGTTTTTCGAACCGCTCATCGGGCACGGGCACCGACGCCAAATCGGAGTTCGCCTCGATGGGGTTCACGGCCTGAAACAGCGTGGTTTTTCCCGCAAATGGGTAACCGATGAGTCCGGCCCTCATCGCCCGCCGCCTGGTGAAGTGAACTCGATTCGCATCGGCTCCTTTTTCAGTTGCTTGGGCAAAACAAAAAGCGCGAAGGCGAGCGCCGCACAAAGCAATGCGAGAAGCCAAAGTCCCCAAGGAAAGGGTCTTCTTGCTCGTTCGTGCGCTCTCACAACGGCTCAATTATACGCGCATCGGCTATAATCGAAGCAGCAACATGATGACGCAGCGTCTGCCAGAATGGCTGAAAATTCGAATTCCCCGCCCCGAAACGATTCGGGAAGTGGAAGGCATGATGCGCAAAGCGAAACTCCACACCGTTTGCGAAAGCGCTCGGTGTCCGAACCTTCCAGAATGCTGGTCGAAAAAAACTGCCACGTTTATGATTCTTGGCGATACCTGCACACGTTCGTGCGGATTTTGCGCAATTAAAGTCGGCAGGGGGCTCGCCGTTGATCCGAATGAACCGCAAAACGTCGCCGAAGTTTGCACGCAGCTTGGGCTGAAGCACGTAGTGGTTACGAGCGTTGCGCGAGACGATTTGAAAGACGAAGGGGCAACGCAGTTTGCCCTGACGATTCAGGCGCTTCACAACAAGAATCCCGAACTGATCGTTGAGGTTCTGACTCCCGATTTCAAGGCGAAGGCCGATCTGATTCGCATTGTAACCGAGGCGGGACCGGAAATCTATAACCACAACGTAGAAACTGTGCGCCGGCTGCAGACCATCGTCAGGCCGCAGGCGGGCTATGACCGGTCGTTGAATGTGTTGAGACTTGTAAAGGAATTGGACGAAAAGATATACACGAAGTCGGGCATTATGCTTGGGCTGGGCGAGGAGCGGGAAGAGGTGATTCAAACTTTGCGCGACTTGCGTGCGGCGGGAGTGGATGCCGTCACGATCGGGCAATATCTGCGACCCACGATGGGCCACTTGCCCGTCAATTCCTTTGTGCACCCGAAGGTTTTCGAAGAGTATCGAAAGGCGGGCGAGGATATGGGGTTCGCGTTTGTTGCGAGCGGGCCGTTCGTTCGAAGTTCGTACAACGCCATCGAATTCAGCAAAAAGGTGATGGCAGAAAGGCTTCAAAAACTCGGCGTATGATCTATGCGTGGAAGTCGAATCGTCTGGCAAGTTTGTCAGAGCGTTCCAACGGCGGCATTAGTCGTTTGGAGCGCGGCGTATCTGCGCGGATATGCGCATCAGTTTGAAGAGCCGCTGAAGGGCGTTTCGATGCAGTATGCCTCGCGGGGCGGACTGGTTAAAGTTTTCGCGGGCGAAGTCGCTCTAAGTTCTGATCACGCGCGCATCGAAGCCGCGAACGTCCGGGTTTACGATTCGCAAGGACATCGGATTGCAACGGCTGATCGTGTTACTGCGTTTGCGCCTCTGTTTTGGGTTTCACGCTCAGGATGGATCGTGAATGTTGACGGAATCGAAGGAGTCATCGAACGGAAGAAAAATCGGCGATGGAACATCGAGGATTTAATGCCTGCGCAAGCGGCGAAGCCGAGCGAAATCGCTTATTCGATTAATCTGCGCAATGCAAGGCTGCTGGTTTCCGACGAACAATCGCCCGATGAACCGAACTGGACGATCAGAATCAACAGCGCCTCGGCGGCGGGCAAGGGCGGTTACAAGTTCGCCAGTTTGAGCTTCGATGTTCCACGTGAGGGTTCGGCCGATCTTTATGTGGAGGTTTCGGAATCGGGGAATTCGGGAACGTTCAGTTCGTCCGGCTTTCGTTTGGCTCGGCTGCGCAGATATCTGGCTTCGGCACCCGAATTTCAACATGCCAAGTGGCTTAAAGAGCTCGATCTGAAGGATGGCAGTTTCGCGGGCAGAGCGACGTGGGACTGGACCGCGAAATCCGGCCTGGCGCTTTTTGGAAACGGCACGGCGCAGGTGCATGACCTTCGGTTTCGCGACAAGTTCTTGTCGGCGGCAGAGTTTGCGGGGAGTTTCAATCAGCGCACCATTTCTGGAAGTTTTAAGGGATCGTCGCAGGGCGCTTCGGCTCAAGGTATGGGACGATTGGAATTTGGTCCCGAAGCGGCGCTTGTTGCGAAAGGCACGCTCGATCTGCCCGATTATGAGGTTGGAAGAAAACTGTTTCCACTGCCCGCGCTTCCAAAGAACGCACAGCTTAGGAATCTGAAATTCAACGGCTCGGTCAATTGGAAAAAATCGCTGGCGCTGTCGGGCGAGCTGTCGGCGGAATCCGCGCGGGTGAACGACGTCGCCGCGCGAGGGATTTCGGCGATGCTGCAAATCAACGGCAAGGCGATTCATTTTGGAAGTGTGAATGCCGATGTGGAAGGCGGACGCGCGGCGGGTGATCTGACCATCGCAAACGGTTCGGATTTATCAGGACGGTTTGAACTGCGCAATGCGAACCCTTCACGCCTTGCGAAAAAGCTGACCGACAGTTTCGTGCCGGCCAGGCTGAATCTGGTTGGGCTGATACGCGGAACGATCAAAAACCCCGAACTCATTGCGGATGCCGAAGGCAGCGGCACCGCCGCCGGCCGCGTCAACGGCCGCGATTGGAGCGAGAACATCGCCTATCGTGGAAGATTCGCTTGGCTGGGCGATGCGATTACGGTTCAAACGCTCGATGTGAATGGAGCAGGCGGAAGAGGCTTGGCTAAAGGCAGTTATGACATCCGAACGGGCAGGATCGAAGGCGAGGCGCATTTGCAATCCGTTGATCTTTCGCGGCTGCCCATTGATTCGGTGGAAGGAATCGGTTTTGCGCAGTTTTCGGTTTCGGGAACAGCCAAAGATTTTAAGGCGAACGGCCGTGTGGAAACCTATTCTGCCAAGTTCAAAGATTATGCACTGCCGATGGGTTCTGCGATGTTCGCTGCCGACAACGATGCGATACGTTTTAGCGATATTCAGCTGCACAGCGGCGCCTCGCTCGCCAAAGGTTCAATTCGGCTCGACCTTGGAAAAAACCGCGCACTAACGGGCAGCGGAGAGCTTTCCGATGTTACGCTCTCCTCGTTTACCGACGGCTGGGTAAAGGGTCTCGCAACGGGAACGTGGGCTTTGGCAGGCACGGCAAACGATCCAAAACTTTCCGCGGCGATTCATGCGAATTTCTTGGTTGCCGACAAAGTGCAGTTCGATGGAACGGAAGCAAAAATTGAGCTTGCCAAGAGCGGATTTAGTCTGCTGCCATCCACCGCGAAAATCGGAGAAGGCACAGCAACGGTGTTCGGCCGATACGATTTTGAAGGGAACGGAGCGTTTCATCTTGCGGGGGATGCCCTGCCTTTGAGCGCGCTCGGTGGGTACACAGGCGAGAACGCCATTCCAGCAGGGAGTTTCAACGCGACCGCCGACGCGGTTTTGGCCGGAGGGAGACTGGATTCGGGCACTGTGGACGCGCTGATTAAAAACTTCACACTGAATTCAGAAATGGTGGGTTCGGGCACAGCGCATTTCGACATGGTTCACCGCGAACTCACCGGCCACGCGGAATTGGGCAGTTTGGCAGGCTATATGCTGCTGGACGACGCGCGATACAACCTGGACAGCAAAGAGGTGGGCGGCACGCTGAGTATTTTGAACGTGGGTATTCCATCGCTGCGAAGAATCGGTTCGGAATGGCTTGCGAAGCAGACCGATCCTGACGCGATGGAAAAGATCGCTCAACTCGACGGCACTGCTTCAGCGACCGTTTCCGCCAAAGGAAAGATTGACTCGCCGGATTTGACAATCGGCGTGCAAACCGACGGTTTGATGTTTTCTGGAAAGGCGATGGGCAAATTGGACGCAAATGCCGAACGCGTCGGCAAAACCTGGACGATTTCGAATGTAGATATGAACGGCGGGCCGTTCACTTTGCGGTTGAATCGAGACGCTTCGAATCGCATCGAAGAAGACGGCGAGATGCATCTGGACGGCGAGATCAATCATCTGGATTTGGCGTGGCTTGCAAGTCTGGTGCCGCATCTTGGCGATTTGAGGGGCGTGGCCGACCTGCCGTTTACGGTTTCAGGCAAAACCGCTTCTCCCACGATTCTGGCCAGTGTGAACGGACAGAAGCTGGCCTGGCGTGACTTTGCCGCCGACGCGTTCGATTTTGGGCCATTCATGGTGCAGGATCGGGCGATCACGGCCGATCAAGGCACGATGCAGGTTCGCGGTTTAGCGCTGAACCTGGAATCTGCGCACATTCCGTTCCGATATCCGTTCACCGTGCCGCCCGATGAGCCGCTGGATGTGGTGTTCCGAGTTCCGGCAGCGGACATTGATACGCTCGACCGTTTCTTCGGTGGATTAGACACCGTTGTAACCGAAGGCAAACTGAATGGTGCCACGTTTGCAATTCATGGAACTCCCGCAGATTGGACGGCTTCGGGCGAAGTGAACCTTGCCGCTTCGCGCATGAAATTTAAAGCGCTTGACAATGTGTTCGACGACGTTGCGGCTTCTGCAAAACTCAACGATAATCTTCTTGAGATCAACGCCACGGGAAGGGGCGAAGCGGGTGGATCGTTCGATGCCAAAGCCGATTGGGACTTGAAGACATCACAGTGGACTTCGGACTCGAAGGCGGTTGTGCAAGATCTCGGCCTTCGATACCGGTTTGAAAACGGATCCATTGTTCGGGGTTCGCTGTTTGCAAATCTTGCGATGTCCGGCGATCTGATGCATCCTTTGATCACTGGTGAAATCAGTGCGGATCAAGGGCTGTTCGATGTCCGAGGTGAGTTTGCGAGCCGTCCTGCGGCGGAGAACTTCGCGTTCGATCCAAAATTCGATGTCCGGCTGACGGCGCAGCGGGCTGAAGCGCGCAGCGGTTTGATGACCGTGAAAACCGCAGGCACCGGGGCGCTCAAAGGATCGTTGAATTCGCCCGATGTGGAGTTTGGCTTCACCGTATCGAGCGGCACCGTGAAGTTGATTTCGGGTCCGCTGAAGCTGGAGCCCGGCGGCACGGCACAGCTGACTTATCGTGCTGATGAGTTCGGCGGGCAGGCTTCAACGCTTCCCGTCAATCTGCGGGCCTCGACGGTTGTGACCTCGGTTTCGGACACTGGAGTTCAAAGATACGACGTAACGTTGTACATTTCTGGCGACCTGTTCGGGACGGACGAACTCAATATTGATGTTCAGAGCGATCCGCCGGGGCTCACGAAGGACGATTTCATCGGAATCGTAGGCCAAAAGCAACTGTTTGGGAGCGGGGCAGAACTCACGGGGAACTTCCAAGACCGGTTGAAGGATATTCTGTCCGTAGTAACGCCGGTCTTCCTGAGCCCGTTGACGGAAAGTTTGCAAAAGGCTCTTGGGCTGGACTATATCGTGTTGAATTTCGGCCAGGGCACGGTGCTTGGAGGAGTGATTTTGGGAAAGACGTTGGGTAAAGGTTTTTCGTTGGAATACCGTCAGCCGCTCTCCGAAGACCCGACGTTTCAGCGCCTGGACCAGCTGGCTCTAACTTATCGCCCGCCAGTGAAAAACCCGTTGATCTCTCGCATGACGCTGGGAGCGGCATTGAACCGGCAGGGCGAACTCAGCTTTTCGCTGACCTATTCGCGAAGGTTCACTTCGGGGAGGTCGAAACGAAGATGAGGGTTCGATGTCTAAGAGTAAATGACGTGGCCAGGTGCCAGGCATGAAATTCGATCGAGCCGACTTCCAGCGGCTGGTCGAACTGCATCACAGGCGTTTGTACAACGTCGCATTGAGGCTGACTTCCGACCCGGATACGGCGGCGGAGTTGACTCAAGACACGTTTCTAAGGGCGTTCAGAGGCTGGGATAAATTCAGAAAGGAGTCGCAATCTTATACATGGATGTATCGCATCATGGTCAATTTGAACAAAGACCGTTTGGCAAAGTTGATGCGTGTGAGGTCTCGGGAACAGCCTTTAGGGGTGGACGATTCCGAGGACCCAGCGGGCCTGTTGCCCGACCCGAAGCAGGATGTCCAACGGCAGATGGAGGTTTCGGAGCTCCAGAAACTCGTGCAAAGCGCGATTCAAGGGTTGCCAGAGGGCTATCGGGAGTGTATAGTTCTCAGAGACGTAGAGGGACTCAGTTACCAAGAAATCGCCGACACGATCGGAGTGAGCCTGGAAGCCGTAAGAAGCCGTTTGGCGCGTGCGCGCCATCATTTGAGGGAAGCGTTGTCGCCTCTCGTCAACGATTCGAGCCGTCAGGGAGGATGAATTGACAAGAGTTTGGGTATCCATCGGGGCATTGATCGCCCTCAGCGCAGCCGCGCGTGCACAAACCGAACTGGTGAGTGAGATTGTGGTTCGCGGCAACAAGGAGATCGCCCAGTCTTTGATTATGGATGCGATGCGCACCAAGGTCGGTCAACCGTATCAGGCTGCGCAGCTCGCAAAAGACAAAGAGCTGCTCATGTCCGTTCTGCCGTTGCAGGATGTGAAGATTTATGGACAGTTTTTGGAAACGAAAAGTTGGCGCGTGGTGGTTGAAGTCGTTGAATGGCCGTTGGTGAAAGAGATTCATGTAACGGGGAACACGATCGTAACTACGGCAGCGATTCTCAAAGCGATCAAAACGAAGCCGGGCGAAATCTTCAATCCGAACAACCTGATCCCCGACGCTCGAACGATCGAAGAGTTGTATCGAGCCAAAAGTTATTTTGCGCGGGTGACCAAATTCGAACCTTCGACCACGGATACCGGCGTTGTGAACATCGAGCTTGTGGAAGTGAGGGTCAACAAGGTGGAAGTAACGGGTCTGACGCGCACCAAGCCCGCCACCGTGAAGAAACTGATTGACACGAAGCCGGGAGACCTGTTCAGCACGCAGATTTGGCGCGATGATCTTCGAAGGGTGGTCGACACACGGTGGTTCGACGAGTTGAAGCCCGACATTCAGGAGCCCGAGCTGGGCAAAGTGGACCTGGGAGTGGGGCTGAAAGAGACCCGAACGGGCTCGTTCAACGTGGGTTTGCAGATGGATCCTCGAAACCGGCTGGCTGGCTTTGTCAGCATGAGCGATTCGAATTTCAACGGCAGCGGCAAGTCGCTGGGCGGCACGCTGGTGCAATCGGCTCAAGGGCTTGGAACGAGTTTGACATTGGATTATGGTGATCCGTTTTTCGATCATCGCCGCAGTTCGCTCAACGTGAGTCTTTACTCGCGCGAATCGCTGTTGTTCGGCAAAAGCGTTTTCGGCGGAAACAACAACGGTTTGGACAAGTTGGATTTTTCGCAGCGCAGAACGGGCGGGCTGGCAAATCTTTCGCGCGTTCTTGCCCGCAACATCCGAGGCAATGTGGGACTTCGAATGGAAACGGTGGATTCGAACAACTTCAAAGTGGTGCCTGGCGAGGAGTTCGTGGTGCAAGACGGTTTGATCGGCGGCATTGAATTCGGTGTTACAAGAAATCGCAGAGACAACAGTGTTGAACCCGCGAAGGGCGATTATCTAAAGATTTCGGTAACCCCGAGTTATTCGAACATCACGAGCGTGGGCGGCTACAAGTCAGGCTTTGATATCTTGGGCGAAAACTTTTATGCCAAAAGCAGTTTCGATTATCGGGCTTATTTCAGCCGCGGGCCGGAGCGCAAACCGGAAGAGTTCGATAAGCCGGTGCAGGTTTTGGCGATGCGAGCCACCGGCGGATACATTTTGGGCGACACGCCGTTCTTCGAACAGTTTTTTATCGGCGGGGCGAACGGAGTCAGGGGTTATCAGGAAGACCGGTTTTGGGGCAAGCAGTCACTGCTGTTCCAGGTCGAGTTTCGCCAGCCGATTCAGAAGGCGTTCACGGCCGTGGCGTTCGTAGATTATGGTGGAGCGTGGGGCGGTTATGGCGATTTGAAAAACTTTACGCAAAGCAAAGACATCGAGTTGAAATTGGGTTACGGCGTGGGAATCAGTTTCAAAACCGCGCTTGGGCCGATCCGATTAGATATCGGATTTGACGATCGCAATCGGGCGCGAACACATTTCACGATAGGAACAAGTTTCTAATACAAAATAAGGCAGACAAAGGAATGAAAAACAACAAAATTGCACTCATCACCGCGGTGCTTGCCGTCGCGGCAGTTCTTTCGACCTACGCATTTCAAACAGGAAGCTCAAAATTCGGCGTGGTGGACATCGGCAGGTTGTCTGACCAATCCAAACTCGGGAAGCGCAAAAAAGCCGAATTCGACGCAAGGCAGCAGAAATGGATCGGCATGCTTCAATTCATGCGAACCAACCGTTTCTTCACCCCCGAAAACGCCAAGAAGTTTCGTGAGTTGAGCCTTTTGGATAAACCAACAGCCGATCAAACGAAGCAGCTTGAAGATTTAAAAACCTCGATTCAAAAAATCACCGACGAGTTTCAACAACTCATCAAAGTGGCGCAGCCGACCGACGACCAATCCAAACGAAGACAAGACTTGCTGCGCATGTCGGACGAAACGGGCCAGATGATGAACGACCTCGCGGCGGAGTATCAAGACACAATGCGCGGGCTCGCTAACGATTTCAAGGACGAAGTAACCAATAAGGCACGAGCGGCCGTCCAAAAATATGCCAAAAAAGAAGGGTTCACGGTGGTTTTCGAAGCCTCGGTGGCCGTTTATGGCGCCAATGACGTGACAGATGAAGCGGTCAAAGTTATGGACGCTGACAACTCTTAGCGCCGTCTCGATCGTCGCGTGCAGTTCGTGTTCGCCGCGGCGCGAATGGGTGTTTGTAGATCGCGCCGTTGTGATGAAAGCGCTCGCCAGGCAGGGCTCTCCAACGGAGTCGAACAGTTTCTCAGTTCCTGCTTCGCAATCTGCCGATCAGATCGGCGGTTTGAAACAAGTCCGACCCGAAGCGTTCGAGGGCGCATCAATTCAGGAGAGGCAGCAGTCGGCCTCTGCGGAGTTGGCCCGCGAAAGAGCACGGATTTCGACCGAACTGACTGACGCCTATCTGCAAGAGGCCGAGCGGAATTTGGCGGCGATGCAAACCGAAATGCTGGTGAAAGTTGATCAGACGCAGCGCGAACTGCAGAGCGAGTTCATGGACAAAGTCGCGGCGATGGTGCGATCTTCGGCAGCGTATCGCGCGCCGCGGGTGATTCGAATCGAGATCATCCACCTTACTTTGGGAGATGAAACGCACCGACGAGAAATCGCGCTTGCTCCGAATTTAGCGGCTCGATTGAAAGATGAACGCAATGCGCTGGAAGCCGAACTTGCTCTGAACGCCGCGCAGCTGGATGCGGAGTTTTCGAAACTGGAACTGACGAATGCCGCACAAATCAAACAGATGGTTGACGATATGAACGATCGGCTCAAAGCGGATCGAACGCGGTACGAAGCGGAAATTACGGCAAAAGTTCGCGAGCGGATCGAATCCATTTCCAAGCCCGAACTGCGTGCCATGGTCGAGAAGCCCGACTTGCAAGCGTTTTCGGCGCCGGCCGATCAGCAAACCGTTTTGGGCGTTCGGGTGCCCGCCACAACCGCTGTTCCGCCGACAAAACTGCCCGAAAACTTCGATTTCGAGCGCGAACTTAACATCTGGGCCGATGTTCGCGGGTACAAAGTCACTCGTGTTCCGGGCGGCGCCCCCGACCGAACTATGGAGTTTCTAACTTGGCTCAATCGAAAATAGGCTGGACGCTGTCGGAACTTGCGGAAATCGTTGGAGGCGAACTGCACGGCCCTGCCGAAATCGAAATTGTGAGGCCGGTTCCTGCAGGATACGGTGATCCGCATGGCATCACGTTTGCAGAAACCGAACGGTATTTGAAAACCGTGGAGCAGACAAGCGTCGGCGCGGTAATCGTTTCAGAACAGATCGAGCGCTGTTCCAAGCCGCACATCAAGCATCGCAATCCGCGGGAAGCGTTTGGAAGAATTTTGGCGATCTCCTGGCGCGATATGCCTTTGGAAGAAGGTGTGCACCCAACGGCGGTCGTTTCGCCCAGCGCAAAAATTTCACATGGCGTTTCCATCGGCGCTTATTGCGTTGTGGAAGCAGACACGACGATCGAAGAAGGCTCCCGATTGTATCCGTTCGTTTATGTGGGCGAGCATTGCAAAATCGGACGCGGTGCAAAACTGTATCCGCACGTAACGTTATATCGCGACGTTTCGGTGGGCGAGCGCACAATCATTCATTCCGGCGCGGTGATCGGGGCCGACGGCTTCGGGTTTTTCTGGGATGGCAGCAAACGAAGAAAAGTGCCGCAAACTGGCGGCGTAGAAATCGGCGCCGACTGCGAAATCGGAGCGCTTACTGCCGTTGATCGAGCCACCGCCGGAGAAACCCGCATCAAAGAGGGAACGAAAATTGACAACTTAGTGCAGATTGCGCACAACGTTGAAATTGGCGAGCATTCCGTGATTGCGGGTCAATGTGGAATCAGCGGCAGTTCTACGATCGGGGCGCGCGCCGTGATGGGAGGACAATGCGGAATCGGCGACCACATTGAAATCGCCGAAGATGTGCAGTTAGGGGCGCGGTCAGGTGTTTCACAAAACATAGAAAAGCCAGGACAGTATTGGGGTGCGCCCGCGCGCGAAGCCAAAGAAGAGATGCGCATTTGGCTGCTGACCAGCAGGCTTCCCGAGCTCGTGGAACGCATCAAACAGCTGGAAAAAGAGGTCGCGCGGCTCTCTTCGCACAAGCATGAGAGTTGAATTCGATCGCGTAACGATTGGACAGGAAATTCGATTGTCGGGAACCGGCATTCATTCGGGAGAACAGTGCCAGGTTACGATCATGCCGGGAAAAGATCGCATTCGTTTCGTTCATTTGGGATCGGTGATTGACGCATCTGCCGAGAACGTTTCCAAAACTCCGCGCAGCACCTGGCTTGGAACGGTGCGGACGATCGAGCATCTGATGAGCGCATTTGCGGGCCTTGAAATTACCGACGCGGATGTTGTGGTGGAGGGGTCAGAACTTCCCATTTTGGATGGAGGTTCGCGGGAGTTTTGCCAAGCGCTGATGGAGGCGGGAAAGAAACGCATCGGAAGAACGGCGTGCCAAATGTTCGGCCGAGTGCAGATGACGTTTGAAGGCCAGTCTATTTCGATCGCCGCTGGGTCGGGCTGCTGGAAATACCTTTTAAAATCCTCGGCGTTCCCTGGGGATCAAACGGCAACATTTCAATTCGGGACCGGCGAGTATTTGAAAGAATTGGCGCCCGCCCGGACGTGGTGCTTCGAACGCGACCTGCCTGAGATCGAGCGTTTGGGCCTTGGAAAGGGCGGGTCGCTGCAAAACACGTTGATCATCGGCGATGGCGGGTATCGTAATGAACCGCATTTCGAAAACGAGCCGGCGCGTCACAAACTGCTCGATTGCCTCGGCGATTTGGCATTGGCCGGAGTTCCGGCAAGGTTTTTGGAAGTGGCAGCCGAAGCGTCGGGACATACAATGCACGTCAAAGCCGCGGCTCGGTTGAAACAGCTTTGTTTTTGGGAGGATTTGGCAACACCTTGATGGACATCAAAGAGATTCAGCGGCACCTTCCACATCGGTTTCCAATGCTGCTTGTGGATCGCGTGGAAGAGATCGAACTTTCCAAAACGATAAAGGGCTACAAAAACGTGACCAGTAATGAAGCGTTTTTCGTCGGCCATTATCCAGGCATGCCGATCATGCCTGGTGTGCTGATCATTGAAGCGATCGCGCAGATGGGGGCTTTGATTCTGCTTGCCGATCCAACCCATGCGGGCTGCAGGCCGTTGATTGCAGGAATGGACAAAGTGAAGTTCCGCCGGCCGGTTGTGCCGGGAGATCGGTTGGACATCGCGTGCGAAGTTTTGTGGTTTCGAAATCTGGTGGGAATGATGCACGGAACGGCATCGGTGAATGGCGAAATCGCCGCCGAAGCCGATATCGCATTTAAAATTCTGAAAGATGGAGACGAGATTTGACGTCGGTTCACCCATCGGCGATCATCTCCTCACAAGCCCAACTCGGTACGGACGTGCGCATCGGGCCGTTCGTGGTGGTGGAAGGCAACGCGGTCATCGGCGACGGAACGAGGATCGAAGCACACGCGGTGGTTTTGGGAAATGTGGAGTTGGGCGCGCACAACTTCATCGGCAACGGAGCGGTGATCGGAGGCGATCCGCAAGATAGAAAATATAAGGGCGAACCGACTTTTTTACGCATCGGGGATCGCAATGTGATTCGTGAATTCACCACGATTCATCGCGCAACGGGGGAAGGGAAGTCAACGGTCATCGGCCACAACAACTATCTGATGGCGACGATGCACATCGGGCACAACGTTACGGTGGGAAACGATTGCACTATTGCCAACAATGTGGGCATCGCCGGCCATGCCACCATTGAAGACGGAGTGAATATCGGTGGGTTCGTGGGAATCCACCAGTTCGCGCGGGTTGGAAAATACTCGATGGTCGGAGGGTTTTCGAAGGTCAACCGCGATGTGCCGCCGTTCATGCTGGTCGAAGGCATTCCGCTTCAAGTGTATGACATCAACTCGGTGGGCCTCCGCAGGCTGGGCGTATCATCCAAATCGCGCTTGGCGCTGCATAAAGCGTGCAAACTTCTGTTTCGTTCGGAAATGGGGCTTGCAAGAGCGATCGAAGCGGTGCGGCGCGAGGTCGAAATCACCGAAGAAGTCGAATATGTGATTGCGTTCGTGGAACGGATAAGCGCCGGAAAATACGGCCGCCAAGATCAAAAGTGATTCTGATTTCTGCCGGAGAGGCAAGTGGAGATGCGGTTGGGGCGGGGTTGATTGCCGAACTTCAACGCAAGGGATGTGCCGAACAGATTGCCGCCGTCGGCAGCACGAAACTTTCGCGTGCGGGGGCAGAGATTATCGAGGACTCTTCGCGCTGGGGCGCCATCGGCATCGCGCAGGCCGCGCGGGTGTTTCCTTCGGTGTTTTCCGCGTTCATCCGGTTGAAAAGATGGATTGTCAAGCATCGCCCAAACTTGTTGATTGCCATTGACTTCGGCGCTTTCAACGTTCCGCTCTGCCGATATGCCAAGTCGAAAGGCACAAAAGTTTTGTATTTCATGCCGCCGGGAAGCTGGCGAAAAGACCGGCAGGGAAAAAACCTCACGGAAGTGACGGACGCAATTGCCACGCCGTTCGAATGGTCGGCCAAAATGCTCGGAGCCCATTGGGTCGGGCATCCGCTGCTTCAGATGTGCAAATGCTCTCAAAATGCCGAACGCAACCTGCTGGCAATTCTTCCGGGAAGCAGAACCCACGAGGCGGCAGAGAATTTGCGGGTGATGGCAAAAGCGGCA
>JAJPJR010000064.1 GCA_021324165.1 Armatimonadota bacterium
GCCGCTCGACGCTCGAACCTTTATGAAGGCGTGTCGGTTCTGGTAACAGCCGGACCAACCCGCGAACCGATTGATCCCGTTCGGTTCATCACCAACCGCTCGAGCGGCAAAATGGGGTTCGCAATCGCGCGCGCGCTCTGCCGCTGCGGCGCAAGAGTAACTCTGATCGCCGGGCCCAGCCACGAAGCCGCGCCGCCCGATGTGGAGCGGATCAACGTGAACACCGCTTTTGAAATGGCGGAAGCTGCCAAGCAGCATCTTGTCGGCCAAAACCTTGCGATCTGCGCGGCAGCAGTCGCCGATTTCAAAATCAAACAGCCTCGCGATCTGAAAATCAAAGGCGCCGACAGCCTGCACCTGGAGCTGATTCCGAATGTGAACGTGATCGGAACGATCCGCGAGTTAGCGCCGGACCTGCCTGTCGTGGGGTTCGCCGCCGAAACCGACGGTCACTTCGAAAACGCCAAAGCCAAACTGAAGGCAAAAGGCCTTGCGGCGATCGTCGTGAACGACGTATCCGACCCCACCATCGGGTTCGACAGCGATCAGAACGCCGCCGTCATGATCCTCAAAGACGGCCTGATGCTCACCATCCCCAAAGCGTCCAAATTTCAGGTGGCTGTGCAGATCATCGAAGCAGTCCGCCCGCTCATTATGCAATAATATTGCATATGAGCACGACAGGGGTTCGCTGCAGGTTCAGTTGGGACCACGCGGGAATCTGGGCTTCTGCGGTCTGCGCTGTGCACTGCATCGTGCTTCCGATCGCGCTGCCGGTGCTGGCTGTTACTATCCAAAACCCGTGGATCGAGATCACGATCCTTGTTTTGGCGGTCGCGGCGGGGTTTTTGGCTCTTCGCAGCAGCTACCGGCACCACCGGTCGCGGCTTCCGGCGGTTTTGTGGACGTTCGGAATGGTCATTCTGGTTGGCGGACACTGGAAAGTGCTGTTAGAGGTTTTTTCAGGTCAGCCTTCGAGTCACGATGCTGGGTCGGCGGCGTTCATTCTGACCGCTTTGGGAGGCGCGGCTATCGTAACGGCGCACATTGTCAACCTTGCTCTTCACCGCAGAGCGCACGCGCCCGGTTACCGCGAAAGATCAATGAACACCGGCACGTGATCGGAGGCCAGCGAGCCTGCAAGCCGCACTTCCGCCCTGCCTGATCCAGTCCGCACAACCACGCTGTTCAGCCCGTTCACCGCATCCGCACCCGTGTAAACGAACGCCGAGGACTGCACTCGGCTCTGCAGGCGCGAGTTCACAAGAATCTGATCGAACATGATCTCTCGCACACGCACATCGGCGGGGTACCTGTACTCGATGCCTCTCAAACGGTTGTTGTCTTTTCGCGCGCCTCGAACGTGCGGATCAATGTACGATCCTCTTGCCCGATGATACAGATCGAGCGTGCAAACATCCTCCGCCCAGTCGGACCCGCACGTGTTGAAAAGAAAACCCGGCTTTGCATCGCTTTCGGGACGCGCGTTCGGATCGCCCGTTTCCAGAATCTCGAGAGAGGTGTCATCCGGCGTGTCGTTAAAATCGCCAAGCACAATCTGGTTTTCATCCTGATGCGCGCGCAGATAGTTCAAAAGAATTCTGCTCGCTGCGGCGCGGCGCGGATCGGTCAGCAGCCGTCCACCGCTTCTGCTTTTGTAATGCACCACATACAGCACCAGCCGCAGGTTTTCGGCCTGCACGACCGCCCGAAGAACATCGCGTCCGCCAGGGAACGGATCGTCGAGTGACGCGCTTGGAAACAGAAGCCGGTATTCCAAAAGTCTGCAAGGCGCACGCACGGCGACCGCCAGTTCCTGCGGCTCTTTTCGCAGATCGGCGATTCCGATCTGCCACTCATCGCCAAGCACGTTTTGGAGCGCTGCGCGGCTTTCGACTTCCTGCGCCGCAAGAATGTCGGGACGTATGTTTCGAATCACCGACTGTAGGTTTGCTTTCCGCTCAGGGGAGATTCTTTCGGTAAGAAACTCCATGTTATAGGTCGCGATTCGAATGCCGTTTTTTGGCGGCACGCGATACGGCGCTTCCGGCCGGCACAAAAGAAACAACGTCAGCGCGGCGGCGGCAAACGGAATGATGACCGCCGCGATTTTGGATCGCACGAAAGCGCATCCTACCTAAGCCCGCGGCTCAGCCCATGCGTTCAAACAGCCGCGCGCCTTGATCGGCAGATCGGTACGCCCTGCGCGCAAACGAAGCCGCATGAAGCTGCTTCAAATCGCCCATCGCTTCTTTGGTTTTTTCGTCCATTTTCGAAAGCAGGATCAGTTCGGCTTCCTGCACGCGGTGAAGAAGCAGCTCGGCGGCTTGCAGATCGGGTCGGCGTTCGAGCTGCGTCAACAGTTGTTCGCGCCGCCGGAGAAGACTGCCGGCTGTCGTCCAGTCATCCTCGTCCACGGCATTCGAAGCGGAAAGCGTTGCTGCGAGCAGATGCTCGGCAAGTGTCAATGCGGATTCTTCACGCGGCATGGGGCACCTCTTGTTGGTCACGGATCTGCCGCCAAGCGTCGCGCAGTTCGGTGAGCACGCGCAGGCAGTTGTCAATCCCTTTCGGATCATCGCTGACGTTCGCTTCGGTAAGTTGATTCAAACAGTAGGCATACAAACTGAACAGGTTTTGGGAGACTTGCCCGCCTTTTTGCATTTCAAGGCTCGCGATGAGTTCCGACACGAACTGCTGGGCTCGAATCAGATGCCGGTGCTGATCGTCCAAGTCTCCACTCTCCATAGCCTGCTTGGCGCTGTGGCACCGCTGGATCGCGCCGTCGTAAACGGCAACCACAAGGTCGAGCGGGCTTGCCGTGGAGATTGACTGCCTCCGGTACTCTTGAACCCCTCTATCGAATCCCACGTTTCGCGCCGACCTCGTCCCCTTCGATTATCGGCTGCGGATCGGGTCAATTCGAGTTCTGATCGGAATCCTGGACAGGAAGTTCGGCGATCTCTTTTCTAGCATCGAGCGGGGCCTCGACCTGCTCGTCGGCAACCAGCCGCCCGTCCCTGAACCTGATGATCCGGTGGCAATGCTCGGCCACGTCCGGCTCGTGGGTCACGAGCACGATCGTCCGCCCCTCGGCGTTCAGCTCTTGAAAAAGGCTGAGGATTTCCAGTCCCGTCCGGCTGTCCAGGTTTCCTGTGGGCTCGTCGGCAAGGATCAGCGTGGGGTTGTTGACGATCGCCCTGGCGATAGCCACCCTCTGCTGCTGGCCGCCGGAAAGCTCGTTCGGCCGGTGGTGCATCCGCTGCTGAAGTCCAACCCTTTCCAAAGCGGCCTCGGCTTTCCCTTTCTTGGCTCCCGAGCCGGCATAAACCAGGGGGAGTTCCACGTTCTTGAGCGCGCTGGTTCGGGGGAGGAGGTTGAACGACTGAAAGATAAACCCGATCTCCCGGTTTCTTACCGCAGCGAGCTCCCCATCATCCATCTGCGCCACATCGCTTCCGTTCAGAAAGTATTGGCCGCTGGTGGGCCTGTCGAGGCAGCCGAGGATGTTCATGAAGGTGGACTTTCCAGAACCCGACGGGCCCATGATCGCAACGAACTCGCCGCGCGTGATCCCAAGGGAAACGCCGCGCAGCGCGTGCACAATCACCGTGCCCATCACATAATCTTTGTTCAGATTGCGAACTTCGATAACGGTCTGCGAACTCATGAGTTTTCTCCCGGCAGCGGATCGCCGATCACAAGCCGATACTGCACGTCGGAGATGTAACTGTCGTAGACGGCTTGAATGTAGTTCACTTCGGCTGTGATCAACGTCGTCCTTGCAGTTGTGACTTCTTGAATGCTCGCCGCACCGAGCCGCTGGCTTTCCGAAGCGGCATCGTAGTTAATCTGCGCGGCTTTCAGTGCGCGGTCTGCCGCATCGAGCCGAGCCTTATTCTGTTTCCAGATTAAAAACGTCGCCTCGATTTCGCTTCTTGCGTTCCGAACGTCCTGCTGATACAGCGCGCGGTTGCTTTCCAAAGAAAGCTGAGCCTGGCGCGCCCTTTCGCGTGAAAACCCGGCATCGAACAGCGGAAAACTCACAACGAACGTGAGCGTGCGGTTGTACGAGTTCTCCGGCTCGAAATCTTTGTTGAAGTTCACGTTCAGCGACCAGTCGAGCGACGCCTCGCGCTGCGCGGTGAGCACGCCGAACCGTTCGGCTTCCAGCGCGCGGAGCGTGGACAAAAGGTCGGGCCTGCGTTTCTGCCCCGCGCTGAGGGCGTCATCCAGCGTTGTGACCGAGGGTTCTCCGGTCGGTTCGCTTTTTGCAAGAGCAGGCAGAGGGTTTTGCGCGGGCCAGCCGATGACCGCCTTCAACGCGGCTTGCGTGGAGTCCACGTCGTTGCTTGCGGTGATCTGTGCGACTTCGGCATTCGCCACATCGGCCTCGGCCTGCAAAATATCTTTCTTGGCAATATCGCCGACGGCGGCTCTCGCTTTCACCACTTCTAAGATCTGTTTGGTGCGAACAAGTTCGGCGTCGGCCGATTTCAGCAGTTCCTGCGCGCGAAGGGCGTCATAAAAACTTTGAGTTACGGCAAAAAGAGTCTGCCGCATCGTCCAAAGAGAAGAGTATCGGGTTGAATCGAAAAGTTTCCGACTCTGATTCAACCCGTACCACCTCTGCCCTCCATCCAAAACCTGCCAGGTTGCGCCCACACCCAGTTCGTGAACCGAATCGCGGGTTACGGGCGAGTGCGACGTGAGTTTGTCTTCCACGTCGGTGTACTGGTAGCTTGGCGTGATGAAAGGGAAAAACAGCGCTGCGGCCTCGCGGACGTTGGATTGTGCAATCGCCACAGACTTTTGTGTCGCAACCAGCACGCCGTTGTTCTTTTTCGCCAAGGCGATTGCTTGATCCAGCGTCAACTCCTGCGAATAAGCGGCGCTCGCGCCGCCCGTCAACAGTCCGGTTAAAAATCCAGCCAACACCCAAAATCTCATTGATGCATAACTCCTCCGTGAACCACGATCCGTTTACCCCGAAAGCAGCCCGAGATTGTGGCCCATAGGGCCTTTCGTCCGCCCGGGCTTCACTCTCCCACCTTCAAAACGGACAGGAACGCTTCCTGGGGAACTTCGACCGATCCGATATTCTTCATTCGTTTTTTTCCCTCTTTTTGTTTCTCTAACAGTTTTCTTTTTCGAGAAATGTCGCCCCCATAGCACTTGGCGGTGACGTCTTTTCTGAAAGGTTTTACCGATTCGGCGGCGATCACTTTCGCCCCGATCGCGGCCTGAATCCGCACCTCGTACTGTTGCCGGGGCACGACTTTCTTCAGCTGATCCACCATCCCCCGTGCCCTTTGGTATGACTCATCTTTGTGCACGATGCACGAAAGCGCGTCAACGATTTCGCCGTTCAGCATGATGTCCACCTTGACCAATTCGGCGCGGATGTAATCGGTGAACTCATAATCAAAGCTCGCATATCCCCGGGTTTGGGATTTCAATTTGTCATAAAAATCGAGCAGAATTTCGCTGAGCGGCATCACATAGTGCACGATGACGCGATTGGGCGAAGGGTATTCCATTTTTTTGAAAATCGCCCTGCGGGTTTTGCACAGGGTCATCACCGCGCCGACATACTCTTGTGGAACCATCACCATCGCATCCACTGCCGGCTCCTCGATGTGAGCAATCAGGTTCGCGGAAGGAAAATCGCTCGGGTTGGAAATCTGGGTCACCGTTCCGTCGGTTTTGAACACCGCATAGTTCACGCTGGGAGCCGTCAGGATCAGTTCGAGTTTGAATTCACGCTCCAAACGTTCGCGCGTGATATCCATGTGCAAAAGACCAAGAAACCCGCAGCGGAATCCGAAGCCGAGAGCGTCGGACGTCTCCGGTTCAAACGAAAGCGCGCTGTCATTCAAGCGGAGTTTTTCAATCGCATCGCGCAGCGCCTGGTACTGATCGCCATCGGTGGGAAACAGTCCACAAAAAACCATCGGCTTTGCTTTGCGATAGCCGGGAAGCGGATTCGGAGTTGGATTCTCGGCGTGGGTGATCGTGTCGCCGACGGGGGCCTCGCCGATCGCTTTGATTGCGGCCGTAACGTATCCCACTTCGCCCGGCCCGAGCGAGGTTGTTTTCACGAGCGACGGCGAAAAGTAACCCACCTCGTCCACCTTATAGTCCATTCCCGTGGACATCATGCGGATCGCGTCTCCCGGTTTCACCTCGCCGTCGAAAACGCGGATATAAGCAACCACGCCGCGGTAAGGATCAAAATGCGAATCAAAAATCAGCGCGCGCAGAGGATTCCTTTCGGAAAGAGGCATCGTCTCCTTGCGCTTCGTGGGCGGCGGAATCCGTTCGACGATCGCTTCCAACAGCGCGGGAACGCCCTCGCCGGTTTTTGCGCTCAGAACGATCGCATCGGAAGCGTCAATCGCAAGAGCCTGCTCGATCTCTTCTTTTGCGCGCTGTACATCGGCGTGCGGCAGGTCAATTTTGTTGATCACGGGCACGATCTCCAGGCCCTGGTTCATCGCAAGCGCTGCGTTGGCGATCGTCTGCGCTTCGACGCCCTGCGTTGCGTCCACCACAAGCAGAGCGCCCTCGCATGCGTTCAGCGAGCGCGAGACTTCGTATGTGAAGTCCACATGGCCGGGAGTGTCAATCAGGTTGAACTCATACTCTTCGCCGTTTGTGCTCAAATAACGAAGTCTGACGGCAGTCATCTTGATGGTGATGCCGCGTTCGCGCTCCAACTCCATCGAATCGAGCATCTGCTCTTGGGCTTGGCCCTGAACGGCGCCGGTGAGTTCCAGAATTCTGTCGGCAAGGGTGGATTTACCGTGATCAATGTGCGCAACGATGCAGAAGTTGCGGATGTTTTCGATTTTCACTTCGGTTGGGTCACGCTTTGGATTTGGCGGCCTTTTCCCACCCCTGAACGGTATTCACGCTTCGCCTGCGGCGATCCAGCGCCTGTTCGACTTTGATTGTCAACAGTTCGTAAACATCCACTCCGGGAATGTTTTTTTCGATGTAGTCGAACGCCCCGCGCTTCATGCACTCGACGGCGTTTTTCACGTTGCCATAGGCGGTCATCACGATCACCTCGGCAAACACGTCTCTTCCGAATGCGGCCTGAAGGATTCTAATTCCCGCTTCGGGGTCTTCCATGCTCATGTCGGTGATGATAAGGTCGAACGGAACCGGCGCCGAGCTGATCGCCTCGACGCCGCCCGCCGCAGAATCGGCGGTTTCGACGTGGAACCCTTGCCGTTCCAATCGTCGCTGCACCGCTCGGCGGACGTCTTCTTCGTCATCAACCAGTAAGATTCGATTCATGATTGCGTTGGAAAGTATATCTGGTTGAAAGATCGGGGCCGCGAAAAACCGGCCGAAAGCCTTACGCGAGCGTTCGGGCTGGAATACTGGGGGTGGTGCGCAAGAAAGGACTCGAACCTTCACGCCCTTGCGGGCACATGCACCTCAAGCATGCGTGTCTACCAATTCCACCACTCGCGCAGGAGCAGGTAGTATACCTTTGGGCTTTTTGCGGGCCGACGGATTTTTTTTGAAAAAACCCGCGTCTTCAGCCTAAAGAAGTGCGGCGGGCCCGCCGATAAACCAATTGGGCGCGGTTGCGCCCCGTGGACAGATACTGGGCAAACCCCCGTGCGGGGTGCGCAAAGCCGATGGGCCGTGAGGAAAGCCAGGTTGCCTGTCTTCGTGCGGATGTGCGCACAGGAGAACAAGATGAAAGTATCTATGGAACAGGCGAAACTGGCCGCGAGGCAGCGACAGAAGCAGGAGTTGACTCAGGCTTCTATTTATGAAAAGCCGATAGCGGCCAGCGATGACGCCAAACTGTTATTGAAGGTGCGGGAGATTATTAATCGAACGCCCGATGTTCGCGATGAGTTGGTTGCAGAGCTGAAAGCCCGGATCGAATCGGGCCAATACAATCCTACAGGCGCGGAGATTGCGGACGCCATGGTGCGCCGCACGCTTGCAGACAGGATTCGCTGATCCCTCTTTAGCCAAAAAAGCGCGCTCCGATGATCTCGGGGCGCGCTTCCATTTCGGAAGGTAATCTGCGATCCAGATGTCCGAAAGAATGACCGCTCCCGCAATCAGGGCGATGAAAGGTGGACGCATTGTGGCAGTAACGGCCTATGATGCTCCCACCGCGAAGATGGCAGATGATGCCGGAGTGGATATCGTGCTGGTGGGCGATTCGCTCGGCAACACCGTGCTCGGCTTCGAAAGCACAATTCCGGTTTCGCTCGAGCAGATGGTGCATCACACGGCCGCCGCTGCGCGCGGGTGCAAAAGAGCCATGCTCGTTGCCGACATGCCGTTCGGATCGTATCAGTCGTCGGTTTCGCAAGGTGTTGACGGCGCCGTTACCTTGATCAAAGCCGGTGCACAGGCAGTGAAGCTGGAAGGCGCGTATGTCGAGACGATTTCCGCGCTGATCAAAGCCGGAATTCCCGTGATGGGGCACGTGGGGTTCACGCCGCAAAGTGTGAACAAGTTCGGAGGCTATCGTGTGCAGGGAAGAGGCAAGCACGCCGAAACGCTCATCGCCGATGCCAAAGCGATTGCCGAAGCAGGCGCGTTTTCGATTGTGGCCGAGCTGATTCCCGCTTCGGTCGCCGCGCGGCTGACAAAAGAAGTCGAGGTTCCGATTATCGGAATCGGAGCGGGGTTGGAGTGCGATGGCGAAGTGCAGGTTTTCAGCGACGTTTTGGGCCTTGCGCCAGGCGATCCGTTCAAACACACAAAACGTTATGCAACCCTTTACGATGCCGCTGTGGAAGCCCTAAAAAAGTACGCCGAAGAAGTTCGGGCTTGCAGGTTTCCAACCGACGACAACAGTTTTTAGATGCACGTCGTTCGCACCGCAACCGAGCTGTCGCAAGTTCAAGTGATGATCCCAGGCCCGGTGCATTTCGTTCCCACAATGGGAGCGCTGCACGCCGGCCATGCGAGCCTCATCTCGACTGCCGTAAAAAACCGAGACGCCGACAGGGACCAAGGCTCGGTTCTTGTTTCGATATTCGTAAACAAAACGCAGTTCAACGACAAAAAAGATTTCGAGACGTATCCGCGAAACGAAGCCGCCGATCTGAAACTGTGCGAAATGGCAGGAGCCGACATCGTGTTCATCCCAGACGACGATCAGATGTATCCCGATGAGTATCTCGGCACCGAGGTCTGCGTCCCAGGAATATCTAAAGAGTGGGAAGGCAGGTTTCGCCCAGGACATTTTAACGGCGTGGCTACAGTTGTGATGAAACTGTTTCATTTATCGCTTCCCGACTACGCATATTTTGGCGAAAAAGATTGGCAGCAGTGCAGGGTGATCGAAAGAATGGTCGCCGATTTGAATGTGCCCGTGTATCTGGTGTTTTGTCCTACCGTCCGCGAACAAGACGGTCTTGCCATCTCCTCGCGCAATCAGCTGCTGCCTGCCGATGAGCGGCCGAAAGCCCCCATGCTGTTTGCGCGCATTTCGCAATGCGCCGACGACATCCGCAAGGGAACCGATCCGCGCGCAGCGGAACTCGAAGCCGCCGACCGCCTGCACGCCGACGGTTTTACATCGGTGGACTACGTTGCCGCCGTTGACGGGTCGAGTTTGGCTCCGATCGAGGGAGCCAAACCCGGCGCGCGCGTGTTGGCCGCCGCGAGCATCGGCGGCGTTCGGCTCATTGACAACGTACCGATCTAACGGCTGCGTTTTCTTCGCAGCAGCGCAAGGCCCGCGATTCCAAGCCCGATCAGCGATGCGGGCTCGGGAACCGGTTCGGTGTGCACCTGAAGTTCAACGCCGTCGTTGAAGTAGTGGCAGTCGGGGTCGAATCCAAATCCGAAAACTCCGTTCGAAGCGTACGCATTGACGGTTGGAATCAATCCCAAATCTTTGAGATTGTAAATTAGATCGTAATCTCTTGAATGACCGCCCACCGGGTCGGAATACACGCCGATTAACGGACCTTGATTGTTGAAGTAATCGCCTCCGCCCTGATCGTCGAACCCGGAATGCACTCCCGGTTGCGGGTCGTCCAAAAGATGAACGAAAAGTTGATCGTCGTCTTCCTCTGTCCAGTCCCAAATGTTCTTGATGATCAGTTTGGCTTCGGTAATCTGTTCGCCCGATGGAACATTCCACTGAATCCCCCAACTGTAATAGTAGTGGTGATCAAAGCCGTCCATGTCCTTCGGATCGGGCATGAACGAATAATCGCCCGCATAGGCCGCGCCGGCCGCCAACGCCGCCGCAATAGCGTACAACGCTTTGCCTGATTTTGCAAAATCGCCCATTCAAAACTCCTTTCTGCTTCCGGCGTGCGGAAGCGTTTCGATGGACGGATATCAAGCGGCGTGCCAAGCCGCCGCAAGGCTCGAAAACCTCGCAAAACCTGTTAACTAATCAGTTTGCGGGAAAGCAGCGAAAGCACGGCGAAGATCAAAAACACAATAAACAGAACTTTTGCGACTCCTGCCGCGGCCCCGGCAATGACGCCAAAGCCGAGCACGGCAGCGATGATCGCGATGATGAAAAAGATGGCAGCCCACCTAAGCATAATAACACCTCCTGCGGATTCAGCACGTAAGACTGTCTGCCTTTGCTTTGACATCAGCCGACCCATGGGTGTTCCCGCGCCTTGAAATCATCAGGGAACAGCAAGGCGACGCCATGTCGTTAATCTCAGCATGAAACAGATAACTTTGCCGACACCCGAACTCGGACTGATCGCCGCCACACGCGGAGCACTCGGAGCAGGAATCGGCCTTTTGGCAGCCGACAAACTCACAGCCAAACAGCGCAAAAGGCTGGGAATGGTCTTGCTCGGAATCGGCATCGCAAGCACAATTCCGTTGATCTTGGATGTGATGAAGCGAAACTCTCAGGCCGAAGGCGAACCGATATCTAAGCGAAAGTAGTAAAATGCAGGCATGAACCTGCGCTCGATTCCGGCCGTCGTTATCATCTGCCTTTTTGTTGGGTTCGGCTGCTCCAAGCCATCTGCTGCGCCTGCGGGCCAGCAACCCGGCGGAACGCCGCAAGCCAAAACCAGCCAGCATTTCAAAACCGAAAACGGCGTGTTCGTGAACGATAAGGGCGAACCGGTCTGCCCCGTTACGGGCGATGTGATTTCCGAAAAGGGCGCGTACGCTGACTACAAAGGCGTGCGCTACTACTTCTGCTGCGACGATTGCCCGCCAAAATTCAAAAAAGATCCCGAAAAATATGCGAACGGCAAAGCGATTCTTTCGGGAGAAGCGAAGCCGATGGGCGGATGAGAGTTTCTTGCCCGCTCGAACCGTTTACGATAAACGCCTCATAAGAGGTACATCATGTCCATCCGTCCCGTAAAAAAACTGATCAAGTCGAAGCCCACACTCGAAGGAGCCGGCGTGCACCTTCGCCGCGCGTTCGGCTTTGGCAACACCGGCGATTTCGATCCGTTTCTGCTTCTGGATGATTTTCGCAACGACATTCCCGACGATTATCTCGCCGGATTTCCGTGGCATCCGCACCGCGGCATCGAAACGATCACCTATGTGCTTGCGGGCGAAGTGGAGCACGGCGACAGCATGGGTAACAGAGGCGTGATCGGCGCAGGAGATATTCAATGGATGACCGCAGGGCGTGGAATCATCCATCAAGAGATGCCGAAAGGCGATGCGGCTGGACGCATGCACGGTTTTCAACTTTGGGCAAACCTTCCGGCTGCGATGAAAATGACCACACCGCGATACCAAGAGGTTAAATCTGTCGAGATACCGGAAGTTACAGACGACGACGGCACAAAAGTGCGCGTTGTTTGCGGAACGTTCTGGGGGCAGAAAGGCCCGGTTGATGGGATCGCGGCCGATCCGATCTATCTGGATGTTTCGGTTCCTGCCGGCAAAAAAGTTTTGCTGCCGATGGACACACGAAGGCAGGCGTTTGCGTATGTGTTCGCGGGCGGGGCCTCGTTCTGCAACGCTTCCGAACCGCTTGCCGTTCCAACGGAAAGCATCGGCTGGCTCGACACCACGCCGCCCTCAAGCGCCGACAACCGGTCGCTTGTGCTTTTCGATTCGGGCGACGAGATTTCGCTGCAAGCCGGCGAAGAAGGCGTCCGGTTTCTTTTGTGCTCGGGACAGCCGCTGCGCGAACCGGTCGCCTGGTACGGTCCGA
>JAJPJR010000059.1 GCA_021324165.1 Armatimonadota bacterium
GACGGCCGCGCGCTTGGCGACGCCACAACGCTCGCCGACCCGAATGTCGTGAGCAATCTTCGATCGCAGTACGAGCATCTGGAGGGATGATGCGATCAGCGGTTTATCCAGGCAGCTTCGATCCTCCGACCAACGGGCACATGGATCTGATTGCGCGCGCATCGAGGCTTTATGACAAAGTGGTGGTGGCGCTCGGACGGAATTCGATCAAGAATCCGTTGTTTTCGGTAGAGGACAGGAGGCGGATGCTCGAAGAGGAGTGCGCGCGGTTCGGCAACGTTTCGGTTGAGGTGTTCGACGGCCTGCTGGTGGATTTTTGTCGAGCCCAAAGGATCGAGGTGATATTGCGGGGAATGCGCGCGATCTCGGATTTCGAAAAGGAGTTTCAGATGGCCCTAACGAACCGAACTTTGGAGCCGGGGGTCGAGACGGTATTTCTGCCGACGAGCGCCGACCTGATGTTCGTATCTTCGAGCATCGTTCGGGAGATCGCGAGGCTTGGAGGCGATGTGAGCCGCCTTGTGCCAGATTCGGTGGCACGCAAACTGGCGGCGCGGTTGAGTGCGGGGGTGGATATCTGATGGAGGTCATCGAACTGCTTGACAATCTGGCTGCCGATATCGAAAAGCAGCGGCAGTTTTTGGGTTTGGCTTTCGGTTTCAACAAAGAAGAACTGATCGTCTTGATCAAAAGAATCAAAAACGCGCTGCCCGAAGAGGTGAAAAAGGCGGGCAAGATCACTCAAGAGGCCGACCAGATCAAGTCGGTTGCTCAGCACGAGGCTGAGACACTTCTGAGCAGAACCAAGGCCGAATGTTCCAAAAAGCTTGAAGCCGTGATGCGCGAGGTCGAACAGATTCGCGAGCAGGCGAATCAAGAACGGCAGAGGCTCACCAACGAACACGAGATTTTGAAGGCCGCCAAACACGAAGCCGAACGGGTGAAGCACGAAGCAGATGCGGAAGCCGCGCGGACGAAGCGGAGCGCCGACGATTACGCGCTGGAGGTGCTCACCAAACTCGAAAACAACCTCGCGCGGGCGATCTCGGCCATCGAACGCGGTAAGGCCGACCTTCAGCGGCCGACCCGCCCCATCGGCACCGGCACCAATCGGTGACGCCCCGCGGAGGGCTGGTAGACTGTTTTTGGCTGATCAGGCTGGCAGTTCGGGAATGAACAAAGCGCTACTCCTCGACTTCAACGACGCGATTCAGCACCCGGGCCGCACCGAACGGTTCGAGATCTCTACCAGCCTTGAGAATGAAGCCGACCTCGACCTTCTTGCGCCTATCACGGGTCACTTGGAAGGGGTCAGCACCGGCAACAGTCTGCTTCTGACCGGCGAAGGGAGCGCGCGGGTGATGCTGGAGTGCGCCCGCTGTCTGAAGCCGGTGGAAGTGACTTTGCAGTTCGAAATTGACGAAACGTTCGAAGTGAAAGGCACGCCGGCAGGGTATCAGAGTGGAGGATTCGCGGAGGTGTGCGATGAAGAGGCTCGAGACCTGTTTGAAGGCAACTGCCTGATTTATGAAGAGCTCATTCGGCAGGCGTTGTGGCTGACCATGCCTGCAAAAGTGCTCTGCGCCGACAAGTGCGAAGGATTGCCGGAGGGACAGCCAGCTGATGAACCCACAAATCTCGCATTTAAGGACCTTTCAAAACTCATCGAGAAAGGTGATGCGCGATGAGAATCGCGGTGGATGCGATGGGTGGCGATTTTGCTCCGGATGCGGTGGTGAGCGGCTGCATCGCTGCGGCGGAAGAGATTGATTGCGGAATTGCGCTCGTCGGAGACCCGGCAGCCATCCGCCGGTGCGCCGAAGGCCGATTGTCGAACAAGATAGAGATTGTGGAAGCCACGGAAGTGATCGAGATGACCGAATCTCCGGTTGATGCGCTGCGAAAAAAGAAGAACTCTTCTTTGGCTGTCGCAGCAGCGATGGTGAAAGACCAGCGCGCCGATGCGATGATATCCGCAGGCAGTACGGGAGCGGCGACCGCCGCCGCGCACCTTCTTTGGAAATGTCTGCCGAACATATCGAGGCCCGCAATCGCAACGCTGCTCCCTTCCAAGCGCGGCCGGTTCGTGTTGATTGACAGCGGCGCGACGCCCGATGCCGATGCGCGGAATCTGTTGGAGTTCGCCGTGATGGGCGCGTGCTATGCGGAAACGATTTTGGGAGTTCCCAGACCGCGGATCGGACTGATGAACATCGGCAGCGAAGAGCAGAAAGGCACGGTGATGCTGAAGCAGGCGTACAAAGTTTTTAAGGCGGTTTTTCCGGAGTTCGGCGGAAACATCGAAGGCAAAGATATGTTCAACGGCGAATTCGACGTGGTTGTTTGCGACGGGTTTGTGGGCAACGTGGCGCTGAAAACCACCGAAGGAGCCGGCGATCTGTTCTGGCACTTTTTGAAACAAGCAACGCCCAAGAACCCTGTTTCGCGCTTGATCGTTGGACTGCTGATGCGCAAAGGAATGTTGAAAGTGCGGAAGGACACGGATTATGCCGAAGTGGGAGGTGCCCCGCTGCTTGGCGTGAACGGACTTTGCATGATCTGCCACGGACACAGCAACGCAAAAGCGATCAAAAACGCGGTGCTCGTTACGCACCGAGGACTTCAATCGCGATTGAACCATCTGATTGCCGAACGCGCGGCGCGGATACCCAGGGAGATGGACAATGCCTCGTAGAGCGGTGATTCAAAGCATCGGCATGGCCGTCGCCGACAAGGTGATGACCAACGACGATTTCGCAAAGTTCTTGGACACTTCGAACGAGTGGATTCAATCGCGCACGGGAATCTTGGAACGAAGGATTGCATCGGACGAGGAGTCTTGCAGCACCTTCGCGATCCGAGCTGCAAAGCAGGCGCTGGCAAATGCGGACGTAGATCCCGAATCCCTCGATCTGGTGGCTGTTGCGTCGGTCACCGGCGATTATCAGTTTCCTTCTACTTCGTGCATCGTGCAGGATGCGATCGGAGCGAAGCGCGCCGGGGCGTTCGACATCGGCGCGGCGTGCGCGGGATTCATCTATGGCTGTCAGCTTGTGGGTTCGATGATCGAATCTGGCGCGATTCAAAGGGCTCTGCTCATCGGAGTGGATGTTCTGACCAAAACGGTGGACTGGACAGACCGATCAACCTGCATTCTGTTTGGAGACGGCGGCGGCGCGGTTTATATGGAGGCTTCGAACGAAGACCGCGGGCTGATCTCAACGGTGCTGCGCTCGGATGGCAGCGGTGGCAGGCATATTCTGATTGCGCTGGGCGGATCAAAGAATCCGATCGGTGCGCAACGGTCTGCGGGGTGCTCGCCGTATGTGTATATGGAAGGCCGCGAAGTGTACCGCTTTGCGGTGAAAGCGATGGGAGATTCGTGCTGTTCGGTGCTTCAGAAGGCGGGAATGTCGGTGGACGACGTTGACATTTTCGTTCCGCATCAGGCGAATGAACGGATCATTACTGCGGCTGCCGACCGCATCGGCCTGCCGCCAGAAAAACTTTTCTTGAACGTGCACAAATACGGCAACATGAGCGCAGGAAGCATTCCGGTGGCACTTTATGAAGCGCAGGCAACGGGACGGTTGAAAAAAGGCGACGTCGTGATGACCGTGGGCTTCGGCGCGGGCCTCGTTTGGGGCGCAAACCTGATTCGCTGGTAAAACGCGGCCGCCTATGTACGAACTTCAGCGGTATCGCAAAGTTACCTTCGCAATTATCACCGGTCTTCTGCTGATTTTGTGCGGAGTGATCGCGCTGCCTTTTTGGCAGGCGATAGGATGGGGATGCACGCTGGCTCTTTTGTTCGCTCCGGTTCATCGAAGTCTGCAAAAGCGGTTTTCGATCACCGTTTCATCGCTGCTCACAACGCTGATCGCGATTTTTGGGATCGGGATACCGCTTGCGCTTGTCGGATGGGCGATCGCAAACGACGCGAACGACATCTCTGCAAGTTTGCGCGCGCCGGGCGCCGGGCAAAAGTTTAGTTTGAACCGCACGGCCGACGACCTGAACGCTCAAATCCGTCCCATCGCCTCGGAGTTCGGCTTGAGCGATTTCGATGTGCGCAATGTGGCACGAAGTTTCGTCGAACCCGCGATCAACTCGGCGCCGCAGCTTGCCGAGCGGTTTATCAAGGGCGTGATCGTGGTGATTTTCGCATTCATTCTGCTGTTCTTTCTGCTGCGCGACGTTCACAAACTTCGCGAGCCGTTTTTTGATCTGATGCCGCTGCCAAAAGAGAAAACCGAGGCGCTGTTATCGCGCCTATATCATTCGGTTCACGCAACGTTTCAAGGCATTTTGTTTGTCGCCGCCATTCAAGGACTGCTTCTTGGAGTGATGTTTTGGGCGTTGGGGCTGCCCGCTCCCGGATTGGCAGGGCTTGTTGGATTTGTGGTTTGCACCATTCCGTTTGCGGGCGCTCCGGTGTTCTGGATTCCAACCGCCGTTTTCTTGGCGGTGCAGGATCGGTGGATCGAAGCGGTATGTTTGGCGGCCGGGGGCATTCTGCTGCTTGGAATCATCGAGACGTTCGTGAGGCCGGTGATCATCGGCGCCAGGACCCGGCTGCACACGGCCACAGTTTTCTTCGCCGTGATCGGCGGAATGATGGCGTTCGGCCCGATCGGTGTTTTTGTTGGACCGCTTTTGGCAACAGCGTGCATCGGCGTGATGGACGTGCTGCGCGAATCGAAAGGCGGCGAAGGAGCCGCCGCGTAAATGTATTCCCTTCAGCGATATCGCAAGACGGGGTTCGCAATTCTGTGCCTTGTGTTGGGACTGTTGGTGACCTACGCTTTGCTGCCGATCTGGACGGCCGTTGCGTGGGGAGCGATTTTGGCAGCGCTCATCTATCCGATTCACCGCCGACTGATGAAAAGGCTCGATGCCACAGTGTCTGCGCTTCTCACGACTCTGTTTGCGCTGATCGCTATTCTTCTTCCGCTGGTTCTTGCAGGGCTTGCCGGAGTGCACGAATTTGAACGAACCGTGAAACATGCGCAGCGCGAGCTGAAGTCATCGGAAGGCGCAACCCTGCTTTCGAAACTGGATGCACAGTTTGCGCCCGCGCTGCAGAAACTCGGCATACCCGCAAACACCGTCGCCGATGTGTACGCAGATTTCGCACTGGGTGTTTCGCTCGTCTCGCCAGGCATCGGGATCGAAATGGTTGATGCGACACCCGAACGCTTTTCACAGATCGTGGTTTCAGGAAACCGCCCTTCCGAAATAGTCAAACAGCTTGGCGACCCTGCGATCAAAGCCGCGCCGGGGCTGGTGCGCGAAATTCTGCGCGCGGCGATGCTCTCCGGGCTGGCGCTGATCTTGATGTTTTTTGCAATCCGCGACGGCCACCGCCTTCGAGAGCCAGCATTGCAGTTGATCCCGCTCAGCCGCGATCGCGCCGAAGGCGTTCTAAAAATGATTTATGACACCATTCACGCAACGTTTTATGGCGTGGTGTTGATTTCGTTCATCAACGGGGCGATCATCACGCTGGTGTATTGGATGCTCGGCATTCCGTCTCCCATCATTTTCGGCATTCTCACATCCATCGTTTCTTTCATTCCGATTGCGGGCCCTCCGTTCGTTTGGATTCCCACAGCGATCTGGCTCGCTGCGAACGGCCAGTTTTGGAAAGGGCTGCTTCTTGCGCTGCTTGGACTGTTTTTCATCGGGCTGACTGTGGACAAACTGTACCGCTCGTCGCTGATCGGCTCCCGCATCAAACTGCATTCGATGGTGGTGATGTTCAGCCTGCTTGGAGGGATGTTCACGATGGGGCCGATCGGCGCATTCATCGGGCCGATCATTGTGATTCTCACCATGGGCGCGCTGGAGGTTCTTCGCGAGGCTCCGCGCGAAACCTAAACATCGGTTACGGTGGCGACGACCATCGGCCGCCTGTTGCTCTGCTGTTTCAAAAACGCCCGCGCGAGTTCGCCGATCTCCTGCTGAAGCGAAGAGGTGTCGCGCAAATCGGCATGATCGAGTTTGGCGAGCTCGGTTTGCAAATGTTCGGTTAGGGCGGACAGCTCTCCATCCAACACGTGCAGACCGCGCGAGAGAACTTCCGGTTTGCCGATGAGTTTTCCGGCATCCGAATCAATCGCCACATTGATAAACACGATTCCGCTGCTTGCAAGATTGCCGCGATCCCGCAGCAGATCGTCGCTCACGCCGGGCGTGCCGCTGGTATCCACAAGCACGCGGCCGCACGGCACCGGCTCGGAAAAATACGCTTCATCTTGAGTTACAATCAGATGGTCGCCGTTTTCCATGATAATCAGGTTGTCTTCTTGGTAGCCCATCTGTTCGGCAATCTTTTTGAATCGAAACTGATGACGCGGTTCGCCATGAACCGGCGCGATGTATTGCGGTTTTGTGAGCGAGACCATCATCTTGATCTCCTCTTGATAACCGTGCCCGCTCACGTGAATCGAGTGCGCCGACCCATAAATCACGTTCGCTCCCTGGCGCACGAGTCTGTTCACGGTCTGCCAAATTGCAGCTTCGTTTCCCGGAATCGGTTTCGCCGAATACACCACGGTGTCTCCTTCTTCGATCTGCAGCCGCGGGTATTCGGAGCGCGACATCAAGCTGAGCGCAGAAAGCGGCTCGCCTTGCGTGCCGGTGGTGAGAATGACCACTTCATCGTTGCGCCAGCTTTTCGCGTCTTCCAACCGGATGAGCGTTTGGCCCGGAATGCGAAGTTTTCCAACCGAAACGGCGGTGGATGTGTTCCTATCCATGCTTCGGCCAGCGATGGCGACCTTTCGGCCAAACTTATGCGCGCAATCGAACGCTTGCTGCACCCGATGAATGTTGCTTCCGAAACAGGTGATAAGGATTCTTCCCTCGGCTTCGCGAAAAATCTTTTCAAATCCGGTTTGAACCGACCGCTCGCTTGGGCACCACCCAGGATCTTCAATGTTCGTTGAATCGCACAACAGCACGGTCACACCTTCGTTTCCAAGTTCTCCCAATCGCGCAAGATCGCTCAGCCGACCGTCAATCGGCGAAAAATCAAATTTAAAGTCTCCCGTAAAAAGAATGATGCCAACGCCCGTGCGGATTGCGATCGCGTGGGCATCGGGAATGCTGTGCGTTACGAAAACCGGTTCGATTTCAAACGATCCGATTTCGATGCGGTCTCCCGACTTGAATGGGCGCAGATCAAGCTCATCGAACCTTGAATCCTCGGTGATCTTACGCTTCGCGATCGCAAGCGTGAGTTCGCTTCCATAAACCGGAACGTTCAGGTGTTGAAGGCAGTAGGCCAGCGCGCCGATGTGGTCTTCGTGCGCATGCGTGAGCACGATTCCCCGCAGCATCTGTGCGTTTTCGCGCAGATAAGAGATGTCGGGAATCACCAGTTCCACGCCGTGCATTTCGGCCGAAGGAAAACTCAGCCCGGCATCCACGACGAGCATGTCTCCGCCCTGCCGCACCACGGTCATGTTTTTGCCGATTTCGCCGCAACCTCCCAGCGGCGCGATTTCAACCACGCTCACGTGCTTAATTGTAGACCGTTACGCGGTTTGACGTTGCGACCTCGCGCTTTCTGAATCGGCCGATGTGTGCGTTTCTACTAAGATTCCGGATTCCAGAATATCCAGTTGGGCCAGCATCCACGAAAGCGAAGACTCGGCTCCCATGTTCTGGTTCACTCCCAGCGGCGTTAGGCCGTCGTGGCATCCGCCCGAAATCGGGTCGGCAAGCGGAAGTCCCAAATCGTTTCTGCCCAAAAACCATTCATAAGCGGCTCGCGCGCGCTCAACCCATTTTTGTTGGGGTTCCATCCGATGCGCTTCGATGGCGAGCGCAACCATTGCGGCGGCATCGAGCGGCTGCTGATCGAAACGCGCCGGATCGGTGTCTTGCACCCACCAACCCCGATTTCCCACAAGCCACAAGCAGTTGCGCTTCTTGTCGAAAAGTTTTTCAAACAGGAAATCGGCCGACCACAGCCCGATTTCGCGCAGGCGTTCATCGTTCTGCCAGCGCGACGCTTTCAACGCGGCTTCGCTCAGCCTTGCGTTGTCATAAGAAAGGATCGGTTCGAACCACGGCCAATCTTGGGTTGCGCTCGCCTCATAATACGTCTTCAGTTTTTCGGCGAGCGAAAGCCCGACAGATTTTGCCTGCCGGTCACCGTCGAACCGCCGAAGATACGCGTCAATTCCCAAAATGGAATACGCGGTCGTCCGCGGAGATCGAAGTTTTTTCAGCGCGGGCTGAAGGTCTTGAAACAGTTGGAAACAGACTTCTTGAGTGCCGTCGCAGGGCGCATGCGCCGCCGCGTAACCAACCGCCCAAAGCGTCCTTCCATGCGCGTCTTCCGAGCCAACTTTTTCAATCCATTTTCGATCATATGCCATGAAATTGCGCATTCTGCCCGATTCGCGGTCGAATCCATGCACAATGAACGACGCGCATTTGCGAATCAGGTCAATCCGTTCCACATTGTGCGAGTAGGTGTAATCGCGGCATGCCACCAGCAGCAGTCGCGCGTTGTCGTCGGTGCAGTATCCGTGCGAGCGATTCGGAATGTTTCTGTCGCTGTGCTGAAGCATTCCGGTGTCGTCGGTCATCACATTTACGTGATCCCACACCGGCAGCTGCAAAGGGATATCCGCCGCGACGGTTTTCTTTTCGGTTCCGATCCGAGGTTCCGCACCTTTCAGCGCAGAGAACGTTTTTTTGTACAAAGCGCCGATGCGCTCCCATGTGAACGTTCTGCCAAACCGGTATGCGGCTTTGCGCATTTTCACGGTTTTCACCGGGTCGGTGAGAATCGCGCGAATGTTTTGCGCAAACGAATTCGGATCGCAAAAGTCGGCAAAAAGCCCGCGGCCGTCGGCCAAAAGCTCTTTGGCGGCCACATAGGGCGTGGCAACCACCGCTTTGCCAGCGGCAATCGCAAACGCAAGCGGCCCCGAAGAGACCTGATCCGGACCAGGATAGGGCGAAATGTAGATGTCCGCCGCTTGAACATATTCCAGCAGTTCCTGCGTGCTGAGATAACGGTTGACAAACCGCACGTTTTCGGAAAGGCCCAACGCTTCTACTTTCTGTTCCAACAGCGTTCGATACTTTTCGCCTTCATATTTCAGCAGCTCGGGATGCGTTGCGCCGACGATCAGATACATAAAGCTGGGAAACTCATCCTTGAGCATCGCAAGGGCGTCGAGCGCATACTCGATTCCTTTGCCGGGGCCCAAGTGCCCAAACGTAATCAAAAGCGGCCTGCCCGCAAGGCCGATGGTCTCTTTGTAATACTCAGGATCGGTAAACGGCAGGTTGGGAGCGCCGTGCCTTGCGTTCATGATTTTATAGGCGGGCACTTCGAACAACTGTTCGAGCGTCGCCCCTGCCGATTCCGACAGCACGGTAACGATTCGGCTCAATCGGCAAATCTCGATCAGCGTTTTCCGCTGACCGGGTGTGGGAGCCGTGGGAACGGTGTGCAGCGTGGTCGCCACAGGCTTGCGCAAACCGTGGAGCATCCGCAGAATGAAATCGCCGTCGTTCCCGCCGAAAATGCCGTATTCGTGTTGAAGACACACGATGTCTATCGGGGCGCTGTTAAGAAACTCGGATGCCAGCACGTAATCGTCGCTCGCGTTCCGCGCCACTTCATAAACCACTTCGGGGGGATAGTCGTACTTTCCAACTTCGTCGGAAATCGCAACGATCAAAGGCATCTCGCCGCGCGCGCTGCTTCCATAATACGCGGATGCCAGGTCGTGCGAGAACGTAGCCAGTCCGCACTGGCGCGGTACATACGTACTAATAATCGCAGGACGCAAAACGTTTGAACCGTTGCGGTTCGTGCTCTCCATCATGCTTGTTCTCCTCGCCGGCTTAGGCTATGTTAGTGTTGCGTCAGCAACCATTCGAGGATTTCGGGAATGCTCGCGAACGCCAACGCGATCGAGGTGTCCGCAGCACCGTAATACATGTTGATTGACTGGTTATCGTCGCTAAGAGTATACCCGCAGGGGAACACCACGTCGCGGACATCCCCCACCCTTTCATAATGCTCTTCGGGCCCGAATACCCAGTCGTTTCCGCGGCGGATGATCTTCGTTGGGTCTTCTAAATCGAGCAGCGCGATTCCCAGGCGATACAAAGAACCAGATGCGTGCCTGCGAACGCCATGATAAAACAGCAGCCAGCCTTCTTCGGTTCGAAGCGGCGGCGGGTTCAAGCCGACCTTTGCCGCATCCCACCATGCGCCTCGGCGCGCTTCTAACAGCACCTGATGGTTGCCCCAGTGCACCAAGTCGGGCGAGTAGCTGATCCAGATGTCAGCCGCCTCTTGAAATGGGCTTACGGGGCGGTGGATCAGCGCCCACCTGCCTCCTATCCGCGTTGGGAACAACGCCGCGTCTTTATCATCCGGAGGCATGATGCTCCCCAGCCGCTCAAACTCGACGAAATCTTTGGTCATAGCGATCTTCACGTGCGGGCCGGCGTGCGCGAACCCGGTGTACGTAACCGCATAACTTTGAAACTCATCCAGGAACGTGATCCGGGGGTCTTCGATCCCCCAGCACTCATCCGAGCCCGGGCCTTCATCCGGCATCAAAGTTGGCGTTGGGTCAATCTGCCAGTTGCGGATGCCGTTTTGGCTCCGTGCGGCCGTAAGGTGCGAGATTCCGCGCCGGTCTTCGACCCGGCACAGAAGGAGCGTCGTTCCATCCGCAAGGCGCGTCGCCGCAGGGTTGAACACCGTGTTGGCGGCATAGGGCCAGTCGGCGGCGGTCAGAATCGGGTTTTCGTGATGTCGCCTGAACAGTTCGTGGATATGCCCATTATGACTTCGAACGGGCTCGTGGATGGGGTTGCGAAAGGCTGCCACGATCTACAATTTTCGGTCGCTGACCGCCAACCCCGCACAACCACGGGCTACGCTCGAAAACTGATGTTCGGGTCCACTTTTCGATAGACCAGCAGCCGAAGGCCGCCAGGCATGCCGGGAACCGGCTGGTATTTGAGCGTCCTCACGTCCTGCGGACGGTCCACCCCTCCGGTGTCCTTGGTCTCCAGCGTTCTGTGGTGGCGGTGCTTCGTGTGAATCTCTCCGATTTTTTCGCAATGTTGCACATCCTTCTGGTTCCATCAGCGGCCCCTCGAACTGCCAGGCAACTGTTTCAGGGCCGAGCCGTGGCGGCCCGGCCCTGACAGTTCTTAGGCATCGTAGTACAGATGAAACTCGTAAGGATGCGGTCTCAGGTCAATCGCGTCAGCCTCGTTTTTCAACTTATAGGCGATGTAGGTATCAATGAGATCTTTGGTGAACACATCGCCGCGCAGCAGCCAAGCGTGATCGTTTTTGAGTTCCTCGAGCACGGCGCGGAGGCTGCCGGGAGTTTGAGCGATCGCCGCCTTCTCTTCGGGCGGAAGTTCATACAGGTCTTTGTCCTGGGGCATCGGCGGTTCGATCCGGTTCTGCACGCCGTCGAGCGCGGCCATCAGCATCGCGGAAAACGCAAGGTAGCCGTTGCATGTGGGATCGGGTGCTCGGAATTCGATGCGCTTGGCCATGGGGCTTTTGCTGTACATCGGGACGCGTACGCAGGCTGATCGGTTGCGCTGGCTGTAAACCAGGTTGATCGGCGCTTCGTAGCCCGGCACCAGGCGGCGGTACGAGTTGGTTGTCGGGTTGGTGAACGCCAGCAGGGCCGGAGCGTGCTTCAAAAGACCGCCGATCATGAACCGCGCGGTTTCGCTCAGGCCGGCGTATCCGGTTTCGTCGTACATCAGGTTTTCGCCGTTTTTCCAAAGGCTGAAGTGGACGTGCATTCCGCTGCCGTTTTCTCCGAAGATCGGTTTCGGCATAAACGTCGCGGACATTCCGTACTCATAGGCGACGTTCTTCACGACGTACTTGTACATCTGCAGTTTGTCGCCCATGGTTACGATCTCGTCGAAACGCACGTCAATTTCGCACTGACCGGCGCCTCCCACCTCGTGATGGTGAATCTCCACCCGCACGCCGATGTCCATCAGCTTCTGAACCATTTCGGTGCGAACGTTTTGGAGTTTGTCGGAGGGCGGGCAGGGGTAGTAGCCGCCTTTGACGCGCATTTTGTAGCCCAGGTTCGGGCCTTCGTCGGCCCAAGAGTTCCAGGAGGCTTCTTCGCAGTCGAGTTTGAATCCCGCCTGCTGCGGGTCGTTCACATATCGCACGTCATTGAACAGGAAAAACTCGGCCTCGGGGCCGAAGAACGCGGTGTCGGCGACGCCGGTTTGTCGAAGGTACTGTTGGGCTTTGATCGCGGTATATCTTGGATCGCGCGAATACGGCTCGCGCGTGAGCGGGTCTTCGACGCTGCAGATGACCACGGCCGTCGGCACCTCGGTGAACGGATCCATGAACATCGTTTCGGAATCGGGGAGAAGAAGCATGTCGGATTCGTTGATGGCTTGAAAACCTCGGATGCTCGAACCGTCGAATCCGAGCCCTTCTTCGAACACCGATTCGTCGAATTCGCTGATCGGCATCGTAAAGTGCTGCCACGTTCCGAACAGATCGGTGAAGCGGGCATCCACCATTTGCGCTCCCCGTTCTTGTGCGAATGTTATGGCTTCTTTCGGCGTCATTTTTGTGCTCCTCTTGATTCCGGAATCCGCGGCGTGGGATGCGGAAACTGTTCCGGCGCGCTCCTGCTCCATCGTCATACCTTCGTTTGGCGTCATCGTCTGTCCTCCTGCTCAGTTTTTTTCGCCGCAAGCGTCAAGAACACCAAAAAGACGAAAGCGCCGCTTATGCGGCGCTTTCAAAAAGCCTCTTGAGTCCCGCGAGCCCCCTGGCGATCACGGAGTTTGATTATACCGACGGCGTTTCAAAAATGCGACGTTTGCGCAAAAAAAGTCCGACGATTTTTCTGTTTGTTTATCGCTGATGAAACGTTCGGGGCGGCGGAGGAGGCTCGGAGTCCGCATCGCCGCCATATTGAAACATCTTTTTGAAACTCGCCTGTGCCTTGCGCAACCGCTGACCGAGTTCGGCAGGAAGCGCTTCGACCGACCCAAACGGGCCCGATGAACTGGTCGAAACGATCGTACATCCTCTCAGCGTTGTCCCGCCAAGCGTGAACTTGAACTCCCAATGCTCGAGGCTCGAAGGCCTCCAGCCTTCAATTTTCAGGTTCTGCGGCAAGGGGAGGTCGGGAATCCCAACGGCTGGATCGAGCATGCAGACCAGCCCGGCGATCATCGAAACCGAACCGGCGAAGGACACGGGCCGCCCGTCAACGTTCAGTTTGACCGATGCTCCCTGTTTCTTTTCGATTGTCAGAGTCAGCAGCGCTCCAGGCGGGAGTCCGTCGGGCAGAAGTTGAGTGATTTCTTGATCTTCAGCCGGGGGAAGATTCCATTCATAGGCGATCGCACCGCGTTCAGAAATCTCGCCGTCCGTATCGTCCGAGTCGCTTTGGGCATCCTGCATCACGTCTTCGTTTGCAGCGGCTTCAGTATCGAAGTCCGAATCTGCAAACGGATACTCGAGGCCCGAAACCGCACCCGGTCCAGCCGACTGGAGCAGCGCCTCGGAGATTTCGCGCCTTGCCTCGATCGGCAGATCGCCGTAAGCAACACCTGCGCCGGATTTCAGCTTCTCCCACTGTACAGGGCTGAGCAGCGCGACGGCCTTCAGCATGTGGAGCACCGAACCGCTCCGCACAGGGCCCAAGCCTGCAAGTTCACTCACCAAATCCGTCATTGTCGAGCGGAACTGCAGATCGCTCAAACCTGAAATGAACGCCAGCAGAGGCCCGATCGTAACACCGCCGTTCCGATCTTTGGCTGCGGTCAGGGCGGCGAGCGCGTCGGCCGGAACGGTCTTGGCGCGTGCCAATTCCCAGTCGTTGGTGCGGAGCGTTACCCAGCCGTTGGAAAGTTGGGCCTTGCACTCGGCATATTTCGCATATTCATCGAACGCCTCGCCAACTGTTTTCGGAGCAGTCAGAAGCTTGAGGAGATGGGTGGTGTAGAGGTCAGCGGAATCGTCATAGGAGTCCGCAATCAGCGGCATTTTCGCGGCGTCGGCGATCGTGAGCAGCAGTTCGGATCTAAGACGGAACAGGTCGCCAAAATCGGGAGATTCCGGCGATCCGAACATCACGGCCAGGAAGCGGCTCACCACGGCCTGCGGCCCGAACTGCTGTACGGCACGCGCTTTGTCTATTTCCAGCTTCTGCGTCATCGTCGAGCGGATCAGCGATGGCGCCGAACTTTCAGTCTCGGACGGTTTCGAGCTGTCTTCGTCTTGATCGTTGGGGAGCCAACTGGTTCCCGAACCGATAATCCTTCCGTCTTTGTCGAGGACGGTTGTCACGGCCCACACGTCGGCTTGGCCATCGGTGCGGAACACGATTCGGACGGTTGCGATTTCGGCGTTTGATGAACCTTCCGCCCATCGAAAACTCCGCCTCAGCTCGCGGGCCAGCACGGTTCGAGCCGCGGGGGTAGAGGCGATCCAATCCCTCTTCCGCTGCTCCTCTCCCAAAAACCGCTGGGCTGCCGATGAAACCGCACCAAGCCCATGCTGAGCGCGCGTCGGCAGATAGGAAAACACGATGCGTCCCCTGGCGTCGAGTTCCAGCAGCTGCGAATCGTTCATCGCTGCGAATACGGTACGGACGAACCGCGCCATCGGGTCGAGTTTGTCCTGAAGACCAGACAGTTCTTCTTCAAGGTCTGAAAGCTCCTTCTCCTGCTGTTCTGAGAGTTCTTCATCGCCCTTCGGCATCAACTTGTCGAACTGCTCGCCGAGCGCGAGGAGCCTTTGAGCGGCCTGATCGAACGGCGGAGGGGCCGCGCCTGCGAGTTTGCGGCTTCGTTCCTGCGATGCGTAATACTGTTTGCAAATCTCCTTGCTGCAGCGGGAATCTTCGGCTGACTTTTGCGCAGGCGATTGCCCAAGAACAAAACCTTCCGCCGATTTTTTCCACTCCCAACTGAAGTGCGAGGAGATCATGCGCAGAACCTCCTTGGCAGGCCGGTTCTGTGCTAAGAGCGTGATCCGGTCGGACTTGACGCTCGGCTCGGGTCGGAGAGTTACACCCGCGGCGGCTGAAAGCGTTTTGCATGCGTCACGCACGGTTTCTGCGCTGATGCGCACGCTGATGGGCTTTTCCAGGCGGGGATCATCCAAAACGTCGGTACCCGTCGGGGAGAGCAGAACGACGAAAGCCGTCAATGCGAGCATATTTTCACCTTGCACCTATGAGTGTAGGATACGTTAGATTTAGCTCGATTGTGCGGGGGCCGTTGAAAATGGCAGAGATTCTGAGCCGCCGTGCACGGCAAACACACCCATGTTCCGATACTTGGTCCGCCGATCCAGTTTCAGCTGCTCTCCGCTCATCGAGGCGAGTCCATTGATGTGACGCGTTATCGCCTGCTCGACGTTCTGGGCGGTTTCTGCGGGCCCTCGGTGTGCGCCTCCGAACGCTTCGGGAATGATCTCGTCAATCAGTCCGAGTTCGAGGGCGTCTTGGGCTGTAAGTTTCAAAGCGGCGGCGGCTTGGGGGCCGGCGTCGGCGTTCCTCCACAAAATGGCGGCACACCCTTCGGGCGGAATGACGGAATAGATGGAGTGTTCGAGCATCAGCACGCGGTTCGCCGCGCCGATTCCGATGGCGCCGCCGCTGCCGCCTTCGCCGATGACGACCGCGACCGCGGGCACACGAAGGCTGAACATTTTCATCATTCCTGCGGCGATCGCTTCGCTGATTCCGCGCGATTCACTTTCCACTCCGGGATCGGCAGCGGGCGTATCAATGAACGCGACGACTGGAAGTTGAAAACGGTCGGCCATATCGAACAGGCGGATCGCTTTTCGATAGCCTTCGGGCTTGGCCATTCCGAAGTTTCGCAGTTTGCGCTCTTTGAGATCTCTTCCCTTTTGATGGCCGACGATCACGCAGCTGGTCTCACCAATTTTTCCGAGGCCGCCGATGATCGCTTTGTCGTCGCCGAATCTTCGATCGCCGTGCAGTTCCACCCAATCGCTCACGATCGCTCTGATGTAATCGAGAGTGTACGGACGCCCTTCGGCGCGCGAGATGAGCGTTCTTTCCCATGCGCCCAGCCTGCTGTATTTGATGCGAAGGTAGTTTTCGCGCGCGCGTTCTGCTCGTTCGATTTCGTGTTCGATCTGTGCGGCTTGTTCGGGCGACGCGGTTGGCAGCGCCTGTTTCAGTTTCTGAATGACGTCTTCTAATTCGAGCACGGGCTTCTCCCATTCGCGCCAGGTTTTGGCCATTATCGTTTCCTTGTGAAATGTCCGACGATTGCGGACAGCGTTGATCTCAGAGTTTTGCGATGCACCACGTCGTCAATCATTCCGTGATTGAGATTGAATTCGCTGGTTTGAAAATCTTTGGGAACGTTGGCGACACCCGCCTGTGCGCTGACCCTTGCTCCGGCAAATCCCACGAGCGCGCCTGGCTCGGCAAGAATGATGTCCGCGAGACTTGCGTAGCTTGCGAGCACGCCCGCCATCGTTGGATCGGTAAACACGCAGATGTGCGGCACACCGTTTTCTGAGAGCAGTTCGCATGCTGCGGCAGTCTTTGCCATCTGCATCAGCGAGATCAATCCTTCCTGCATTCTGGCGCCGCCGCTCGCCGTGAACACGACGGCGGGAATTCTGTTTTCCGCCGCGAGTTCAAGCGTGCGTGTGATTTTTTCGCCTGCGACGCTGCCCATGCTTCCGCCCATAAATCCGAAATCCGCGACGGCGGTTGAAACTTCGTTTCCATCAATGCGCGCGATGCCGCGGACGATTGAATCGTGTCTTCCAGTGGCTTTGCTTCCCCTGGCGAGTTTCTGTTCGTAGTCGGGAAACTCCAGCGGGTCGCACGAGATCAGGTCGGCGTCGAGCTCTTGAAAACTGTTTTCATCGAAGGTGCAGGCGATCCGCTCCTCGGCGGTGAGGCGGTGATGGTGATCGCAATGCGGGCAGACCTTCAGGTTTTTCGCCAACTCTTTGCTAAAGAGCACTTTGGCGCATTTGGCGCAGCGAAGAAACACATCCGGCTTGACCTGCATAGCGAAACTCCCCGGAACGGAGCGCCATTTTACTCTACATCCATCGTGGGCGCGACCCGTTCGGGGTGAACGGATGCATCGCGCACCCTGCCGACCGCAATCAGCGAACCTGCCGGGCCGATCAACCCCACCAACGAACCTTGTTCCAAATCGTGCGCTTTTATGTCCAATCCGCGGCAGATTCTCAGTGAGGCCTCTTGCGAAATCTCGATCATCTGCATCGGGCGGAGCGCATTGGCGGGAGCGATCAGATCCGACGGCGTGACTGCATCTGGCTGCACCGCATTTTCAACGCGAAAATGACCCATCGCGGTCCGCCGGAGCTCAGTCATGTGCGCGCCCGTTCCGAGCTCGCATCCCAAATCGTGGATGAGCGTGCGGACATAGGTGCCGGTTGAACACACGATCACCGCTCGGGCGGAGTCATTTTGAAACTCGGTGATGTCGAATCGTTCAACATGAACTGTCCGCGGTTTTCGGCTTACCGTTTGGCCCTTTCGTGCGAGCGAATACAGTCTCTTGCCACCGATTTTAACTGCGCTGAACATCGGCGGCGTTTGCTGAATGGAACCAGTGAACTTGGATGCCGTTACGCGAACGGACTGTTCGGTGAGTTCGGCTGTGGAGTGCGTTTGAACCGCGCGCCCGGTGGAGTCGTGGGTATCGGTTTCGATTCCGAAACGGATTTCTGCTTCGTAAGTTTTGGGTTCAAGGGAAAGGTATCGAATAAACCGCGCTGCGGTGCCTACGGCGATGACAAGCAGCCCCGTGGCGAGCGGATCGAGCGTACCGGCATGGCCCGCTTTTTTGGTTTTGAGCGCGCGCCGCACTTGATTCACGGCATCGTGCGAGGTGATGCCTTCGGGTTTGTCAATCAGAACAAAGCCGTTATGCATTGACCGCATCGCAAAGCGCCGGAACGACTTTCGCGACCGCTTCTTGCACCGAAGAGTCGAACGTGCATCCGGCGGCGTTGCGGTGTCCTCCGCCGCCGAATTTGCGGCAGATGACCGAAACGTCAATCGTTCCGCGCGAGCGGATGCTGACGCGGGTTTTTCCCGGTTTTGGTTCGCGGAACAGCGCGAAAAGTTTGGCGGTATCAACTCTGCCGATTTCGTTCACGACGCTTTCGGTTTCTTCGTCGAGCGCACCCGTGCTTGAAAAATCGTTATGATCGAGATGAGAAACAACCACTGCGCCTTCTGCGAAAAGCTGAATTCTTGAGAGCGCGAGCGCAAGCATTTTGAGAGCGGCAAGCGGCTTCTTTTCGAAAACCTCTTGCGTAACGAGTTGAAGATCGCAGCCCATCTGGATGAGATCGGCAGTGGTTTTGAGCGAAGCGGCATCGGTGTTGGGGAACCGAAAGTTGCCCGTGTCGGTCACGATTCCCGTGAGAACGCATTGGCCGATCTCTTTTGTGATCGGAATGGCGCAAGATTGAAACAGATCGTACACAAGGAGCGCACACGCGGCGTAATCGGGAACGATGATTTCATGCGCGTCGAACCGCTCTTCGTTGAGTTCGTGGTGATCAATCACAACCGTTGCACGCGCTGCGTCCACCAACGGCCTTACCGAACCCACTCGGGCAACTCCGCTTACGTCCACAATCACCGCGAGATCAAAGTTTTGAACCCTGCCGTCGGGCTGTTCGATCGCATCATAGGCAGGAAGAAACCGAAGGTTTTTCGGCGGGAGGTCGTGACAAACAACTTTGGCGCGTTTGCCGAGGTTGTTCGCGGCGTGATATACCGCGAGCGCCGACCCGATCGCATCGCCATCGGGATTGAGGTGCGGCACAATCAGCACAGTATCAGCCGCGTCGAGCATGGTTCGAAACTTCGCTGCTGTTTCGGCAAGATCGTGCGGCACTTCGATTAACTATACACCTTTCAGCGAAAGGATCCGCGAAGCGGATTCCATATCTTTGTCGCCCCTTCCGCTGAGATTGACCAGCACCGCATCGCCTGTTTTGAACAGCCCGCGTTTGAGCGCGGCGAATGCGTGCGCCGATTCGAATGCTGGAATGATGCCTTCGCTTCGGCTGAGCCATGCGAAAGCGTGCAGCGCTTCTTGGTCGGTCGCCGACAGATACTCGGCTCTTTTTGCATCCTTGAGCATCGCGTGTTCGGGCCCTACGCCGGGGTAATCGAGCCCTGCCGAAATCGAGTGCGTTCCGATCACCTGCCCGTCATCATCCTGCATCAGGTAGCTGCAGCTGCCGTGCAAAATTCCGGGAGATCCCGCGGAAAGCGGCGCCGCATGCTTTCCGGTTTCAATTCCTTCACCGCCTGCTTCAACGCCGATGAGTCTCACGTTCTCGTCGCCGAGAAACGCGTGAAAAATTCCGATGGCGTTCGAGCCTCCGCCGACGCAGGCAACCACCGCCGTCGGCAAACCGCCTGCAAGTTCGAGCATCTGAGTTTTCGCTTCTTCTCCAATCAGTTGCTGAAGACACCTAACCATCCACGGATAAGGATGCGGCCCGACGCATGAACCGACGATGTAATGCGTGCTGCCGACGTTGGTAACCCAATCGCGCATCGCCTCGTTTGTGGCGTCTTTGAGCGTTTTGGTTCCGCTGTGAACGGGCACGACTTCGGCGCCGAGCAGCCGCATGCGAAACACGTTGAGTTGTTGGCGCTGCACATCTTCTTCACCCATATACACAACGCACTGCATTCCGAACATCGCGCATGCGGTGGCGGTTGCGACGCCGTGCTGCCCTGCTCCGGTTTCTGCGATGATCCGCTTTTTGCCCATGCGGCGCGCGAGCAGCGCTTGGCCGAGCGCGTTGTTCAGCTTGTGCGATCCCGTGTGGCAGAGGTCTTCGCGTTTAATCCAGACGTCGAAGCCGAGTTCGTTGGAAAGGTTGTCGGCGTGGGTGAGCGGTGTGGGCCTTCCGATCGTGTGCCGGTGGTGATGCGTCAGTTCTCTGCGCCACTCTTGATCGCTCCAGGCTTGGCGGAAAGCGGCTTCGAGTTCGTCGAGTGCGGGAACCAAGGTTTCGGGAACATACCGGCCGCCGTAGGCGCCGAATCTTCCTGCTTTGTTCGGAACTGCGTCGAGGTTCATGCGGTCACAAGTCCCAACGGTCAATCAGTTTTTGCGGCACCCCGAATTTTTCGCCGTCTCCCGATAGATCGGTGCCGTAATCGAGGACCGTCCAGCCGCCGTCGTTTTTCAAAAGCACCGCCGCGCCCTCGGCTGCGTCTTTTTGAATCGGTTCGATGTTTGCAAGCGCCCAATCGCCGGAAACTTCCAGGTCTTCGATTTTGATTCCCACGCGCTTGAAATCGGGCTGCTGATCGAGGGCCTTTTGAATCGCTTCACGCTGCTGTTTGGTCGGTTCGAACGATTCGGTGGGTTCGGGGTTCGGCGCGGGTTTTGCTGCCGGAGTTGAGGATCGGTTTTCATTGGCCAACGTATTCGGATGAGGCTTGGCGCATCCGACGAGCAGCGCGATGAGGCAAGCGGCGATGAACGTTTTCATCGTTTGTCCGCACCGTAAACGCGGTCGAATTCACGCGCGGCGAAAACATCTTTGCCGCTGACGCCGCCTGCCGAGTGGGTTGAAAGCGTCACCTGCACTTTGCGCCACGTGATCAGCATGTCGGGGTGGTGATCCCATCGTTCGGCCAGGAAGCCGCAAGCCCCGGCGAATGCGAGGCCGTGCGCATAGGAGTCAAATTCGTACGTTTTGACGATCGCGCCGTTCACGAACGTCCAGCCGGGCAAGGTTTCGAGTTCGGTCTTGAGTTCGGTTTCCGAAAGCAGTGGCATGGGACTCTTGTACCCCGAACCGTGAGCCGAAGTTTTCGCAACATCGTTTGCGTCGGGGTTTCCGTACTTTGTATTGTGACCAGTTTCCAGCACATGATGGACGCGAGGTCGTTGATGACCGCCTTGGAGGTGCTGATCAAGGCGGGATTTGCGGTGATCTGCGGAGCGATGATCGGCTGGGAACGCGAGATGCACGGACGACCAGCGGGTCTGCGCACGCACATGCTGATGGCTTTGGGGGTGCTTCTGTTTTGCGAGGTGAGCCGCGCGTTTTCGCCGACCGACTCCAC
>JAJPJR010000010.1 GCA_021324165.1 Armatimonadota bacterium
CCGGCTGCGGCAGCCGAAATTGAAATCGCCGCAAGGCCCAACGTCTGCCAGTTATATCCAAGCTTCATTCTTTGGGTGGAGGAGCGCACGAGTTGACGATTTTATTATTCTTCATCTCCTCTCCTCGGCGAAGCGCCCTTAGGCAGTTCGCGTATGCGCGTTTTGTCAATCTGCCGCGCGCCAACGCCGCGGCCCACATAGATGGATCCGTCCAAACGCAGCTGAATCTGAAACTGCCTCGCAAGCATCGGTGAATAATCCTTCTCACGCGGGAGGTAATACACCTCGTCATGAATCGTGCAGATCAGAACTGGTGTGGCGGGGCCAAGTTCTCGCACCATATCGGCCCAAGGCTGCAGCCCGTCCTCCGGAGCGATCGAGAGTCCCAGTTCGTACGTCGAATACAGGAACATCCTCGGATTGTCCGGCGTGTCCGGGCAGTACCAAAACTTGTACGGCACACCGTACAACTTCAATGTCTCCTTCGGGCTGCGCAATGGCTGCATGTCGCCCATTCCCGCAAACTGCTCACCCGCGGGATGATCAGCGGAATACATCTGCCACGCTTCGTAAATCTGATGAAGCTGACTGATGCACTGCGACTGGCGTGCCTTTTCGCGGGCAGGAGCCATCGCGCCGTACACGACTCCCGCGATGATGCACAAAATGAGCGAAACGATCAAAAGTTCCGTTATGGTGAAACCGGATCTCCGCATCCCGAACTCTCCAAATGTCCATGGGAAACGTTTTCGGGCGCCCGATTGCGCCAATTGAAGCGCGACGTGGGCTCGGCTCTAAGTGCAGAAAACCAAACTCCGACCGCGACCCAGAACAGAAGGATCACCATGACGGTTTTCCCGTTCAAAAACCTGACTGCGCCGGAACCGATCCCATCCGTCACACCCGGATTGTAGCCCGCGTTCAGCAAAATGTCAACAAACGAAAAAAACTCGCAAAAATACCAGGCACTGCGATCCGGCACACCGTGCAAGGGGTGTGCCGGATCGTGCCGCTTGGCGGCTTACTGGTCGTAGTACGCCGTAATCGTCCTGTCGCTTGTCAGGTTGATCGTAATGTGCGGGTTCGTCGGCCCAGGCACTCCCGGCCCGAAGATCCACGACCTGAACGGGTGGCCGTTGAACGAAGCCGGCGCGGTGATGTCCACATTCGTTCCGCTGTAATAGGTCCGAGTCAGCGGGGTGTTGCCGTTTCCGTTTCCGCGGCCATCGGTGGTGATCGAGATGCTCACGGGTACCGAGCCGTTGGCGCCCTGAATCGCCCTCACGGTCAGGTTCGCATATTGAGCCACCTTCCACGAGTCAATCCATGTGGCCCACGGACCGCCGTCGCAGTATTCGCCCACGCCCCAGAAAGTCAGGCCGTCGTTGGGATCAACTTGAATGCCGAAGTAATCGCCCCACCTTCCGCCTGTAAACGGCGCGTTGCCGACTTTCACTTCGGTGAACGATCCCATCTGACCGAGCGGGTCGGTGAATTTGCGTCCGGTGTGGCCCACCGATGCGTATTGCGAGCCGCTGCACCTACCGACTTCCATGCCGATATCTTTGAAGTCGTTCAGCGCCACCACCGGGAACAGGGCGTACGTGCTGTTGCCCGTGTCCACGTTGCCCGATTGAACAAGCGATACGCTGCCGCTTTGCGGCCAGTTTCCGGTGTTGAACTCATACCATCGGCCGACCGTCCGGTTGCCTGAACCGCCGACTCGAATGGCGTGCGAAGTAACAAGCGATCCCGCTTTCCATCCTGCGACGAAAACCCTTCCGTCGAGCACGTCAATCGAGCCGCCGCCAAGCTGCGGCGAACTGGAGTTGGGATAACTGTAAGAAGGCACGTTGACCGCCTGCGACCAGAGCGTGGGATTGGTGATCGAATCTTTGATTGCGTGCACCATCATTTGCGTCCCGCCCCAATCTTCAACGAAAAACGCCGCGTTCGGGACGCCGATATGCGGCCCGCCCTGCACGCTTCCCGAGTTGCTGTCACGGATGTCGGTGAACGTCATCGCGCCGCCCGAAAGCAGCGGAGCCAGCGGCATGATGCGGTAAACAACTCCGCCGAACCCGCTGTTGAAACCGAACAGGTTGCCGTTGACATAAATCGCGTTGTTGTCCACGGCCAGGCTCGGATAATCGAGCCAAAACTGCTGTCCTCCGATCACCTGAAGAATGCTCGCTCGGTACAGATACCAAACGCCGTTCGGATCGCTGTCGTCGGAAACGGCGATGTCAATCAGCGATCGGTTCGGGCCCGAATACTCTTCGGCGCACATCACGATGAACCGGCCGGTGTTTCGGTCATACAGGCATCGCGGATCAAAAGTGAAATTGAGTGCACCCACAGGGTTGAAAAACCCTTGCGATTCCTGATTTCCGAGCCACCGAAGAAACACAAGCGCGCCGTCGCTCTTGCGGAAGAAACCGATTTTCATATTGGTTGTTGCAACCACATAATCGGGACCTACTGCAAGCGTGCAGTCCGGCGGCTGCCACTGGTCTTGAACGATTCCAGGAAACAGCCTTTCTACGAACGTACGCACAACCGGAGCAACTTCCCCGGCGCGGAGCGACATGGATTCCAGTTTGGTTTTCAGATCAATGGAATGCTGCTTCCTGAGCATCGGGTTTTCGGGCATATACGTTTCCCCAAACCCGTGCACATCCGAGATTTGCGGTCCGATCCGCGTGTCAATAACGGCCTGCGATTCGGCAACACCCTGGCCAGACGGATACAGCACTTTGGGATGCTGATTCTGGGCGAAAGCGGTGCCGATGATGAGGGCAGAAGCGAAAGCCGATCCTGCCCGCGATAACTTTGTCATCAAGAGTCCTCCTAAAAGATGGCCGCGCGCGACCCCTCTAAGTGCTATGGACGGCAGTCAATCGGCTGGACGTTCACCGAAATCTTGCTCCCCGCAAATCTACTTGGATGTCCGCCTCCGCCGACATGCCGCCGCGCACAGAGCGGCAACTGCCGACACTGCGGTGAACGGTTCGGGCACGGTCTGCGAAGCCGTCATGTAATGGTTGCTGCTGACCCATTCTGCAAACCTTCCGTCGGGGCCGGTGGAAAGCGTGAACAGATCGGTGAACCGGATGTTTTTGGCTGCGCCGTCGAACTGAATCGCTCCTCCAAATCCGCGTCCGTACTGATACAGCCCGGTCACCGCGTGATAGGTTTTGTTTGTGTCTAAATCTTGGATGGTGGTCTCGATTTGAAGGAACTGGTTCTGATCCCAACCGTGGTTCCAGCCGAGGCTGCCGTCAATCGTCATCACGCTTTGCCCCGTGAGCCACCATCCTGGGTTGCAATGCGCTTCGGACACGATCGTGAACTGTGCGACCTTATTTGCCCCTTCGATTCGTAGTTTTTGATCGGCGTAAAGATGCTCGATCGCGGGCGAAGCGTAATCGGCGAACGCCGTAAAGTTCCACGGGCCGCTCCAACTCACAACCTTCGTGCTGAATTCCGCTGCATTCGCGGCGATTGAAAAGAATCCCGCAAGAAGCAGCGCCTCTCCTTTCAAGAAACGCATTGCGACTGCCTCCGGGCGTGTTACACCCGGAACTTCTCAGCGCAATTTGCGTGCCAATCTTGCGTCAGGCCGAAAGCAGAGTTTGATTTTTCGGGCCGAATGAACCCGGGTCGGCGCAATCCCAGCAGTTTTGCAAGGCTTTGGGTGCCGAACCGCTCAATAGAGATTGCGGAGCGATGAATTCGTAAATCTCATCAAACCGTTTGATCGAACTGGCGCTCACGCGGCGGAAAATATCAGATGCCGTAATTTCGCTGGGTGACGATTTTCCGGTTGCCGACAAAAGTTCCATAAACGCTTTGATGGTTTCTTGGTGATAGCGAAACACACGCACGGCTTTCGAACTCACATCAAGAGCAGAGGCGAGCGCGCGGTCTTGCGTCGCCACGCCAACGGGGCAGTCGTTTTTGTTGCATCGCAGCGATTGGATGCAGCCGATCGCAAACATCATCCCTCTTGCAGAATTGCAGATATCGGCGCCCAACGCCATCGCGCGATACATCTGGAATGCCGTTGCGATCTTGCCTGCGGCGATGATTTTGATTCTGCTTCGCAGACCGCAGCCAACCAGAACGTTGTGCACGAACAAAAGCCCTTCGCGCAGAGGCATCCCCACCGAGTTGGTGAACTCCAGAGGCGCCGCTCCGGTGCCGCCTTCTGCGCCATCAACGGTGATAAAGTCGGGATGAAGCCCGGTTTCGATCATCGCCTTTGCGATCGCCATAAACTCTTCCGGCCTTCCAATGCAGATCTTAAAGCCCACAGGCTTGCCGCCCGACGCCTCGCGAAGACGTGCAAGAAACTGCAGCAGACCGATCGGCGTATCGAACGTCTTGTGGGTGGGCGGAGAGATCACATCCTTCCCAACTTCCACGCCGCGAATCCTTGCGATCTCTTCGGAAACTTTGACGCCAGGCAGAATGCCTCCGTGCGAAGGCTTTGCGCCTTGCGAAATCTTGACCTCGACCATTTTGATCTGATCGTCGTTTGCGACTTGAGCGAATTTAATCTCATCGAAGCCGCCGTCGGCAGTGCGGCAGCCGAAATACCCAGTGCCGATCTGCCAGATGAGATCGCCGCCGTTCTTGCGATGATATTCGCTCACACCGCCTTCGCCCGTGTTGTGGGCAAAGCCTCCCAGTTGAGCGCCTTTGTTCAAAGCCTCGATCGCCGTGTGGCTGAGCGCTCCATAACTCATCGCCGAAATGTTGAACACCGAGCAGCTGTACGGTTTTCGGCAAGTGTGTTCGCCGATAAGAACGCGCGGCGGTTCGGATAGATGCGGCGCAGGGGTCATGGTGTGCGCGCACCATTCATATCCGGTTTCATAAACCCGCTGCTGCGTGCCGAACGGAATCGTTGCCAAATCGCTTTTTGCGCGTTGATAAATCACCGAGCGGATCTGACGGCTGAACGGTACACCATCCAGATTTGATTCGACGAAATACTGCTGAATCTCCGGCCGCAACGCTTCGAACAGATATCTGCCGTGACCGATGATCGGATAGTTCCGCCGAAGAGAGTGGCTCCGCTGCGTCAGGTCCCAGATGCCGACCGCGATCAGCGGCCCCAAAGCCGCGAACCCCCACAACGCCGCAGGCCAAAACCAAGCCGCACCAAGCGTGACCACAAGCGCCCCAGCCGAGCCCAGAAAGAAAATCCGCCGCACCACCTTGATGGTATCGGCAGTCTTGTCTCGCCGGTTTATGCCGCCCGGCTCAAATCGCTTTCAACAGTCCCGCGGCCGCCCGCCTGCTGATTTCGGCGTTGCCGAACGGACATTCCGAGATAAGAACACATGACGGGCAGCCGTCCTCGCACCTGCATCCGCAAATCAGTTCAGAGATTTTGTCCCACCATTCGGTGGAGTTTTCAAACAGCGTCTGCGAAATGCCCGATCCTCCGGGCGCGGCATCGTAAATGAAAACACACGGGCGCATCGTGTCGGGCCAGATCGGATAAAACGCGCTTCGAACGTCGCGCATGTCGCACGATGCGACGAGAGGCGCAATCACCAGCGCAGCGTGCTCGAGCGCGTGCACCGCGCCCGTTTCAACTTGAGAACCGCTGATGGAGATCGGAAGATCGAGCATCAATCCAACCGTTTCGATGGTGCGCGCCGGAAGATCGAGGTCGGCGACACCCAAGACGGCATCGGACAGAATCGAGCGCGTTTTGTATCCCGTTACGATGCTTGTTACGCTCAGGTCTTGAAGCGCAATGGCCGTTCGTCCATGCCGCTTGCGTTCATATTCTGCGGTCGGCAGCACCGATGTCTGCGCAATCGCCTGGGTGTAAGTTTCGCATTGCGTGGGCTGGACGTGAATCGTTTGGTTCACCAGATCAAGATCGTTAACCAGATACTGCCTTCCGTAATGAAGATACACCGCGCCTTTGTGCCCGTTTTCGAACGCGCGCCACTCCTCCATCGTGCCGATAAGTTCATCTTCGTGCTGAATCTGGTAGATCGCATCGGACGAGCGGATATCTACTTCGGCGGCGGGAGACTGCGCCTCAGGGTACAGCCAAAAACCCGAACGGCGCGAGAGGGCGCCCTGCGCCTCCAACTCTTCAACCAGATCGAGCGCATTTTCGGGAAATCGTTCCAGATCTGTTGGAACCAACGGCTGTTCGTATGCCGCGCACCGAAGCTGCGCCGCCAAGATTTTGGGATTCGAAGGGTGGATGTTGACAGGTTCCGGTTTGGCCGAAAGAATCGCATCCGGTTTGCGAATCAGAAACTGATCGAGCGGATTGTTTTGCGCGATGAGAATGGCAAGCGACTCTTTTGATCCGCGCCCCGCGCGTCCCGACTGCTGTTTCAGGCTGGTTATCGTTCCCGGATATCCGCTCATCAACACAACATCGAGCGAACCGACATCAATTCCCAATTCCAGCGCGTTGGTTGCGCACAAGCCCAACGTTTCTCCCGAAAACAGCCTTTTTTCGATGGCGCGGCGGTCTTTGGCTGTGTACCCGCCTCTGTACGATTCCACCCGTTTTGCAAGCCGTGCATCGGCATCTTTCAGAATTCTGAGGGTGTAGGAGTAGATCAGTTCGGCACCGATCCGCGTTCGCGAAAAGCAGAGCGTTCGCACTTCGGCAGAAACAAGCGCCGCAAGAATGTTGGCGGTTTCGATCAGCGTGCTCCGCCGATCGTCGGCGCCCTCGATCGGTGGTGGGTTCCAAAGAGCAAGGCGGCGGATTCCCTGCGGAGCGCCATCCATACTGACGATTTCGGCAGACCGCCCCGTGAGCGATTCGAACAGTTCGGAAGGGTTGCGGATCGTTGCGCTGAGCGCGATGATCGTCGGCCTGCTGCCATACCTATCGCACATTCTTAACAGCCTTCGAAGCACGAGCGCCACGTGCGAGCCGAAAACGCCGGAGTAGGCGTGCAACTCGTCAATCAAAATGAACCGGAGGCTTTTCAAAAAACGGTGCCAAACGCCGTGGTTGGGCAGAATGCCCACGTGCAGCATGTCTGGATTCGTCAACAGGATGTTCGCCGTTTTTCGGATTGCGGCGCGTTTTGACTTTGGCGTGTCGCCGTCATAAACGGCTGCCCGAATCTCTTCGGGCATCAACGCTTCCAACGCGCGAAGCTGATCCTGCGCGAGGGCTTTGGTTGGAAACAGATACAGCGCGGTGCCGCGGGGTTCGCTCATCAGACGGTTGAGCACGGGAAGGTTCGCGCAGAGCGTTTTGCCGCTGCCGGTGCCCGTGCAAACAACGCAATCTTTCCGCGATTCGGCCAGATCGAACGCTGCGGCCTGATGCGCATACAGCCGATGGATTCCCAGGTTCGAAACTGTTTCGGCAAGCCTCGCAAGCATCGGCCGTTCGGGGTTCGCGAACTCGGCGCATTTGGCTTCTTCGACTCCCACCGCGGCAATCTGATCGGCATAAAACGACCGCGAAGCCAGCAGGTCGAGCACCTGCTTGGGCGTCAGCGGAGTTTTAACGGGATCGCTTTTCATCCGCCTTGCGCCTGTTCTTTTCGAGAAGCCGTACGGCGAACACCGTGATGAAATACAGCAGCAGCATCGGGATGATGAGCGCGGCGTTGCTGAACACATCGTTGCTCGGCGTGAGCGCGAATCCGATCACGATAACCGCTGTTACGGCAACTCTCCAATGCTTCCAAAGCGCTTCGGATGTCAGCAGTTCGATTTTCGCAAGGAACCAGACCACGAGCGGAAGTTGAAATCCCGCACCGAATGCCAGCGCCATCTTCAACACAAAAAACGAGAACACACCAGGGTTTTGATAAAGGTCGGCGTTGAATTCGACGATGTACCCCATGAACCATTTGAGCGCCGGCCGCAAAATGACGAACGCGAGCACAACCCCTAAACTAAACAAAACCACCGTAAACGGCACGACCGAACGAAACGCTTTAAGTTCTTTTCGCTTCAATGCCGGCCGCACAAAACCCCACAACTGCACGATGACGAACGGCGCCATGATGATAATGCCGATGATCAGCGACAGTTTGAACTTCAGCAAAAACGCATCGGCAAAGTTGGTAAACACCGGCTTTACCACCAAGCCCGGCGGCCGAATCGAAGGGTCGCGCATCACGCCTTCCAACGCGTTGAAGATCGGGTCAAACGCAAACCAACCCACGACCCAGCCGAGCGTGATCAACAGCAGCGAACGAAAAAGGCGCGTTCGAAGCTCTTCGAGGTGCTCGACGATGGTCGCGCGGCGGTCGTCGAGCGACTCGTCATCATCGAACAGGCTGTCGTAATCGTTGCGGGGAACGGGGCTTGCCATCCGATTTCTATTTTGGCGAATCCAACAAAACAGAAAGGCTTCTCATCTGTCTTGACGAGAAGCCTTTCCGATCGTCGTCAGAGATTATCTTTCGAGGATCAAGCGGATGAACAGTTTTTGGCGGACAAAATAACTGCCGCCGCCGCCTTGACCCCCGCCTTGATTCTGGCCGCCGCCTTGCGGGTTGCTGCCTTGACCTCGAATTCCGGCTCTCATGGCTCCTTGTCCGCCGGCTGGAAGCACGACTCCAACGCCGCTGTTGCCGCCGCCTCCGCCTGCCGGCCTCGGTCCTCTCGCGCCGGGACCCTGGTTGTCGCCGCCGCCTCCGGGCATGAATCCTCCGCCGCCGCCTCCGCCGCTTTCAGGAGCGTTGATCTTGGTGTCGCCTTCGGCGATGATTTCCGAGCGGATGATCCTGCCTTCTTTCAGCGAGAACCATATCGTTTGGGTGATCGCCGATCGGAAACCGCTTTGAAACTGCCGGCCCGCCACGTTCATCTGGCCGGCATCTTTGCTCGATTCTTGAATGCTGTAAACGATCTTCGCGCACGGCTGACCGGATTCCCACTCCACGTTCGTAAGCGTTCCGACAGCGGGCTGCACTCGGCTCGCTTTTCCGGTAACCCGCGCTTCGAGTCCGGTGTCGAACGCGATTCCGCCCTGCCAGGTGTCGCCGATTTTCACTTTATCCTGCGGCAGAAGCGGCAGGGGAAGGGTTACCAACACGTACCGTTCTACGTCGTCCTCGTGCACCACGAGCGCCTCGGGAACGTCGCCATACACCTCATGACCCGAAGGTTTCAGGATTCGGTACATGGGAGCAAACTGGTTTTGCGGAATCTTCGAGGGTCCCGGGTCTCCGGCCACGGTAGCCACAACGTAATCTTTATCTTTGCCCTTATAAGGGACGAGTTGGAACCGCACCAGACCGAGCCCTCCGGGTTTCACATCGTCCACCGCCACGAGCATCCGGGCCGATTCGGCAAATCCGGGAAGCTGCGACGCACGGCCGCCCATTTTGTTCTTGGCTTCGCTTAGAATGCTGGCGTCCTGCCCGATGTCAACCCGATAGATCGAGTTGTAGCCAGGGAAAAACTTGTATTTGATCAGCATTCCGTCTGCCGGAAAGTCAATCCCTTCGCGGTTGCCGACGTGAATCTTGACTTCGCTTTTGTCGGCGATGACCGGCTGTCCGCCCGAGTTCATGAACAGCGTTACGCCGAGAGTGTGGTCGCCATCGGGGATCTGCTTGCCTTTGGTGTTCAGGTTGTAAATGAAGTTGCCGGTCTTCGGGTCGGCGGTCGGAGTGGTGGCTTCGATGAACTTGCCGTCAATCGAAACGCCGATGAACCCGCCTTGCGGCACGCTGGCTTTGGGCATGACGATTGGCACGGTCTCCCGAACTTTCGCGCCCTGTTTGGGCGAAACGATGGTGAACGGCGCTTGGGCGGATGCGGAAACCGCAAGAGCAGCGCCAGCGAACAAAACTACGTTCTTCATGTTGATGAACTACCTCCGGGCAGTCGGATTCGGTGAAAATCGTACCCCACCGCGTTTGTACGGTTTTGACGGGTTGGGGGCGGGCAAAGTCACAGGGGAAGCAGCCTTCGCTGCGCC